>CAZPGQ010000001.1:0-90293 GCA_964586695.1 uncultured Candidatus Saccharibacteria bacterium
TGCTAACTGTTGCTTCATCAACACAACCTCAATTGTCATTGTCAGCTGGGGCGGGCATTGCGCAGTGGACATTTAGAAATGCAGGAGGAAATCTATACTTATCTACTACAACAGTTCAGGGTCTATCAACTACTTCAATTCCAGCATTCTCAATCAATGGAACATCTGGCACTACAACACTTTGGGCATTTAACGCTATAGCTACTGGAACAAATGCAACATCTACAATAGAAGGTAATCTAAATGTTAAGGGAACATTGAAGATAGGTGCCGCTTCTGTTTATATATCTGAGACTGGGATTTATTCAGATACTGGAAGCGCATTTAACTTGGGCAATAACGGACAGGATATAACAATTGGATCTTCTGCTCTTACAGTATCTGCTATAGGTTTCGGAACAACAACTCTGTCAGGTTTGAACATCTCAGGCCAAGCAACATCAACATCTAACGTCGGCTTCAACCTAACAAACGGATGTTTCGCAATCAATGGAACATGTCTAGGTGGTGGATCAAGTAGTAGTGCTTCAACAACCCTCCTATCTGACACCAACTACTTCTCAGCACTAACACGATTCAACTTCTCATCAACAACATACGGATCATTTGTTACAGCAAGTACAACTAACCTAAATGTAGGATTTCTAACATTGGCTACAACTACAGCTGGATTCCTAAAGTCTAATTCTTCTGGGGTTATATATATAGATCCATCTTCTGGAGCGGCTGCATCATCTACACTACTAAGTGATACTAACTACTTCTCAGCACTAAACACATTTGCATTCTCATCAACAACATACGGATCATTCAACACATCATCATCAACATTCGCTACAGTAGGTACACTAACACTACCGTCATTAACTTCTGGTGGTCTTGCAGTGAATGGCAGTGGAGTAGTTTACAGCTTCTCAACATCAACATGGACATTTGCTTCTTCTACACTGCTATCTGACTTCAATACATTCTCAAATACAAACGTATTTAGTGGTCTATTGGGTGTTGGAACATCATCTCTACCAGCTACACTAACAGTTAACGGTCTTGCAGGACTATCTGCTGCGTATCAACCAGTTGATGCTCATCAGATCTGGGTTGGACCACAGTCATTAAGTGATATTGGATTCTATCTAAACAGTTCAGATTATAATTCACTAAACGTATTTACAGCAGATGCAGCTTCTACAACACAGTCGTTAACATCATTACTTGGTTGGTTGAGAGTTGGAACAACAGTACCGTTTGGTGCTGGTGTAACAGGATATGTATCTGTCGATCATCCATCTGGAATAGTTGATGAAGTTACAGGAATTGAAGGACAGATTCATATTGATTCAGCTGGAGACATATCAAATGTCAATGGCGTGTTCTCTTACACAAGAAAGAATGGAAATGGAGTTTTGAGTAATCTATACAACTTCAATTCTGACGCACCTTTCTATGGAGCTGGAGGTATTACAAATCTATATGGTTACTATGCATCTGACTTAAGTGGCTCAGCATCTTCAACATACGCTTTCTACTCTAACAGTGCATCTGGAGCGAGTGATTACGCATTCTATGGTGCAGGAGCTGCAAAATCATACTTTGGAGGAAATATTGGTGTTGGTACGACATCACCATCTTACGCGCTAAATGTTTATTCATCTAATGCACCTCAGTTGGCACTTTCTGCAGGAGCAGGTCTTGCACAGTGGGCATTCAGAAATGCTGGTGGCAACTTCTATCTAGCAACAACAACAGTTGCAGGAACATCAACTTCAACACTCGCTGCATTTAGTATAGATGGAACAACAGGTGCACTTGCACTTGGAACAACAACAGCTGGAACTCTAAAAATAAATTCATCTGGTCTAGTTTATTCTGATACATCATCTAGTGGCTCAGGATATTCAACAATTGCAGATGAGGGGTCAAGTCTGACTCAGAGATCAATACTAAACTTTATAGGGGCAGGGGTTGCTTGTGTCGATAACGCAGGTTCAACTAGAACAGATTGTACATTTACATCTGCAGGAGGATCAGGTGGTGGTTCTTGGTCAACAACAACATCTTCTGTCTCTGGAACATTAGTAAATTATTCAAATAACGATAGCGATATCATTGCAATTGGAAGCAACTCAACAACATCAGCAGAGTTCTGGTTTGATCCAAATGTATTAATGTCATACTTCTCTGGAAAGATGGGCATCGGTTCAACAACACCTTGGGGTCAACTTTCAATAAATCCAAATGGAATAGGTTCAGGAGTTCCAGAGTTTGTAATCGGTTCAACAACAGAAACTCACTTTATAGTTGATGGAAGAGGATATGTCGGTATTGGAACATCATCTCCATACGCTCATCTTTCTGTTGTTGCAGATGACAACCTAGTAACTCCAGCGTACTTTGAGGGAAATGTTAACAGTTATTTCCAGATAAATCTAAAAAATAGAAGTAATGGAAATACTGCTTCTTCAGATTATGTTGCAACAGCTGATATTGGAACAGAAACTACATACTATTTGGATCTTGGAATAAACAACTCAAAATACACACAAGCATCATACAATTCTCAAAACGCATTAGATGGATTCCTTATTAATTCAGATGGTGGTTTGGTTATTGGAACAGCTTCATCCACAAATACAAACGCAGACATTAGATTTGTAACTGGCGGACTTGCTTCTTCAAGTATTAGAGCAACAATTACAGAAACTGGCTTGTTCGGTCTTGGTACAACATCACCATGGGCACTGCTTTCTGCTTCTTCAACAAGTGTGAACCCTCTTGCTGTACTTGATCAGAGAGGAACAGGTGGACTTCTAACTCTTCAGAGTTCAGGAATTGATAGATTTGTTGTTGGAAATAATGGTGGACTTTCAATCTTTGCTGACACTTCAGATATTGTAAGAACAAAAACTGGAACAACTGGAGTAAACGATTTCTCAAGAGCAGGATCAACACTTACAAACGTGGAGTCTTTGCATGATGAACTTTCTATTAGTAGAGGAATAATTTCTGGTGAGGGAACAATAGCAGCAACAACAACAGTTACAAATGTAATAACAGGATCAGGATCACAGGTAATAGTACGAGCTGATGGTAAATACGTAATTATCCACGGAAACAGTTCAGCTACTGCATCTTTGTGGAACGGTCGAACGAATGGAACAATATCTGCTCTGGGTGTAAATGTTGTTTCTACTGGTTCTGTGGGTGCAGGAGCGATAGCCCTAAAGAGAGCAAATGGAAGATATCAGATGATACACGGAGGAGGTTCTGCTGGTCTTACATCTATATTTGACCCAATGGGTGTAGCTCCTACTGTTGGAGGTGCAGCTACTTGTGGAGCTGTAGCTATAGCAACTGGAACAAATGCATTCCTAAGACCAGACGGAAACTACCTTTTGATGTGTGGAGGTTTCAATGCATCTTCTATGTTTAACCCAGTAGCTGGTTCTTGGACAGTGGGACCTACTCTTTCTACAGGAACATACGGGGCAGGTTCACTGGCTCTTGCTCGAGACGATGGAACATTCCTTATAATGCCTGGAAACAATACAGCAAATACATTTGCATATTCTCCTTACAACACAACAACAAACATTGGAACAATGACAAATGTGACTATATCTAATGCTCCAACCATTGGAACATCTACAGTTGCAATACGAAGACAGGACGGTAAATACTTAATCATTCCAGGAGCGGCAAACACATCATATTTGTATGACCCAGTAAGAACACAAACTAACCCAGAAGGAACATTTACATCTTTGGGTGTTGGTCCTTCTGCAACTATGGGTGAAGGTGCACAGGCAATCTGGAGGCAGGATGGTAAATATCTATTGTTTCTTGGTGGAACAACAGTGACAAATGTAATTGATCCTGGCGCAGGTTCAATATTACCAACATTTACTTCTTCTGGATCACCAACATTATCTGCTACGCCTGGTTTTGGACAGACAGCCTTTATGTTGCCAGATGGTATGTACGCAATAACTCATGGAGGTGGAAAGAATACAATAGACACTTACGATATGGGTTTTATTAGAGGAGGTGACTATAATGCAAATACAGGAGGTACAGGCTCAGAAGTTGCAACATATGAAACAGAATGTATTGTAAATAGTAATATAAATCCATCTTCTACTCTTAACTGGAATGCAAACGCAGAAGGTGCTTTGTACTTCCAAGTTAAAATGGGTTCAGGCGGAACATGTTCTGGTTCATATCAAAATGTAATTAGAAGCGGAGACTTGATAGGTGCTGCTTCTACTACAAATACTGTTCAGGTAAAAGTTTTCTTCAAGAGAGATCTTCCTGTATTCCTAGATCAGGAATGGGGAGTTCGAAAGAGTTACCTTACAAGATACAGAAGAGTAAACAAGGATCCATCTTTGTACGATATCACAATAGATAATGGAAACTTATTACATAGAACACAGTTTGATTTTGGTTCAATAGTTTCAACAACTACATCAGCAAACCAGAGTAATCTAGCTTCTGGACCAGTCTCTGTAAATATTACTAACAATGGTGATAGAAATTTGGGTATGGCTCTGGTTTCAAGTATTGGTATGGGTGCAGGTGTAAACGCGACAATGTCTGGTTTTTATAACGGAAATTTTGCAAGTACATCTGCACTAACAACAGGAACTGCTTCATCAACACTGGTTCTAAAGCGACCAGACGGTAAGTTTGTAATCATTGTTGGAACAACTACTGCAAGTACTATGATTTATGACCAGAATGATGGAACTATTACTGCAAATGCAACAGCACCAGCGCAAGCTATTGGTATAGGAGCCCTTTCATTCAAGCGACCAGATGGTAAATTCTTTATTGTCTACGGTAACGGTGGAAACGGAACAAGTGTATATGATCCTATAGCAAATACATTCTCTGTTGGAACATCAACTGTGGGAAATGTTGAGATTGGTTCAATGCTAATTCCATTGCCTACAGGTAAGGTATTGATTGTTCATGGAAATGTATCACAGACTACTTCTATATATGACCCTATTCAGGAAACAATGATAGCCGGTCCTGCAACAACGGCTGTGGTTGGTCCTGGTGCGATGGCTATTCCAAACGCCGACGGTACATATATGGTTGCTCCTGGGTCAGCTACAAAAACTTGTACAGCAATATCTGTTACAGCAACAATGCAGTTTGACCCATACACTATGCTATTTACAGCGGCTGGTACTGATGGATTTACAACAAACGGTCCGGGTCGTGGGGCTCTAGCTTTCCAAAGAAAAGATGGTATGTGGCTTATTGCAAAAGGAGCTGGAGGAGTAAACTGTTTTACAGCAACAACCATAACAGAAGTTTATAACCCAGTGACAAAGAGATTCCTTGGAACAGGAGCCGCTCTAGCTACTGCTATAGGTGTTGGTGCTCATGCAATACCTCGACCAGATGGAACTTGGCTCATATTTAATGGTCAATCTGGTGCGGCAGGTGTTAACACTACACAAATATATACAACTGGTGACGGAACAGCTACTGCCGGAGGATCAGAAGGATTAGGTGTTTCTGTTGCTGGTCCAGTTGGTCCAATAACAGCATCTGGAGCAGTTTCATTCCAGAGAGATGACGGTAAGTTTGTTGTTATTGCTGGTGCTGCTACAACAACATCTGCAACAACTGTGGCTCTTTATGATGCAGGATGGGTATCACAGGGTTACTATAGGTCAGAACAAATAGATATGACAGGCGAATTGGATTCAAACACTACTTTGGTTTGGAAGACAAATGGAATAAAGGGTATATCTGCCGAAGTGAAAACAGCAAAAACTCAAGCTGAATTGGGAACATCTTCACCAAGAGAAATACCTACATCTGGAGAAAATATTCGTGCGTCAGATACTGATAACTGGTTGTCTATTATGTTTAACTTTAAACGAAGTATTCCTCAAGAGACAGGTATCTTCCAGGATGTGGTTTACTCAAATGGTACGGGCAAACTCCGAATGCCGTATCTGCCAATAGATATGCCTGTTATGTATGAGTTTAAGGTTACAAAGGATAAAGATTTGTTGAACCTACAAGCTGATGGAATATCTATGTTCCGAGTGAATTCATCTGGAGATATATATGCTTCAACTGGTGCAACAATAAACACAAGTGGTGCTGACCTTGCAGAGCGATATACATCACAAGAGCCATTAGACTTTGGAGATGTTGTGATTATAGATCCTATGAACAACCATGCTGTAAAGAAATCTAAGTATCAGTATCAAACAGATATGGTTGGAGTTGTTTCTACAGATCCTGGATTTGTTTCTGGAGCATACACAGAAAATTCATACCCAATCGGTTTGATCGGTCGTGTTCCTGTAAAGGTTTCAACAGAGAACGGAATCATCAGAGTTGGTGACTACCTAACTACATCATCTGTTCCTGGACACGCTATGAAGGCTACACTTTCTGGACGAGTTTTGGGTAAAGCATTGGAGTCAGTTGATCCTGCGAAACTAGTAGATTGTCCTGCAAGTGATTTGTATGTTCCTGGTCGAAAATGTACAACCATAATGATGTTCGTAAACTTGATAGATTACGGAGGACAGTCAGTTGATAATGCAATGTCAGATTGGAAGACTCTTAAGACTGCAAAACTTGCACAAACAGCACTTGATTCAGGTCTAGAATTCGCATCAACAACAAGTATTGCAACTTCTACAGTATTGGTACCATCTATGACATCACACGACACTGAAGTTCTAAACTTCCTAAGTGATCTTAAGGCTGAAAGAGCTACTGGTATGTCATCAATGTCAGAAATATTAACAGATAAAGTAAGTGCAATATCACAAATAATTTCTCCAGAAATAATTTCAAGAATTGTTAAATCAGAAGTTATCGATGGTCTAGAAGTTCGATCTGAGAAAGTAAATACAAAAGCTTTGACAACAGATACTATCTCTGGAAATGGCATGACAATGTCACTTGTAGACGGTAAACTTGTTATCCGAGGAACAAAAGTTGTTAGAGCTACAATTTCAACAACTACAGATATAGTTGCAACTTCTACTCTAAGTTCAGAATTGGCAAATGCACTATCTGCTCTAGAACTATCTTCTACAACAGAACTACTTGCAACTTCAACAGATATTACTGCATCTACAACAAACATTATTGCATCAACAACAGAGCCTCTAGCTTCTACAACACCTGTAACAGTTGTTGAAAATGAAGTTGTTGTAAGCTTTGATACAGAAGGAAATGCATACTTTGCAGGTGAAGTTGTTGCAAACAAAGTTAGCGCCGGTGCTCTGGCTGTAACAGGAGTTGCAACATTCTCTGGAGGTCTAGAGGTTACATCTATTGGTTCTGCAAGTACAACAGTTGCAATGTTAAGTGACACAGAATTCTTTGGACGACCATACTTTACATCTGACACAGGAGGCACAGCGGTTGTAAAGAAAGACGCAAAAGAAGTAGAAGTCGTCTTTGATAGAGAATATGTAGAGGCACCTATACTGTCTGCTTCTATGGCTTACTCAACATCAACTGACGAGGCAGAAATAGATGCAATGTTCAATGATGATGTTAGATTTGTTGTGACAAAGAGAGATACAAAGGGCTTTACTATAAGACTAAACAAACCAGCAGGTCGAGATATTGTGTTCAACTGGATCGCTCTAGCAATAAAAGATTCAAAAGAGTTTACATCTAGAACTGTAGTGCCAAATGATCCAAATAATACCGCTACAACAACTCCATCTGTGATTGGTGGAACAGGCACAACAACACCTGTAACTGGGGGAACTAGCATTTCTACAACAACTAGTGTAACTACTGCCGTTGGCACAACAACGAGTGTTGTGGATCCAAATATTGGAACTACTACACCAATTGTTATAGATCCAAATTCTATTAATCCAACTCCAGTTCCTCCGCCAACAACTGTTGAAGTCGTTCCCGTTGTAGAAACAACTCCTACTCCTGCAGTTGATACTACAGTAGCACCACCAGTTGAGACTCCTACAGAAGTTGTTGCTCCAGAACTTGCTCCTACCGCGACGCCATAAATTGTGATAATATTTTTAACAATTAATTGAAAAATATGGACGAATATACACAACCAAAGAAACGAATACTTAATCTTAGTAATGCAGGTCTAATTGTAATTATAGTTTTAGCTATACTTTTTCTTGCGACACTTGGTACTACATATTACTTTTACCAAAAATCTCATTCAGTAGTAGTTAAGGATCCACAAAAAGAACTTGAGCAAACTATAAAAATGGTTAGCAAACATCTAGTATTGCCATCAAGTGAAATTCCAACCATGGCTACAGTTTCTGATCCAGAAAAACTCAAAGACCAACCTTTCTTTGCGAATGCAAAAAAAGGGGATAAAGTTTTGATTTACGCTAATTCACAGAAAGCTATTTTGTACGATCCAGAAGCTGATAGGATAGTTGAGGTTGCTCCAATAAATTCAACAACAGCAAACCAGGCACAAAACGCTCCTGTTGTTCAAACTACTACAACGAATAGATAATATGAATTTTTTCAAGGTAATAAAAAATTGTATAGTACCGACTTTTCTAGGATGTTTTTTGGGTTTTTCTGTGTGCTGGCTTCTTTTTGCCTCTCAGAATTTTTCTAATTCTTGCGGAACCAAATTAAAGTTCATTAAACCTAATTTGGATTGTGAGCAGGCTGATGATAAATTTAATACACTAGAATCACTTAAAAGTAAGTTAGAGGTATCTATTGAGGGTTTTAAAAAAACAGGAAAAGCAAAAAGAATTAGTGTATTTGTTAGAGACTTAAACACGAGTAAATTCGTTGGTATTCATGATGGAGAAATTTATTATATGGCGAGTTTACTAAAGACGCCTTTGCTTATAGGTGGATTTAAATTAGCAGAGGTTGAGCCAAAAATATTAGATCAAGCCTTGATTTATAATGGAGTGCCTGATTTGTATGAAGATCAAATCATAAGTGTCTCGAATAAACTTAAAAAAGGGGAGACTTATACAATAAAAGAATTAATGAATAGGGCTGTCATTTATTCTGACAATACAGCCGCACAGATACTTCTAGACTATTTTCCTGAAGGATTTTTGGATAGGATAATGCAAGCTTTAGGTGTTCAGATTGTTAAACCAACTGGTGAGGTTGAGGACTTTGTTACTGCAAGAACTTACGCCAATATCTTTAGAGTGTTATATAATTCTTCTTACCTAACTAGAGAATATTCCAATCAAGCTTTAGATATTTTAACAAAAACAGAATTTAAAGATGGCATTACTGCAAAGCTACCCAAGGACTTAGTAGTTGCCCACAAATTTGCTGAAAGAACATTAGTTTATGGAGACAATAGTGTTGCTTTAGAACAAATACATGAGTGTGGACTAGTCTATTCTAAGGACTTCAAAGACTCATATATACTATGTGTCCTGACTGAAGGGGATTCTTATGATGACCTTAAATATGTATTGTCTGAGATTTCTTTATCTGTTTATCATGAAATGATTGAAGATTAGAACTTTGCAAAATACATTCATTTGTGGTATAATAGCATGGTTATGTTGGATAGTTGCTCCTGTGAAAGCGGGGGAGGAAAGTCCGAACATTGGTCTGTCCTAGAGACGGAAAGAGTAGCGGGTAACGCCCGTCTAGGGTAACCTAAGAGATGCGAGCAGTGACGCCAAAGGCGAAAGCCAGAGGGCTCCGCAAGGAGTAATCCAGTAGTAATACTGGGGTGAAACGGCAAAATTCTTACTTCAATGCAAGGCCGTATCGAGAATCACGAAAGTGATATATCGGGGTGCCGCTTGATCACTACGGCAACGTAGATGACAGATAAATGACTATCGTCCAAAACTACTTTAGTTTTGGATACAGAATTCGGCTTATAGACATAACCAAAACGAAAACCACGTCCTAACCGGGCGTGGTTTTCTCGCTATGTTTAAGACTTGTTTTTTTATATAATAAGCAGAATGACAAACGTATTCAAAAGATTTTTTTTAGTGCTAACTCTGTCATTTTTCCTCTATGCTCCAACTTTTGGTGCAACTATTTCTAGACCCATGAGTAATTCGGGACTGGTGGGGTATTGGAATTTTGAAGAAGGGGCTCCAAATGGCTTTGCAAATGATAGAAGTGGTTTTGGTAACAACGGAACGCTTGTAAATATGAATACGACAACATCTTGGACAGGTAGTGCGACAAGTTCTGGTCAAGCGCTGGATTTTGATAGCAATGATGATTATATAGATGTTGGCTCAGGAAGTAATTTAGATAACCTTGGTCCAATGACTGTTTCTGCTTGGTACTATGCTAGGAGTGAAGGAGAAAACTCCAGAGGTGGAATATTTAATAAAGGTGATGGTGATGGAGTTGGTACTAATGGGCCAGAATTTGAATTTGGATCTACGGGTTTCGATGGTAGCGATAGGACAAACGCCTTTGCATTTGGCGTTGGTTTTTCTGGCGGGGCACTTCATAGAATAGCTTCAAACAATACAGTTACTTTAAATAAATGGCAGTTTGTTACACTTACTTGGGACGGAACAACTTCATCTTCTGGTGTTCATATTTATATTGATGGAGTTGAGGTTTCTTATCAAAAAAGCCAAGATGGTATCGGCTCGTTAAATGATGATAGCGGAACAAATATGTCTATAGGTATTGGTAGTTTTGGCGCTCAATCAAATAGTTGGGACGGAAAACTTGATGAAGTTAGAATATATAATAGAGCACTATCTTTTGACGAAGTTCAAAGGTTGTATAAAATTCAGAAGCCTCGAGTGGTGGGCGGGGTTACAAACAGAGGACTTTCTGCTTACTGGGCATTTGAAGAGAATACAGGCACAAGGGCTGAGGATTCTAGTTTAAATAACAATACTGGCACACTCACAAGCGGGCCAACTTGGGTCAGTGGTAAAAATGGAAAAGCCCTATTTTTTGATGGGGTTGATGATTATGTTTCTATTCCAAATGCATCAGCAGTTGCACCTCCGAATGCTATAACTATTTCTGCTTGGGTGAAGGCCACAACCACAACAGCTACTCAAAGTATTATTGATGACGATAATGGTGGATCAATCGGTTATTTTTTGAGAATCACCTCTTCTGGAAAACTCAATGGAAGAATCACTGCCACAACTATAACTGGAAATACTACGCTACAACCAAATACTTGGTATCATGTGGCATTAATTTATGATGGAGCAAATGTTTATGTTTATCTAAATGGAATTTCAGACGCAACTCCTGTGGCTAGAACTGGAACTATAACATACAGTGGAGCATCTAAAGCTATAGGAAAGAGACCTGCAGGAGGCGCTCAATTTAATGGAACTATAGATGAGTTTCGTATGTACGACAGGGGCTTATCTGCAAGTGAGGTTTATGCTTTGTACAAAGGTAGTGTGGCTACTGTAGTCAATAAGTCAAAAACAAACAGACTAACAAACGGTCTTGTTGGTTATTGGACATTTGATGGGAATAAAATCGCAGGAGTAACGGCGTATGATTCTGGTAGTGGGGGGAATAATGGAGCAATAACAAACGGTCCGATGCCTGGTATTGGTATGGTAGGTCAGGGTCTAAGTTTTGATGGTGTGGATGATTGTGTAATAATAGCTAACTCAGCATCTATACAAAACCTTGGACCGATGACTGTGTCATTTTGGTCAAAATTTAGCACTACAACTGCCGCAGGTATTCCTGTGGGAAAAAGAGACGGCTCTAATACGGGAGCATGGTTTATTGCTTTTTCGGGATCAAGTAGGAATATTAATTTTACTAAAAGGTTGGGTGTTACTAGGGCAACATCCAACAGTACATTGTTGTTATATGAGTGGGCGCATATAGTTGTAACGTGGGACGGGTCAAATAATGGATCTGGTATTAATATTTATCAAAATGGGACTGAATTGTCATACCAAACTACTGTTAATGGTACTGCTGCAGACGATAGTACGAACAATTTGGGGATTGGCGCTGGTTTAAGTAGTGGAGCATGTTCCAGTGCGATTAGCCCATTTGCTGGCTTGATTGACGACGTGCGTTTGTACAACCGTGTCATAACCCAAGACGAAATAAAAGCTTTATATAATATGGGGAGGTAGTATGAAAAAAATTATTTATATATTTTTAATACTTCTATTATTAACGGCAGTTTTTTTTGCTTTTAAAAATAAAAATACAGGTCAAATAAATTTTGAAAATAATATAGATCCATTTTTTGAAAACAGTAATTCTATGGAGGTTTTGGATCCAGATATCAAAAAGGTAAATGACACTTTTAATACCTATTTTCATAAAAAGTATAGTTTTTCTTTTGATTATCTTTCAATATATAAAACTTCAAACTTTATAGAAGGGGATGGAGAACAGATCCATTTTCAAGCCGATAACGGTGATTGGTTCCAGATATATGTAACCCCATGGGACGAAGGAAGTATAATAACTCCAGAAAGGATTAGAAAAGATTTACCAAATATTGTTATAAAGGAACCACAACAGGTAGTGCTAGGCCCCAAACAAAAAGATGGGGTTGGTCCTCAAGCTTTAATATTCCTTTCTAAGGACGGAACATCTATTGAGACTCGTGAAATTTGGTTTGTAGAAAGGGGTTATCTATTTCAGATTACTACATTCAAAAGATTGGATCCTGTAATCGGCAATATTCTTTCTACCTTAGTTTTTAAATAAAAACGAACTTTTTTGTTTGGTATTATCGTCATTTTTTTATATAATAAATAGCGCATTTAATTATTAATGAGTTAAAAATTAAATAAAAAATATGATGGAAAATAATAGTGTGGAGGTCGGCATGAGTGTCGAACCAAAGCATTCAATGTTCGATAGGGTTTCTTTGTGTATTTTGTTGGCAGTAACAGCATTAGCCCCTATGTTCTTTGTGCCAGTTTCGTTTATATCAGCACAGTTTGGTACAAGTCTGTTATTTGGTTTTGGGGTCATCGCTTCAATTTTAATTTATCTTATTTCAGGGATTGTTCTTGGTAGTATAGATTTGCCGAATCCTAGTCGGTATGTAGTTGGCTTTAGTGTGGTTGTTCCTCTTGTATATATATTAGCTGGTGTATCAAATGGTTTTTCCAGAATGGCATTTTTTGGTTATACATTTGATCAGAGTACTGTGGGTTTTGTTGTGCTCGGTTTTGTTTATATGTTCTTGGTTTCTATTATTCTTAAGGATAAGATTAGACTTATATATGGTCAGTATGCCTTTGTTTTTTCTGGATTAGTTCTATCTCTTTGGCTTATGGCTAGGCTCGCTTTCGGGGTAAACTTTTTAGCATTTGGTTTGTTTACAAATATAACATCTACAGTTTTAGGAACGTGGAATAGTGTGGCGATATTCTTTGGTATTTCTTCTATACTATCTTTGATCGGTTGTCAGTTGATAAAGGGGAGTAAGCTTCTAAAGGGTTTGTTTTTATTGGGACTAGTTGTTTCTCTGTTTTTTGTTGCATTGGTTAACTTTTCTACAGTCTGGATGGTATTGGGTGTAGTATCATTTCTTTATATTCTATACAGCCTTTTTACAGTAGATCTGCTTGGAGGTATGCCAATGACTTGGGTTGCTCGATTGAAAAAACTTCCAGCTTATCCAACCATAATAATGGTGATTTCTGTTGTTTTTGTTATTTGGGGTTCAACTTTGGGTGCAAGCTTGAGTAATAAATTTAAAATTTCTAATGTTGAAGTTAGGCCAAACTTGTCTGTGACTATGGAGATTGCTAGAGAGACAATTAAAGCAAAACCGCTTTTTGGTTCTGGTCCAAACACATTCGTAACACAATGGGTAACATACAGACCTGCAGATATTATTACTACAGTATTTTGGAATACAGACTTTACAAACGGCATAGGTCTTATTCCAACTTTTGCGGTAACAACTGGTGTAGTGGGAATGCTATCTTGGTTGTTGTTTTTTGGGTTCTATTTATATGTTGGAGTGAAGTCATTGTTTGTGAGACTCGATGATTCGTTTATGAAGTATCTTTTGGCTTCCTCTTTCTTCGTGTCATTGTATCTTTGGATTTTGACATTTGCTTATGTCCCAAGTCCCGCGATATTTATTCTAACTTTCTTTTTTACTGGATTATTCTTTGCTTCTATATATGTTGCGGGGATTATTCCAGTTATTCCAAAGAAGTTTTCTGCTAATCCACGAACTGGTTTCATTTCTTCTTTGATCATAGTGGTTTTCTTTGTTGGTGGGGTAGCGTTGGGCTACGGACTTTTTGGAAATTCCTTATCATTGTGGTATTTCCAGAAAAGTTCATTTGCTCTTAATACAACAAAGGACTCAAAGCTTTCAGAGGAGTATATGTTAAAGGCAATAGATACTGTTCCTAGTGATGTTTATTATCGAGCTCTTTCCGATATTGAACTATTTAGGTTGAATGAAGTTCTTTCTCAAGATGCAAAGAAGGTGACTCAAGAGGAAGTTAAAAAACAATTTAATGATATTCTTACAAAAGCTATAACCGCAAGTAAAAATGCAGTAGAAGCAGATAAAACAAATTATCTGAATCATATTTCTTTGGGTAAAGTTTATGAAGCGGTTTCTGTGCCTCAGTTGAACATACAGGGTGCATATGAAAGTGCAGGCCTAGCTTATCAAGAAGCTTTGAGGCTTAATCCAAAAAACCCAGGAATACTGATGTTGTTCGCTAGACTTGCTATAAATAAAAATGATTTGAAACTTGCAGAATCGTTTGCTCTTCAGGCTATACAGCTTAAGAATAATTATCTAGATGCTTACTATATACTTTCACAAATAGAAGTGGCTACACAAAATATTCAGGGTGCAATAAGGTCTGTTACTGCAGCATCTGTTATTGATCCAACAAATCCAGCTGTATTCTTCCAGCTTGGACTCTTGAAGTATAATGTCGGTGACTGGGTTGGCGCCATTGAATCTCTGGAGAAAGCTGTCTCCATGACACCCGACTATGCAAACGCAAAATATTTCCTTGGGTTAGCGTATGAGATTACAAATCAACACGACAAAGCAGTAAAACAGTTTCAAGATTTGGCAAAAACAAATCCTGACAACAAGGAAGTCCAAGATATTTTGGCTAACTTGATTGAAGGAAAACCTATATTTAAATCTCCTGCAGAATCAAAGCCGGAGAAGGGAAGCGATCTGCCAGTTAAAGAAAAAACAAACTAATAAGAAAAATAAACCTGAGCAAAACTCAGGTTTATTTTTTGTCATAAATCTGCCATAATATGGCTAATGGTAAAGCGTTTTCTGAGCCTGTTCAACAAAGAGATAATCGGCCTACATCAGGCCGCTTATCTTTTGGGTTTCTTTGCAATTTGTTCACAAATTTTAGCTCTTATCCGAGATAGGATTTTGGCGTCCCAGTTTGGGGCAAGTAATACTTTGGATCTGTATTATTCTGCTTTTAGGATTCCAGATGTTATTTTTGTTACTGTCGCGTCCATTGTTTCTGTGTCGGTTCTGATTCCTTTTTTGATAGAACGATTTGAAAAAGGGGAGAAAGAGGCAAAAGAATTTATTGATACGGTTTTTTCTTTCTTCTTTTGTTTTATATTTGTTGTCGGTGTTACAGCATATATAACAGCACCATATTTTATGAAACTACTATTTCCGGTTTTTTATAATTCTGACAGTTTTCCAGAACTTATAAAATTGACCAGAGTGCTTTTGTTGTCACCAGTTTTTTTAGGCTTTTCAAATCTACTCGCAAGCATTACGCAGATAAATAGACGGTTTTTTATTTATGCTATTTCTCCGGTAGTATATAACCTCGGTATAATATTCGGAATCATTTTTCTATATCCTGTTCTGGGTCTATCTGGCCTAGGTTTTGGTGTGGCTATTGGGGCTTTTTTTCATTTTGCTATTCAAATACCTTTTATTATTTCTCAGAGAATGTTTCCTGTTTTCAGGTTTCCTATAAAGTTTAGTTTTATAAAAAAAATAATATTTACCTCTTTACCGAGGACAATTACGGTTTCTTCCAACGAGCTAGCAGAACTTTTCCTTATTTCTTTCGCTTCATTTTTTACAGTGGGTTCTATCTCTGTCTTTAATTTTTCTTTTAATTTGCAGTCTGTCCCATTTAGCATTATTGGAGTTTCGTATTCGTTGGCTGCGTTTCCAACTTTAACAAAGCTTTTTTCTAATGGTAACAAGGAGGAGTTTGTTGAACAGATGATAAATTCTTCTCGGCATATTATATTTTGGTCTGTTCCGATTTCTGTTCTGTTTGTTGTGTTGCGAGCGCAGATAGTAAGAACAGCTTTGGGGTCGGGGAGGTTTAATTGGGACGATACAAGGCTTACTGCGGCCGCTCTTGCCTTGTTTACAATATCTCTTGTCGCACAAAATATGGTCGCGCTTTTTGTCAGATCATATTATTCTCAAGGGAAAACAAAAACCCCATTATTTATGAATATGCTTTCTGCAGGCATTATTGTTTTTGGAAGTTTTGGTTTGGTTCAACTTTTTGATCAAAACTTATTCTTTAAGAATTTTATTGAATCCATTTTAAAAGTTCAGGGGTTGGCTGGCACTGCTGTATTGATGTTGCCATTGGGTTATTCTATTGGTGTCATTTTTAATCTTATTGTTCACTGGTGGGGGTTCAGTTTGCATTTTCCTGCATTTTCAAGACCTGTAAAAAGAACTTTGTTTGAGGTTTGTGGTGCGTCTACAATAATGGGTTATGTTACTTATCAAGCACTTCCAATATTTGAAAAGATTTTTGATGTTGATACTCTGGTTGGGATATTTTCACAGGGATTATTTTCAGGATTTATTGGTATAGTAGTGGCTGTAATAGTTTTGTATTTGTTGGGTAGCCGAGAGTTGGGAGAAGTTTGGTCAACACTACATAAAAAGATATGGAAAGTAGATGTTGTTGCTCCAGACGCCGAGCTTTAAAACTTCCAAATTTGGCAAATTTCTTTGTTGCTAGTTTTATTTTTTCCACGCGCAGTACTAAGTGTACAGCTTGGTCAAAAATAAAACGTCGCGCCTCGAACTTTACTCAAATTGTATAAGTTTTATGAATTCTAGTTTTTGTGCTTTAATGTAGACCAATGGAAAACATAAGGAACTTCTCAATCATCGCCCATATAGATCACGGAAAATCTACTCTAGCAGACAGAATGCTCGAGATAACGGGTACTATAGAAAAACGCAAAATGCAGGATCAGGTTCTGGACTCTATGGAGCTGGAAAGGGAAAGGGGTATCACCATAAAGATGCAACCCGTTCGAATGAAGTATAAACACGAGGGAAAGGACTACATTTTGAACCTTATCGACACTCCTGGTCACATAGACTTTTCGTATGAAGTTTCTCGCGCTCTAAAGGCTGTGGAGGGCTCTATTTTGCTCGTGGATGCGACTCAGGGAGTCCAAGCTCAAACACTTACAACCCTTGGAATGGCTCGG
Source organism: uncultured Candidatus Saccharibacteria bacterium (assembly GCA_964586695.1). Lineage (GTDB taxonomy): Bacteria > Patescibacteriota > Minisyncoccia > Phycocordibacterales > DATDWN01 > C7867-006. The sequence continues at coordinate 17,428 of CAZPGQ010000001.1, forward strand.
GAAACAGGTCTAAAAATTATCCCTGTATTGTCCAAAGTAGACTCACCACTGGCTCGTGTAGAAGAGATAAAAGCTGAGGTGGTAAAGCTATTAGACTGTGACCCGAGTGAAATATTGGAGACATCTGGAAAGACTGGAGAGGGCGTAGCAAATCTTTTGGATGAAGTAATAAAGAAAATCCCAGCACCAACACCGATAGAAGGAAATACATTTAGATCTCTTATTTTTGATTTTAAATATTCAACGCACAAAGGTGTTATCGTTTTTATCCGTGTGATGTCCGGTTCTGTTTCCAGAAATAATCAACTTATTTTCAAAGTCGCAAAAGAAACTTTCAACTCTATCGAAACTGGAATATTTTCTCCGGATGAAGTTCCTGTAGAAAAACTAAGTGCGGGGGAGATAGGATATATCGTGACTGGAATAAAAGAACCAGGTATTGCATCTGTTGGAGATACAGTCGCATCACTAAACGACACAAACCCACCACTTCACGGATATATGTTGCCGAGACCTGTTGTGTGGGCATCTATCTATCCAGAAAGTCAGGATGACTTTACTACACTCAAACAATCACTTGGAAAACTAAAACTTTCTGACTCATCTTTTACATTTGAAGAAGAGTCATCTGGTGCACTTGGACGTGGTTTCCGTTGTGGATTTTTGGGAATGCTACACCTCGAAATAATCACAGAGAGGCTGCACCGCGAATTTGATCTAGACCTTGTGGTGACAATGCCAACTATCACGTATGAAGTTACATACAAAGGTGGCCCAAAGTCTGGTAAGACAGAAATAATATATTCACCATCGTATTTTCCTGACGAAGGACTTTTGAGTAACATCAGGGAGCCTTGGGTAAACTGTACTATTATTACTCCATCAAGATTCCTTCCGAACCTTATGCCTCTTTTCTACGATCACGAGGCGGAGCTACAAGACTCTGAAAACTTTGGAGGGGATAGAACAAGACTTGTTATGAAAATGCCGTTGCGAGAGTTGATGCGAAACTTTTTCGATAAACTAAAAAGTGCATCTAGTGGTTTTGCATCTATGTCGTATGAGATAGAGGGAATGCGAGATGCTAACGTCGTGCGTATGGATATATTGGTTGCAGACGAGGTGATCCCAGCATTTTCAAAAGTTATATCAAGACGAATAGTAGAAGAAGAGGCAAAGTCGTCTGTTGAGAAACTACATAAAATACTTCCACGACAAATGTTCGTTATGAAAGTTCAAGCGAAAGCATTGGGAAGAATTATATCTTCAGAAACAGTAAAGGCATTTAGTAAGGATGTGACTCAGCATATGTACGGAGGAGATATTACTCGAAAGATGAAACTACGAGAAAAGCAGAAGAAGGGAAAGAAGAAGATGAAAGAGAGGGGGATGGGGACAGTCGACATTCCACACGACGTTTTTTTGAAGATGATGCGTAGCTAAAACTTCCAAATTTGGCGATCTACTAGTTAAAAATTCAAAAATTTTCGTCGCAGTACTATTTGTGCTGCTTCTCATATTTTTGAATTTTTAACGTCGCATCTCATCCAAATTATGAAAGTTCTAGAATTTAATTCAGTTGTATTGTATATAACAGGAAACGGTCAGCCGTTTCCTTGGCTGACCGTTAGATAATTTGAACTCGGCTCTCTGTGACCCTGATCAGCCCGATAAGCTTCACTTCCAGTAACAGTGGGCTTGAATGTGTCCAGATGTAAGCGAGGTCCTCCGCATGTTTCTTCGCACTTTCATCTTCATGAAACGCGGTCAATCGTTCCTCTTGCACCCAAGGAGCTTTATCCTTGAGTATTCCGAAGAACGACCACCTACTTGGTTTTGGAGTTATCTCGAATCTTGCGATGTAGCTGATCATCCACACTCTCCTTTAAATATATAATCATATTATCTCTGTATTGCAAAGTGGGTGAGGCCGATGGCTATTGCGTCGAATTCGTCGTCGCTGCTTTTTTTACTATCTACAACAATTAATTTTTTGACCATGTCGATGATTTGTTTCTTCTCGCTTCGTCCGTAACCCGTGATAGCGATTTTCACTTCGTTTGGTGTGTATTCAAAAATAGGCAGTCCTGATGAACTCCCAGCGTAGAGGATAACTCCACGTGCTTCTGCCACAAGCATCGCTGTTTTCTGGTTTCCTGAAAAGAAAAGTTTTTCCGTCGCTAGTGCCTCCGGTTTATACTTTTTAATTATTTCTTTTATTCTATTTCCAATAAGAGCGAGTCTCTCATTGTGGGGGAGTTTGGCAGAAGTCTTGAAACACTCAGAAAAAACCAAAGTCTCATTTTGGTTTTTTTCCTTATCGATTATTGCAAGTCCAAGTCTTTCATAACCAGGATCTATTGAAATTATTTTCATATTAGTATTTTACCATGTACGAATGCTGAATAGTTTTTATAGACCTGCACAGGAAATTAGAAAACAACGACGAACGGAAAGAAGCCTGAAGCATTGTTTGAACGATAGTGAGTTTTGCGAGAAGGCTCTGGAGTGAGGACGATTGTTTTCTTGATTTCCGAGCAAAGCAAAACCCCAACAGGGGTTTATGCGTGTCTGTTAAAACTATTCAGCATTCGTGTATACATCATTCACCTCATCATTTTCCTCTAACTCGTCAATTAGTGCTCCAAGTTTTCCCCCATCTTCCTCTGATAGGGGAACGGTTGATGTTGGAATCCACTCCTCTCCAATATTGTGTGTGAATGCCCAGCTAGCCGCGCCAACTCCAGCCATGGCACAGTCATGTCTCGCTAAAATAGTTTTGATTTCTTGGTTCGCTCTGTTTTTTGCATCTGTTAGAGCTTCGATAATCATCGCACATCCACCTGGTCCGTATGCTTCGTAAACAATCATTTCAGTCTCGCCAGCTTCTGCTGACTTTTTGATTGCACGTTCAATGTTGTCGTTCGGAACATTCATTGATTTTGCTTTCTCTATAGCGGCCTTAAGTCCAGGTGAAGAAATGTTTCCTCCAGCTTTTTTTGCCTCTACTGAAATAAGTTTTACCATCTTGCCGAAGATCTTTGACTTTTGACCATCAGTCTTCTCTTTCTGTCTCTTTATTTTTGACCATTTATTGTGTCCACTCATATGGCCAATTGTACTCAAGTTATACAAAAAATCAAAGTTGATTATTTTTTGGGAGTTGCTAGACTGTTTTCGGCTGTTCTTTTGCACGAGGAGAACCGCTAATCCTTGAGGAAAGGAGGACTCGCTTCATGATCGACGAGGATCTGTTCGCGCTGTTCACCTAACCCTGCGGCGACCCAGAGGCCGGGTATGGGATCAAGGGTGAGCCCGGCAGCGCTCTCGTGCAGCGCACAAACAAACCGGAGACGGACTAGTATCCGTCAGGTGAGGAAGGCCTCACTTAACACATGGAGGATTGAATTAGAGCGGAGGGACTGACATGTCCCTCCGCCTTAACTTTTATAAAAGAGTTTTTGGAGAGAGACCAAGGTGCTCATAACCAGAAGTTGTAACGGTTCTGCCTCGAGGTGTTCTGTCTAGAAAACCAAGTTGAATGAGGTATGGTTCATTGAACTCCTCGATAGTTGCTTGTTCTTCTGACATTGCTGCTGCGAGTGTGTTGAGACCAACGGGTCCACCAGAAAATTTATTTATAATAGTGTGCAGTATGTCACGGTCAGCAGGTGAAAGTCCTACGTGGTCTATGCCCAAAAGTTTCAAAGCTTCATCCACGGACTCTTTTGTTAAGTCAGTTTTATTTACCTGAGAATAGTCTCGCGCACGTTTCAAAAGATAGTTCGCTGTTCTGGGTGTGTATCTAGATCGTTTTGCTATTTCTTCGCCAGCTTTTTCATTGAGTTCGATACCAAGAATTTTTGATGATCTTTCTATAATTTTTTCGATTTCTTTGTTTGTGTAAAATTCAAGTTTAAATATTCCTCCAGAGAAACGACTTCGAAGAGGGGAGGAAATCATCGCGATTCGAGTTGTTGCACCAATGAGGGTAAACGGTGGGAGTTCCAGCTGTATTGTCCTCGCGCTCGGTCCTTTGCCAATAATAATATCGAGTGAACCTGACTCCATAGCAGGGTAGAGGACCTCCTCGATAGTTTTGTTGAGTCTGTGTATTTCGTCTATAAAAAGTATGTCCCCAGCAGAGAGGTTTGTGAGTATAGAAGCTAGGTCGCCGACCTTTTCTATTGCTGGCCCACTTGTTACTTTCATCTGTGCATTTATCTCTTTTGCAATAAGGTGGGCAAGAGTTGTCTTACCCAAACCAGGAGAGCCGTAAAATAGTATGTGCTCTGGTGGATGATTTCTTTCTTTTGCAGCGGTCAGCAGAATCTGTAAATTTTTTTTGATATTTGACTGACCGATATATTCATCCCAACGACTAGGGCGTAGGGTAGTATCGAGAAAAAGTGCGTCTGTATCGACTGAGTCTTGTGTTTTTTTCTTCGGCTTTGTATCCATGGAGATAATTATACTATATAGGGGTGTTTAACAAGGCTATTGACAAAAAAATCTTTGTATGCTAAACTACCAGTCTCAATAAGTTTGATTGAGTTTTCGTTGAAAAAGGCAGTTTAAGTTCACCTTCGGGTGATTTTATAAGCTCCAAAATATAAATCTCTAAGCAACTAAGCGTTTTGCGTTTACGAGTGTTCCTGCGAGGACGATTTGGTTATTACCTTGTGTAATATCTGCATCTATCCTTTGCGAAATACTTAGCTTTTGGTATCGATTATTAAAAGTGTTGCTTAGAGATTTATGCTTTGGAGTTTTTTGTTACTCCTATGTTTAATTATTCACACAAGGGGAGTCTTTAGCAAGGGGATAACTCACTGAGCCACAAAATTCACACTCTCGGCAATCTTGATTTTTTAAATTTGGTCAGTTGCTACTCTTTCTCAATATCTATCACTCTTTTTAGTTCGTCCATTGTCGTAATTCCTTTCAAAACTTTTAATATTCCATCTTGTCGCAGATCAAGTAGTCCTTGTTTTTCTGCTATTTTTTTAATATCACGTTCACTAGCATTTTCTCGCACAACAAGTTCTATATCGTAATCCATTTTTATTGCTTCGTGTATTCCTGTTCTTCCTTTGAATCCTGTCATATTACATTTTTGACATCCAGTCGATTGCCATATGTGTGTAGTGTCTATGTCCTTAAGATAATCTTTATCTGATATTGTGCTTACAATATCGTCGATAGTTTTTTTATCACCACCTTCAAGAGTGATTTGTTTTTTACAATCAGGACAAAGTTTTCTTACAAGTCTTTGTGCCATGGCTAGGTTTATTGCAGAAGATATGATTTTTGCATCAACTCCAAGGTCGATAAGACGTGGGAATGTTCCTGCTGCTGTATTTGTGTGGAGAGTAGAAAACACAAGGTGTCCAGTAAGAGCAGAGTTTATAGCAATACCGGCTGTTTCATCGTCTCTTATTTCACCAACCATTATCACATCTGGGTCTTGTCGTAGGGCACTGCGTAGACCTTCTGCGAAGCTGTAATTCTTTTTGTCGTCTGTTTGGGTTTGAACTATGCCAGGTAGATGGTACTCAATAGGGTTTTCTATTGTAATTATTTTTATTTCCGGCGTATGAATTTTTTTAAGCAATGCGTATAGTGTTGTTGTTTTTCCAGATCCCGTTGGCCCTGTTAGAAGTACCATACCATTTGGTTTTGATGTTTCGTGGAAAATAACTTCAAGAATTTTTGGATGAATACCAAGTTCCTCGAGTGGAACAGAAATCGCATCTGGGTTCAAAACTCGGAGCACGACAGAGTCATTGTATGCACCAGGCAGTAGGGAAGTTCTGATTTCTATTTCACTCTTTGGTAGTTTAATACTAAAGCGACCGTCTTGTGCACCAGAAATATTTAACTTTAGATTTGAAATAAGTTTTATTCTAGAAAGAAGTAGTTTGTATGTATCCAAGTCGAACTGAAGTATTTCTGTCAGCATTCCATCTAGTCTGTATCGCAAAGTCACATAGTCTTCTTCTGGCTCGAGGTGGACGTCTGAAGCGTTTGTAGCAAGAGCTCCAGCGATTATGATTTCCATAATTCGTGAAATTCGGTAACTCTTTTTCATTTGTAAAACATCGCCGATTAGGTTCTGTACGTCTGGTATTGTGTGAACTTGTGCGAGGAATTCCGTGATCTGTTCGTTAGAAATATCCAAAGCTCCAGACTTTGTCTCAAAGGAGTATGAAAGGTCCTTGTATCTTTCCCAAACTTTTTTCAAACTGGTTTCTGAAACCATGTAGACTTCTGGCGTATAACCTTTTGCTTTAATTTTTTCTATAGCTTCGACAGTTTTCGGATTTTGTGGCGCCAAAGCTCCAACGCTCACGATTTTATTTACTTCATTGAATACTGCTACATTAGCTTCTCTTGATTCTACTTCATTAAGGATTCGAAGCGAGTCTATATCTAGTGGGGTAACAGTAAGATCGGCATAGGGTACACCATATTTTGATGACATTGCTTGTGCCAGACCCTCTTCCTCTTGTTTCCGAAGTTCATCTACTCGTTTATTCTGTTTTTCTTCGTCAAATATAACCATGATTTTGTCTAAATATAATATCACAGAAAAGCCCTTAAAATAGGGCGTTTTTAACAGCTATTTTATAGCTTGACAAATACACTCAAATGGTGTATTATTATAGGTAAGGAGGATGCCCATGAGCATTCTGAATCGTACGGCCATTGTGGCCATGATTGTGTTCTTTGTAATGAGTTCGTCGTCTTTTGCTCAGGGCAAGTCTCCGGAGCAGGTCAGGGCGGAAAAGGCTGCCGCAGTTTTCGTCGCGGCAGTCGACGCTGCAGCAGCACAGACTGTCTCTGACAAGAAATCGGACAAGAAGAAGGAGACGGAGGCAGAGATGTTTGTTCGTCTCTCAACCCCAGTCGAAGGAGAGAGTGAGATGGACACGCGAAAGCGTGAACGCGCACTCAAGATCCTTCTCGACAACCGTGAGAAGGAGGCCACCAAGAGGAGGCAGAAATCCCTCTCTCTTGTCGAGCGTCAGGCCGCAGCCCAGGTTGAGGACGATGTCAAGAGGGAGGCCAAGGAAGACAAGAAGGCCTCCGACAGGCGTAGCATGCTCGGCCTTTCCTGTGGAAGGGATGAGGAAGGCGAACTCATCCCCACCGACAGTGTCGAGGTAAGTGATGACGCTGTTCAAGACTACCATAGAGACGTTCACTCGCGTCTCGTGGTGGTCAACCGGACACCGTTTGCCGTCGACGAGATTCGTCTCGTTGCTGGTAGGGGTGAGTCCGTGCAGGTCAAGAACCTGTGCCCGAACGGAAGGCTGAACCTGATCCAATGGATCGGGTGGAGTATGAATACGTACGTTGAGTACGTGGCCACGATCCGAGATGGTTCTGGTCGGGTCAGCCTTTCCTACTCACCCCGGATCAACTTGCAAGCTTGTCAGTTTGCAATGTGCCAGAGAGAATTCTCTGGCGTCTGGGAGATACAAGCAAGGTGAGTGTCTCCCGAAAACAAGCACACCCCGCGGGATTGTCCCGCGGGTAGGGGTCAGCAGATGCTGGCCTTTTTTCATACTCAAATATTTAAAATATGTTAATATCCAAACAAATGAAATACATTTCAAACTCGCTCGAAGAGACACAGAAAATCGCAGATGATTTTATAAAAAACATTTCACCAAAAAGTGACACGGCTTTTGTTGTTGGTTTGTCTGGAAATCTTGGCGCTGGCAAAACGGCTTTTACAAAATGCATTGCAAAAAGTCTTGGCGTTGAAGAAACAGTAACTAGTCCAACTTTTGTTATAGAAAAAATATACGAATTAGAGAACCAAAAGTTTTCTCATCTTATTCATATTGATGCATATAGGTTAGAAAGTGGGGAGGAGCTACTTAACCTTGGTTGGCAGAGGATAATTTCAGATCCAAAAAATATGATACTTATTGAATGGCCAGAAAAAGTCTCTAGTGTTATGCCAGAGCACACAAAAATGAGTCTAAAGGCTCTAGAAGTAGTTGGAAGTCATGAGATAGAGATAGTTGAGTAAAATGTTATAATGCTAGAGTAATAAAAACTTCTTTCTCAACATATCCTTTTTGGAGCACGCATAATTTGGGGGCTCCAAATTTGCTCGCTCTCGGCTCGACAGCCTCCGAGAGTCTCCAAAAAGAATATGATTTCGAAGAAGTTTTAAGCATATGGCTAAAACAAAATCTCAAAAAACACTTGTCCTTTTAGATGTGCATGCAATATTGCATAGGGCATATCACGCACTTCCAGAATTTGAGTCTAGTAAGGGTGAACCAACAGGGGCACTATATGGTCTTGGAACTTTTTTGATAAAACTCGTTAAGGATTTGAAGCCAGATTATATTATCGCTTGTTATGACTTACCGGGTGGAACTATGCGACATGAAGTCTACAAAGACTACAAAGCGGGCCGAAAGAAAATAGATGATGCTTTGGTTGTTCAACTTGAAAGATCAAAAGATGTTTTTAAGGCATTAAATATTCCGATGTATTCATCTCCAGGTTTCGAGGCAGACGATATGCTTGGAACAATAGTAGAAAATCTGAAAGACAATAAAGAAATAAATGTTGTTATTGCTTCTGGCGATATGGATACAATGCAACTTATAAACGATGACAAAGTTACTGTTTATACTTTGAAAAAGGGGATCAAAGACACTATTATTTACAACGAGGAAGCTGTGAAAGAGCGTTTTGGTTTTGGTCCGGAACATTTGACTGATTATAAAGGTTTAAGAGGTGATACGTCTGACAATATTATTGGTATAAAAGGTATCGGTGAAAAAACAGCCGAGGAACTTATTGTAAACTTTGGTTCGATAGAAGATATATATAAGAAACTAAAAAAAGACGAGGAGGCTTTTCTAAAAGCGGGTATAAAGAAAAGAATCATTCAACTTTTAAAGGACGGCGAAGAGGAAGCTTTGTTTTCAAAAACTCTTGCCACAATACGTCGTGACGCACCGATACATTTTGTTGTGCCAGAAAAAGTTTGGCGAGAAGATGTCGATATGAAGAAAGTTCAGGAACTTTTTGTGGAGTTTGAGTTCAGAACACTCGCGGGAAAGTTTGCAGAAGTTCTGTCTATTGATATGCCAGAGGAACTAAGCATTTCAGCTAGTCCAGAGGAAATTCGGGAGATAGGCCTTTTGCTTTGGACTGTGGATTCCAACAAAACAACACCGACTCTGGAGGATATTTTGTCATACACGAGAGCAAATAACATTTCAGACGCAAGGAAGTACTTGGAGAAAATGATAAAGGATCAAGATCTATCTTTTGTTGTAGATAGTATAGAGATGCCACTTTTGCCTATATGTCAGAGGATGACAGAAATAGGAATAAAGATAGATGTAAAAAGGTTAGAGGAGTTGTCTGTAAAATATCACAAAGAACTTTCAAGTTTAGAAAAACAGATTTGGAAAATAGTTGGGGAAGAATTTAATATTGCTTCACCAAAACAGCTTGGGGAAATGTTGTTTGTGAAGATGGGATTGAAAGCGAAAAACCAAAAGAAAACAGCAAGTGGGGGATTTTCTACAAAAGAGTCAGAACTTGAAAAATTAAAAGACGAACATCCTATTGCTGGACTTATTTTGGAATACAGAGAATTAGCAAAACTTTTGGGAACTTATATCGATACCATTCCAAAACTAGTTGATGCAAATAACAGGCTACATTCAGAGTTTCTACAAGCAGGAAGTGCAACCGGTAGAATGGCGAGTCAAAACCCTGGAATACAAAACATTCCAAATAGAACAGAACTAGGTCGTGAAATACGAAAGTCTTTTATTGCAGAAAAGGGTTATAAGCTGGTTACTTTTGACTATTCACAGATAGAGCTTCGTATCGCAGCTTTTTTGTCAGGGGATAAAAAACTCATAGAAATTTTCAAAGAAGGCTTGGATGTTCACACTGCTGTAGCTTGTGAAGTTTTTGGTGTAGATCCAAAAGATGTGACAAAAGAAATGCGTAGCAAGGCAAAAACTATAAACTTTGGTGTTATGTATGGTATGGGAGTCACAGCACTCCAGAAAAATATTGGAACGAATAGGGAGGAGGCTCAACAGTTTTTAGATGGATACTTTAACAAATTTTCTGGTCTTGCAGAGTATCTAGAAAGAGTAAAAAGAGAGACTGCTCAAAAAGGTTATACAGAAACTTTCTTTGGAAGACGACGATATTTCCCAGACATACATTCCAAACTTCCTTTCATGAAAGCTTCTGCAGAACGTATGGCTATTAACGCACCTATACAGGGGACAGAGGCAGATATAATAAAGCTTGCGATGGTGGAGATAGATAAATATTTGGAGAGTAATGGACTTCGTGATGACGTGCGAATGCTACTTCAGGTTCACGACGAGTTGGTATTCGAAATAAAAGAAAAGTTGGTAGAGGTTGTTGCTCCAGAGATAAAGAGGATGATGGAGGAAGTAATAGATACAAAGAAAACATCGGGGATAGTTATGCTGACAGAGTGTTCTGCGGGTGATAATTGGGTGGAAACTAAAAAAGTATTATAAAATATTTTATGAAAATTGGAATCACACTAACATCTTCATTGTCTATTGGTCAGGAATATATAAATTTAACACGCATGGTAGCTGAAATTTTGGCAAAGAATAATTTCAGTATTATTTATGGCGGTACTGATTATGGAATGATGGGAGAACTAGCAGAGGCATATAAGGCTGCTGGGGGTAAGGAATTAATTGGTATTATGTCAAAAGAGTTGCAGGGTGTTACAAAAAATTATAAAACATATTCAAAACTTGATGTTGCAATATGGGAAGATAGAATAATTGAAAGAATTGGAAAAATAAACGATCTGGCAGAGGGTTTCATTATTCTCCCTGGAGGGTACGGTACTCTTGAAGAAATGATGAGTATCGTTAGTGGTAAGGCCAATAAATTGCATAATAAACCGATTGTAATTTTGGATTTCAATGGTTTTTATAAGACATTTATTTCTTTTATGGATGAGATGCGTGAAAAAAAATTTAGCAAGATCAATGTTAAAGAATTAGTGCATATTTGCGAATCTATAGATGATGTTGTTGATTATTTTGAATCCTACAAAGAAGTGCCTCTGCCAGATAAGTTTGTATAATTAGATCATATGTTGTACGTAATTTACGGAACCGATACTCATAAGGCCAGAGCAAAACTTCATGATCTTTTGGATTTGGCAAAGAAAAAAAGACCAGAAGCTGAGCTTTTTAAACTCACAACAGAAAACTGGAGTGAGGGTCAGTTTGATGAACTTCTTGTTGCTCAGGGTTTGTTTGAGCAGAAATACACTACTGTTTTAGATAATCTTTTTGAAAAAAAGGACATAAAGAGTTATGTAATGGAGAGACTCGAGGGGATGAAAGAATCAGAGCAAATTTTCTTAATGCTTGAGTCATCTATTGATGCTGCTAGTTTGAAAAAGTTAGCGAAGTTTTCCGAGAAAGTTCAGGTGTTCGAAAAAGTTGAAAATAAAAAACCAAGTTTAAATATTTTTTCTATCACAGATGGTTTGGTGCAGAAAGATAAAAAGAAACTCTGGATTTCATATGTTGATTTACTAGGTAATGGTGCTGTGGCGGAGGAAATACACGGAATACTTTTTTGGCAGGTAAAAAATATGATACTAGCTAGCAGAGCGGGAAGTGCAACAGAAACAGGACTTTCACCTTTTGTTTACAAAAATGCTTTGACTGGTGCTAGGAATTACAAAAATGAAGACTTACAAAAAATGTCTAGCGATTTGGTGGATATGACTCACAGAGTGAGACAAGGAAAAGGTGATCTAGAGGTGATGATGGAAAAGTGGGTTTTGGGGCTGTAGGCTAGTAGTTCTTTGGTGGTAATGCAATTTGTTTTGAACTAGCGCAGGTATTGTTTTTCTGGGTAATTTTTTCTCCACCAAATACTAATAATGCAACAGTTATGCATACTAGGAAAATGTATTTATTAAAGTTCCCAATAAACAGTAGTATAAAAGCTATAGTTGGCAGAAAGAAAAGTACCAATGAAACGTAGTCCGTATAGACAAGTATTTGAGCAAGAATATTTAAGTATGGTATGTATGAAATTATTTGAAAAGCAGCTACAAACGTCATTATCCACAGAGATATTTTTGTAAGCAAATTTACTTTTTCCGGCTTGTCAGATAAGTAAATAAACACTAAAGCAACATATAGGAACATAAATGGAGTGAAGATTCTCATGAATGTTGAAAAAGAATACAAGAGGTTGTCTGATGAAAAGGTGGAGGTGAATGAGCAGTATTCTTGGGGTATAACTATTGAGTATATAGTTGAATATAACGTAGTTAAAATTGGAATCAATAATACAGCAGCGGGTATAATAAATTTAAATTTTTGAATGTTCATATTAAGTAAATTGTAACACACTAAAATTACTTATAAAATAGAAATGGCCGTTTTGATATTGGACTTTTGCTATTTTTCTGTTATATTTCAAAGGTGCTTATTGTCTTGATAGCTTTAAGAAGTTTAATTTTCCAAGGCAGATGCGCCCATAACTCAGCTGGTAGAGTAGCTCCCTTTTAAGGAGAAAGTCGCAGGTTCGATCCCTGCTGGGCGCACCAATTAAAAAATCCCTGTAATGGGGATTTTTTAATTGGTGCGCCACAGAGAAAAGTCTGGGAGACTTTTCGTCGGGGATCGAAAACCTTTGATAGTTTTTTATTTAAAAACAGAAAAGGTGTACCGTTCCCGTAGGGAAAGATCCCTGCTGGGCGTACATGTTTGAGTCGGAGTACGATGTTGCGAGTACGGCTCAAAAGTAATTTTAGCAAAAAATTACTTTTGGGACATGACGAAAATTAAATTTTCCGAATCGCATAGTTTCTACGGTGGGGTAATTAATTTAGTGTGCCTAGTTGTTTCAACCTATTTTCTAAATAGATTTATTAATCTATCAAAGATAGCTATTAACATAAATAAAATACCAAGAGGAATACCAATAACTTCTGCTATGTCCCAAAAATCATTCCTAACCATGTACTGTGGTAGCAAAAACAAAATAAGTCCAATAGTCATAAAAATTACTGTTTTTAGATAGTTTGATTTTGGTCTATCTACATATGCTGTGGTTATTTGATTGGTGTTTTGGTTTATTCTTGCTTTTTTCTTAAAATAAAACCCGAACCCAAATAATATTGAAGAACCAGCCAAAAAAACAGGATAAAGTATCATTACAAAGAATAGTTCCATATCGTCTATACCTTTTGGTATTAGTGGGGCTAGGTATAAAATAGGTGAAAATAAAAAGATGATAGGTAAAAGTTTTGAATTAGAATCAGTAAGATTAACTTTAAATATTATTATTGAAGGAATGGCCCAACATAAAATTAAAAATAACCAGTTGTTTTCTCTGAATAAAAATAATGGAGCAAAAATAGATGCTGTTGCTATAGATAAAAATATTGCAGCTAATTCATTATTTTTCATGTATTTACAGTGGATAGTCAATCGCAAATGTTCCGGGTCCCGTAAGAAGTAGGGAAAGTAGAATAATTCCAGCAAACCAGTAGATCATCATCTTGTCATTTGTAGTAGGAGAAACTTTTCGGTTTGTCCAGAAGTCGAGTACTGTGCAAACAATAGCTATCAGAACTACACCTTGTGTGTAAGCCCCAACAAATAACATTACTCCAAAAAGTATCTGTGGTATTGCGAGCCACATTTTATTCTGTGTTTTAAGTGTTTTCCATCCGTTGCTTAGTAGAAAATAACTAACAACAAGTCGAAGTAATAGGGGAGCAAAAAGTCCAAAAGTTAATAATGATGGAAATAATGAAAGTGTATGCATATCTCAATTATATGGTATATTGCCGGATATGACAAAAGGGAAGACTGTAGAAAAAGAGATTGCTGTTTTGCTTCACGACATACGTTCAACACATAACGTGGGCTCTATTTTCCGCACAGCAGATACACTCGGAATAAATAAAATATACATTTCGGGTTACACTCCGACTCCATTGGATAAGTTTAGTCGACCAAGAAAAGACATAGCTAAAGTGGCACTGGGTGCAGAGAAAACTATTTCTTGGGAGTATATAGATGATCCAAAAAAACTTTTGAAAAAGTTAAGTAAAGAAGGTTTCCAGATTATTGGCGTAGAGCAGTCAGAAGATTCTGTTGATTATAAAAAAGTAAAAATAGAAAACAAAGTTTTGTTTATTGTTGGAAATGAAGTTTCGGGGATGGAAAAAGATATGCTTAAACTTTGTGATGTAGTAGCAGAGATACCACAAAGAGGGGAAAAGGAATCGCTGAATGTTTCCGTGGCTTTTGGTGTTGCTTTGTTCAGAATGCTTAATTTATAAACCCTTAAATCTGGATGAAGTTCGAGGAAAAATGAGAAAATGCGAGGAGCCTTACTCAGATGTAAGGTGACGAGAATTTTTGAAATTTTGACAATGAAATTCGCCAGATTTAGGCGTTTATCTAGTACTTATATTCATCTACTATCTTTCCTTCTTCATCTAGGAGAACAATATCTTCTCTAGAATTTTTCCACAAAGTCTCGCTTCTCTTTAGGAAAATTCTCCATTCATTCTGATAAAAATCCTTATCATTTTTGTGTGTATCTACACAAGCGGGGTAGTTAATTTTTTTGTAAATAAAGTCTGTGCACTCTACGCTCCACTTTGATGATCCTGCTGGTAGTGGGTCTGTTTGTGTTTTGCATGAAGACATTGAATCTATAAAATCAAAACAGGAATCATTGTAGCCAGTTCTTGGTATGTTTGAAATATTTTCTTTGCTCGGTGAAGGACAGTATCCACCAATATAAGGTGTAAAAGTTTGAAATTGGTTTAAGTAGCCAGAACATTTGTTCAGTTTGAAATTGACTCCGTTCGGTGATATTCCTGTGTTTATATATATAGTATCATTAGCTGACATATAGATATCTTGTTCTGGGTTAACTGTTCCAGCAAAAAATAAATACGTACCTTGTGGTATTTTTACACTGTTTCCAGTTGAACGACTTTTTAATGTCCAGCCAGTTATTTTTACAGGAGATTTCAAGCTGTTGTTTGATCGTATAACTGCATATTCTTGTGAAGCTTGGTTGCCTCGGGTTATATAGGATAAATCAATTATATCTTTGTACTTTGACTCGTATTTTTTTGCTTCCTCTGCTGAGACTTGTTTTTTAAGTTCTTCAACCTTGTATTGAGTATCATTTATCTGTCTTTGAATGTCAGCTTGTTTCTGTTCTGGGGTAACTGGTCCAACTGAGAAAAGTCCACCACCATTGGTGCCTTTTGACCCGCCATACATTAATACAGCAAGTATTACTAATATAACCACCATACCCGTGTTACTGTCTTTTCCCATACGTATATTCTACTACAAATTATTTCTGATGCGTATCGCAAAAGTGACTACTTCTTCCACCTATAATTTTTCTATTTATAATTCCGCCACAGTTTTTCTTCAGACATTTCTGACCTGTTCTCCTGTAAACTTTGTGTGCGTTTTGAAAGTTTCCTTTTTCACCATAAACATTTCTGTAGTCCGACATAGAGTCACCACCCATTGTTATGGAATGTTCTAGTATTTCTATTGTGGCTTTCCAGATATCTTTTATTTCTTTTGCGGTCAAACTTTTTGGAGTTCTTTCTGGGTGGACATTTGCTGTCCAAAGTATTTCGTCAGAATATATATTTCCTATTCCAGCTACAACACCTTGGTCCATTAGAACAGTTTTAATATCCCAGTTTGGTTTTGTTAGGATCTGTTTTTCCAAAGTTTCTTTTGAAAGACTGTCGAGAGGTTCTGGGCCAAGTCCAACTAGGTCAATATGAGATTCTTTTTTATCGGTCTCAAACATTAAAACTTTTGCGAACTTTCTCATGTCAGAAAAAGCTAGCGACTTTCCATTTGAAAGGTTGAAAATAAGGTGCACGAACTGGTTGAATGAATCAGAGAGTCGGGGATCTTCTGTAACCCACTTTTTACCGTTCCAACTGTAGTTTCCATATAGTAGGTGCCCAGTCATTTTCATATGGATTAGGACAGTTTTATTGTTAGTAAAATGTATCAAAACATTCTTACCTCTTCTTTCTGAGTTAATAAACTTTTCACCAACTAATTCCTTTTTGAATTTCTCAAAATATTTTTTGTTCTTTATGTTATCAGTTCTCTTGTTTGCCGTTTTTATAAAATAGTCAGACCACACATCCTTTATAGAAAGTTTTTTCATGACTTCATTCAGTCCATTTACAGTAGTTGTTACTTCTGGTAATTCAGGCATGGATTATGATAAGAGTTTAAGGGCTTTTTTGACCTTGTCTCCAGTGTCTTTTGCATCAGTAACTTTTTTCAAAGCCTCGCGGGCTTCCTTTTCTCCGTATCCAAGAGATTTCAGAGCTTCTAGTGCATCAACATCTCCGGAAACAAACTCTGTTCCATCTGAAGTCCAACCATCCAGTTTATCTTTTAATTCAAGTACTATTTTTTCTGCATTCTTTTTTCCAACACCAGAGACTTTTGTTAGGTGACTAGTGTCCCCAGTAGATATAGCATGCTTTAGGTTTTGTATTGTGGCTACAGAAAGTATCCCCATTGCAGACTTTGGCCCAATACCAGATACAGTCAAAAGTAGCTCAAAGAAGTTTAACTCTTCTTTTGTCGAGAATCCATAGAGATCTAGTGCGTTTTCTCTAACTGCCAAATACGTCCAAAACTCGAGGATTTTGCCTGTCTGGCTATCCAAACTGGCTGTATTTGTGTGGATTTTGTAGCCAACACCAGAGACATCGAGAATAATAGACTTAAGATCTTGGTGGATTAGTGTGCCTTTCAGATGTCCTATCATGGCTTTATAATACTCTATTTGCAGGGAAGGGGCTATTGTCTTTTTTGGGATTCTGTTATAGTATGACGCTCATGCCAATAACAAAGTCAGCTAAAAAAGCTCTACGCGGTTCTGAAAAGAAACGATCTTTCAACATAAACAAGAAAGAGCTAATTAACAAAGCAGTAAAAAAGGTAAAGAAACTAGTTGCCGACAAGAAGGTAAAGGAGGCTATGGCTATGATGCCAGAGGTTCAGAAGATACTAGATAAGTCAGTAAAGACAGGACTTTTGAAACTTAACACAGCTTCAAGAAAGAAATCTCGAATCGTAGCAATGATAAAGAAAGCAAAATAACAAAAAACCTCCCGCTCGGGAGGTTTTTTGTTATAAAGAGTTTTTTATGATATTTTTGTTTTATTGCTCTCGTAGTTTAATGGATAGAATGTCGGCCTGCGAAGCTGGCGATCCAGGTTCGATTCCTGGCGAGAGCACAGTAAAATTATTTAGAATCCTAAATATACTAGTAGTTTTTCCAAGAAGGGTTCTGCATGTTCCTCTTCGGGCAGGTGTTGTTTAAGTAAGTTTCTAACATCCTCAGGATGAACTTGGTTCTCTTCAATAAAAATTATTATAAGTGGCATAAAAACCTTTTTAGATTTTATCAGTATTCTGTCATTGTTTTCTCTTGTTTCAACCCAGAATGAATCCAAGTTTCTGTATGGATACATTGTCTTGCCAACCCTAATCCCCATATCGTCAACATCAACTTCCACAAGGTTTGGTTTCTTTGATGCAAAAAGCATTAATGTAAATGATGAAACTATAATCAAGATAGCAAAAATAATATTGTTCATTATTATAGAAACAATTGCGATAGAGATAGAAACTATACTTACGATCCAATACCAATCTGTTGTTTTTTCTTGATGTAAATATTCTATTGTTGTCCAAGATAATTTTTCCATATTATGAGAATGTTAATGGTGTAGAACTTTTTTCTGATAAATTAATTTTAAGTGATGACCAGACTGTAAAAGCGCAGGCAATCAGTGCAATATTCTTTATTATATACTGTCCCTCGAGAGTTGGCACCATTATATATTGCCATGCAGATGCTTTTAGGAAAAATAGTGGAAGCATTGTTGTAACCATGTGTATAAATAGGGTATAGATAGCCCATTTTTCCTTTCCAGGAATAATAAAAAGTATACCAATAATAACTTCTATAATTCCAAAGACAACAACGAACATGTTTGGTGAGATAAAAGAAAGATGCAGAACTTTTAACATTGGGCCCAAAGTTTCTTTGAAAAGTTCTTGAACAAGTCCGCTGGCAGGGGATATGCCTATGACTTTCAAAATCCCAAACCAAAAGTATATGACAAATAAAGCAATGCGAGACAACAAAACAGATGTTTGTTTCAAATTCATATTTTAATTATACAAGAAAACAATAAAAGAAAAAACGCTTTTATATATTAAGCTAATTTATATATCTCAAAAGCCATAAAAAATATAGAAAAGATAACTACTACGATAACAAAACAATACTGCATATAGTATATCCAAGGATGTTTTACTTCCATATTCACATTTTTAATATTGTTATATTCAGCTTGTTTTAAAATTTTTTTCTTATTAATTCCTGCAAATGTGTACATTGTCTGGATCAGTATGTCGGCCATTTCTTCATCTTTGATTTGAGAAATAAATAGGCCTATCATGGTGGCAATTACCGTTATTATTATAAATAATTTTGCAGGGAAATTTTCAAAAATTTGGTTTGTATATATAAAGTACGTAAGTGAAAAAACTATAATGCATAGTGAAATTAAAAATGAAACCAGTCTTAATTCACTAATTTTTTCTTTATTCATGATTATATTTTATCAAATATTGGTTTGTGAACGTGTATCACAGCGCCATCTGTAGACTTTATATCGCTTCGTATTGAGCTGTTGAGTAGCCTTCGTCTTCTACAGATTCATCAACCTTTCCTTCGTCTACAAGACGAGCCAAGCCTTCTTGAACCAAATAATCCCAAGCTTTTTTTGAGCGTCTGCTTAATTTAGATTCTGTTGATTTAAATGTAATATTTTTCTGTTTAAGGTAGTCAATAATTTTTACATACGCAGCTCGTCCATATCCTCTTCCTCTAGCACCATTAACATTAATGGTATTTAGATATGCAACCCCTGCTTCTTTATTTGGTGACCATTTGATTAATAATGTAAAATTACCAATCTTTTCTCCATTCTCATTTTTAATAGAAAAATCTTCGTCGGCCATTCTACCTTTTGCAATTTTCTGCTTTGGGCTAAGATTTTGTTCTATAGAAACTGTTGGCAGGATTCTTTCTGACGTTGGTACTCTTTCCATATTAATATTCTATCAAAGTTTATATATTGTCGCATGCACGAAAAATGACTCAATATTTGAGCCATTCTTTGAGTGCGGAGGTGGTGGGATTCGAACTCACGGTGCCTTGCGGCACTCTCGTTTTCAAGACGAGCGCACTAGACCACTATGCGACACCTCCGTATTTATTTAACTTCTTCTACTTCAACTGTGTACTTTCGTGCCACAAAGAAAATGTAGAATATATCTAGGATACCGATTGTGTTTGCAAGCAAAATCACAATAAACCATTTTTTGTGTGAAAGCCTTGCTGCTTTCCACAGGGCAACACCTTTCCAAGGTATAGTCCACACTATTATGGTTGCCATAAGCCAAAGGGGAACCTGTATTCCACCATTTATGCTTTGAAGCAAAGTATCCATAGGGGCTATAATATCAAAAAACCCATATAATGCAATTCATTTTGTTTTAGGGTAAAGTAGAGTTATGAAATATTTGGGCATTGATTATGGTCTAAAAAACGTGGGTGTGGCCATTTCTGACGAAAGGCTAAAGTTCGCGTATCCACTGGTTGTATTGCAGAATTCCGATATATTGATTTTTGATATAGGTAGGATCTGTAAGGAGAATAAAATCGTGGGTATTGTGGTTGGGGACTCAAAAGATTTTAGACAAAGAGACAACGAGATAATGAAAGTAGTAAAACCTTTTGCAGAAAGACTTGAGAGGGAACTCCAGATACCGGTATATTTTCACCCAGAGTTTATGACTTCAGTAGAAGCCGAGAGATTACAAGGAAAAAACAATATGCATGACGCTTCTGCAGCAGCGTTAATATTAAAAAGTTATTTAGAAACACATTATGGATAATATAGAAACAAAACCAACAATAACAATAGATGACTTTCATAAACTAGATATAAAGATAGGTCATATTTTATCCGCAGAAAAAATAGAAGGTGCAGATAAACTTCTGAAACTGTCTGTTGATATGGGAGAAGAGAAACCACGACAAATAGTCTCTGGAATTTCATTATATTTTCCAGATCCACAAAATTTGGTAGGAAAAAAATGTGCATTTGCTGCAAATCTTGAGCCAAGAGTGATAAGAGGCCTTGAAAGTCAGGGAATGATACTTGCTGTTAGTGGTGGTGAAGGGGATTCATCATTTTTTTCATTACTTGAAACAAATGAAAAAGTTTTCCCAGGTTCTTCTGTGAAATAACTCCTGTTTTTGAATTTATTTCTGGTATATAATTGAACTAATGAAGTTCAATAAAATTTTTGATGCATTTCCTACACCAAAATTTTTGGATATCCCATATGCGGGACTTTCTATATCTGATTCTGCTGTTCGTTGTATGCAATTTGGCAAAAAAGGTGGTGGGCTATATATAGAAAAGTACACAGAAAAGGCACTACCTGTCGGTGTTATGACTAATGGTCAGATAAATAATCAAGAAGAGATAATAAAAGTAGTTTCTGAAATAAAAAAAGAGCTTAACCTAGATTATGTAAAAGTTTCTCTACCGGAAGAGAGAGCATATCTTTTTACAGCAAAAATTCCTGTAGTAGAAAAAGAAGAACTTAGAAGCGCGATAGAGTCAAAAATGGAGGAGAATGTTCCAGTTTCTCCATTGGAACTAACTTTTGACTACAACCTTTTTTACCACAAACAGAAAGAGCATCTAGATGTTTCTGTGTCTGCTATACCAATAAGTTTGATAGACCAATACGTAGATATAATGCAAAAGTCAGGACTCTCACTTTTGTCTCTTGAAATAGAGTCACAAGCTATTGTTAGTTCTCTTTTGCCAAAAAATAATCAAGGAACAACTCTGGTTGTGCATTTTAGTCCAGACAAAGTCGGTCTATACGTTTCTTATTATAGAGTTGTTTTGTTTACATCTACTATCCAAACAAAAGGGGAGTACGCAAATAATCCAAGCTTTCTGCTTCAAGAAATTAAAAAATTATATACATACTGGCACACCTTAAAAGAAAATGTTGATAAGGATGATAAAAAAATATCTCAGATTTTTGTATGTGGAGAAAAATTCGAAGACAGCATGATTTCATATCTTGCTTCTCATCTTGATACGCCTGTAGGTTTGGGGAATGTGTGGACAAATGTGTTTGATATAGATAAAAACCTTCCAGAAATATCTTTTAATGATTCTCTAAAGTATTCTGGTCCGATTGGTCTTGCTTTGCCAAGAGATATATTAATATAAAATGTTTAATTTATTACCAGAAAAAATAAGAGCAGAAATCCGAAAGGAGTACAATCACAGACGACTCGTGATGATTTTGGTTTTTGTTATTTTTCTTCAAGTTGCATTTACTATATTTCTTTTTCCGACATGGCTTATGTCTGTAAACAAGGAAAAGGATGTAATAATACGAAGTGAAGATATGAATAAAAATCTTTCAAATCTTAATATTGCTTCTACTACAGCCAACATAAAATCGATAAATACTCAGCTAACAATAATCGATAACAAATTGCAGTATCCAGATATCGTTTCATTTATAAATCTTGTCTTATCAAAAAAGGCGACATCAACTACAATTTCTGACATTGTTTTTGTGGTAAATAGCGCCAAAAAAATGAATATTAATTTACAGGGGGTTTCTGCCACACGTGATACTTTGTCTGCCTTTTCAAAAAATTTACAGAAGATAGAGGAATTTAAAGCTGTAGATGTGCCACTATCTAGTTATACAAAAGATAAGAACCTTAGTTTTTCAGTTGAGATAAAAATAGAAACTAAATAGTATGAAAAACTCTAAATCATTAAAAGGAATAATTATAATGCTTTCATTATTTGTCTTGGTATTATTTGTGGCTCAGTATTTTGTATATAGAGATATCAAGATAAAGAATCAAAAAATTTCTGTTTTAGAAAGAGACCTTTCTTTGCAAGAGAATAGACAGGAGTATCTTATTTCAACAGAGAAACTAATTAACACAATGAGTTCTGATTTGGAAAAAATAGATAACTCTATCCTAGCTTCTGACGGGGAAGTATCATTTATTAACAGCCTAGAAGATCTTGCCGAAAAGAATAATCTAAAGTTAGAGCCAGAATTTCTGGGCAGTGATGAAAATGATGCTTCGTTAAAGAATACAAACATAAAGACTTTTGTAATTAGGGCAAAAATAACAGGTTCTTGGGTAGATACATATACATTTATATCGGAGCTAGAGTCCAATCCAATAAAAATAAAAATTAATAAACTGGCTCTTTCAAATGTTTCGTTAGATTCAGGGATAGATGTTAAGAAACTTGGACAGAGATGGCAGAGTATATTTGAAATAGTTGTATTAAAATATAAATAAAATGTCAGAACTATTTAAAAAAATTAAATCTTTGTTTAGTAAGTCAAAAAAAACAGAAAGTACTTACGATAAAGCAGGGATCAGTCCAAAGAAAGATTGGTTTATTATATTACTTTCTGTATTTCTTATTTTGGTTATTCTTGTGGGTATTGCAGTTTATTTTTATTTACAAATAAGTGCTGGAAATCTTTTTAAAGCCAAAGCAGGATCCTCTGATAATGAAGTAAAGATAAACCAAGTGTTGTTAGATAAAACTATTTCAGAAACAAAACGTCGAAATGATTTTATTAATCAGATAAAGAGTGGGGAGGCTATTCCAAAGGACCCGTCTATTTAATTGTGCTCTCGGTAAGAATCGAACTTACATCAGCGGCTTAGAAGTCCGCGGTTCTATCCATTGAACTACGAGAGCAATGGCAATACATTAACATAAAATATGGATTTAGAAAATGGTGTTTCAAGGACTCGACTCTTACAGAGTCGGTACACCTTTTCTGTTTTTATTTCACTTTGTTCATAAAAACTATCAAAGGTTTTCGAGTCCTGACGAAATTGCCACCGGCAATTTCTTATCGCCACGCAAAAATCCGCCAAAGCGGATTTTCCTGTGCGCGATACAGGACTCGAACCTGTGACCTACCCGGTGTAAACGGGTTGCTCTACCAACTGAGCTAACCGCGCGATGCATCCAGAATAACTCATATTGTCTCTTTTGTAAAATGACGCTACAATGGTCTAAATGAAAACTCCGAACTGTATCGGGATAATAATGGACGGGAATCGTCGCTGGGCTAAAAATAAAGGACTTCCAGTATTGGAGGGTCATAGAGCTGGTGGTAAGACTCTAAAGGATATCGTTAGATGGACAAAGGATGCTGGTGTAAAACATCTTATTCTCTATACTTTTTCGACTGAAAATTGGAACCGAACAGAAGAGGAAGTCACATATCTACTTAACCTAATAGGAGAATTTATTGGAAAAGAGTTTGCCCACTTTAACAGCGAGGGTGGAGTGATGCATTTTGTTGGTGACCTATCTCGTTTTTCACCAGAACTACAAAAAACACTTATTGATGTAAGAGATAAAACTGCAAACAATACTGGTGTTAATATTTATTTCGCACTTAACTATGGTGGCAGACAAGAAATACTTTCTGCTGTAAAAAAAATAGTAGAAGAAAATCCAGTACAAGAAATCATTACAGACGAATATTTCGCAAAACATTTGCAGACAGGGGATATGCCAGATCCAGATATTATTATTAGAACTTCTGGAGAGATGAGACTTTCGGGCTTTTTGCCATGGCAAGGTGTATACAGTGAATTGTTTTTTACAAAAACGCTTTGGCCTGATTTTTCTAAAGAAGAGTTTATGAAAATAATAGAAGAGTATGGAGAGAGGGATAGGAGAATTGGTAAATAAATCTAAATGAATCCAACAATTTTATACGAAGATAATGACATTTTGGCTATTAATAAACCAGCCGGATTAGTTGTTCATAGTGATGGAAAAACAAATGAACCAAATTTGGTAGATTGGTTACTTTCAAAGTATCAAGATATAAAAAATGTAGGTGAGCCTGGTAGAAACGCAAAAGGTGAGGAAGTCTTGCGTTCCGGGATAGTTCATCGTTTAGATAGAGACACGTCTGGTGTAATGCTTGTGGCAAAGACACAAGAAGCTTTTGAAAGTCTAAAGTCTCAATTTCAAAATCATGAAATACAAAAAACATACCACGCCTTTTTGCTGGGTGAGCTAAAAACAGATAAGGGAACAATAGACCGACCAATAGGTCGAAGCAGTCGTGATTTTCGAATGTGGTCTGCACAAAGAGGGGCTAGGGGTGAACTCCGAGAGGCTGTAACCGACTACAAAGTTTTAAATAGAAATAACGGCTATACATTTGTAGAAGTAAGTCCCAAAACAGGTAGAACACATCAGATTAGGGTGCATTTTAAGGCCATAAACTATCCACTTATCGGTGACCCATTATATGCACCTACAAAGGAAAATAAGCTAGGCTTCGATAGAACCGCTCTGCATTCATATCAGGTAGTCTTTGTTGGGGTAGATGGGGTAAACCACACTGTTGTGGCTCCGTATCCAGAGGACTTTTCTTCTGCTATGGCTCTGTTGCAAAGCGCTTAGGGTTGTGTTAGATTACTAGCTACTTATGGAAATTCAATCACCAGTAAAAGTCCAGGACCGAAAAAACTTTGATATTAGATCAGGGGATACTATTCGAGTATGGCAGAAGATTCAAGAAAAAGACAAGACAAGACTACAGGCTTTTGAAGGCTTGGTTATTGCAGTAAAGCACGGAAAGGAGGCAGGAGCTACTTTCACAGTTCGACGAGTTGCTTCAGGAGTAGGGGTTGAGAAGATTTTCCCACTATACTCTCCAATTATCGATTCAATCGAAACTCTAAAGAGATCAAAAGTAAGACGGGCAAAGCTATATCACGTGCGAGACAAGGCAGCAAAGGAAATCAGACGACAGATGAGAAATATAAGAGCACTTCCAGACAACACTCCAGGAGTAGAAGAAGTAGTAGAGGCTCCAGCTACAGAAGAAGCAAAAGCAGAATAACAAAAAACTCCCAAATGGGAGTTTTTTGTTTGAAATAATAACTAAACTCCAATATACTGCATCTATTGCCCGGGTGTTGAAATTGGTAGACATTTACCCTTGAGGTGGGTAAGCCGTAAGGTGTGGAGGTTCGAGTCCTCTCCCGGGCACATAAAAAATATGTTTGGCACATTAGAAACAATATTGATTTCATATTCAGA
Organism: uncultured Candidatus Saccharibacteria bacterium; assembly: GCA_964586695.1. Lineage (GTDB taxonomy): Bacteria > Patescibacteriota > Minisyncoccia > Phycocordibacterales > DATDWN01 > C7867-006. The sequence continues at coordinate 42,776 of CAZPGQ010000001.1, forward strand.
AAAAATACCGCTGACAGCGTTCGCCTTTATTGCATCAATGGTTGAGGAAGTTGTGGCTCCAATACCATCTCCAGCTGTAATGATAGTTACGGGTTCCATTGCTTCTGTCCAAGAAAAAGTTTTTTACTATTTACTTGTATTATCAATATTGGGTGCCTTGGGTAAATTAATCGGAGCGATTTTTGTTTATTATATGGCAGACAAAATAGAAGATTTTTTTGCGGGGGTTGTGGAGAAATTTTTTGGTGTTACACACGAAGATATTGAGTCATTTGGAAAAAGATTGAGTGGAGGATGGAGAGATTATTTCATAATGTTTTTAATGAGGGCTTTACCAGTTGTACCTAGTTCTCTAGTTTCTATTGGAAGTGGTTTTTTGAAAATTCCCATGAAAGTTTTTATAGTATCGACTTTTTTGGGCTCAATAGTTAGGGATTTTATTTATATATATTTTGGTTATGCGGGTATTTCGGTTCTCGGGGCTTTTTTGAAAAAATCAGAATCTATTGAGTCGTTTATTCAGCTTGTTGCACTTATCATCATAATGGCAGGTTTAGTTTACGCATATGCTAAAAGACGGAAAAAATCTGTAGACACTTCTGTTATCTAGTTATTCTGAATCCAGTTTATTTTTTAGAAGGGAGGATTATTTCAGTTGTTGTCCAATCTTTATCAAATACTGTTTTTAAACATTTGACCACATCAGTGTAGGTAATTTTTTCTCTTTCTTTTAACATAGAAGTTTTTGTTTTAACTTTTCCTGTTTGCCATATGTGAGATAGAACTTCATCTGTTGATTCTCCCGTGACTTCCTCCATTGATTTAAATCGGTCTATTCGTACTTGTTTCAATGTATTAAATCTTCCTTTTTCTTTACCAGAATAAATGTCATCAAGTGCTTTCCAGAATTCTGTCTTCACTGTTTCTATAGCCTCTTCTTTTGTTTTCAGATTTGCGCCCCATATTGTAAAGTCTCTCTGTATATATGAACCAGCACCAACTCCATAACATAATGCTCTCTCAGTACGAAGTCTTTCAAATAAAATATCATATAGAAGACTGGAACTCATAAGTTCTATTTGTTCGTTCGGACAATCATTGGTTTGCATTACTCTACCAAAAGTTATCTCTACTTGTTCTCTTGGATCACCAATTTCATCACTGTTTTTTACAATATACAGCTTTTTTGGTTTTTGGATTTTTCCGAAATCTATTTTTGACTTTTTTGCTTTCGGTGCAAGTTTAATAAATTTTTCTATTTTCTTTAGATCCTTTTCTTTTATATTTCCTGATATAACAATAAAGAAATTTCCTTTACCGTAGTGGGCTTTGTGCCACTCCTTTATATCTTCCGTCTTTATTTTTTCTACTGTATCTGGCCAGCCAAGTGGTGAAGAAGCATTGGCTCGTAGTGTTCCATGAAATGAATTCTCCAAGTCTTCTTTTATATATGAGAGTAATTTTTCATTTTTAAATCGTCCCCAAGCTTCTTGAATAATAACTTTTCTTTCATGCTCTACATCTTCAGGTTTTAGGAGGGGATTAAAAATCATGTCAGCCATCCCGTCTAAAACAACGTCTAGTTTTTCTGGCAGACATTTTAGGTGATAGTTTGTATTTGTAAAATGTGTCCAAGCATTCCAAGAGCCTAGTGTATTAACTTTTTTCCATTCTTCTATTATTTTCTTTGTTGGAAGTTTTGGTGAGCCGTCGAAAATAAGATGTTCGAGAAAATGTGAAATTCCTATAGTTTCAGGTTTGTCATTCAGCACTCCAACATTAAAACAGACGTGAATGTGTACACAGGGGGAGTTGGGAAAGTTTTTATAATACACAGGAACACCGTCTATAACTTTCTTTGAAAAATCGTAAGGATCAAATGTTTTATTTGGCATGAGGTAAGTATATTACCAATTCAAACAATAGAGCAACTTAGGTATACACAAAGTCTTCTGGCTAACTTAGAAACCATCTTGTTTACCAGCAGGGAAATAAAGTATATAATATTTGCATGGTTATAGTTTCGTGTAAATTATGCAGTAAAGAGTTTGGTGTTAAACCATCCTGGATTAAGTTGGGTTATGGAAAATATTGTTCTAGAGTTTGTCAGTATGAAGGAAGAAAAAGTGGAAAAGTTATTGCTTGTTCTGTTTGTGGAAAGGAATCATATAAAAATAATAAAGCTATAAACGGTTCAAAAAGTGGTAAGTATTTTTGCGGTAAGTCCTGCCAAACTGTTTGGCGAAATGCTGAATTTGTTGGTAAAAAGCATGCAAATTATATTAACGGAAATGCTTCTTATAAAAGTATATTAGGTAGACATAAAATTCCTAGAATTTGTGGATTATGTGGGACTAGGGATTTAAGAGTTTTGGCGGTTCATCATATAGATGAAAATCATGTTAATAACGTATTAGAGAATCTAGCTTGGCTTTGCCACAATTGCCATTTTCTAGTGCATCATGATAAGGTAGAGAAGGCAAGATTTCTTGCCAGCAGGTAGACATGGTGGCTATAGTGTAGCGGCTCTGCACGAAAGTTTGTGGAACTTTAAGTTCCGGTTCGACCCCGGATAGCCACCCTGCGATGAATTTCTCTAAAAAATCCTTACCGAGTAAGGATTTTTTAGTTCTATCTTGGTATACTTTTGGCATGAAACAATCCATCTTAATTGCGGGAATAAGTGGGTCAGGAAAATCGGAAGTTAGCCGAAGATTAAAGAATTCTGGTTATGAGACTTGTGATATGGATAGCATGGAGGGGTTATGCTTAATGGTTGATAAAAAAACTGGACTACCTACTCCATATGATAATGATAATGATCTGGAAAAAATTGAAAAAATGTATTGGCTTTATAAAAAAGACAAATTGGAAGAATTAATTATTAGTCAAAAAAGTGAACTGGTTTTTTATTGCGGAGCACCAAATAACTTAGAAGAAATAGTATCTTTATTTAATAAAGTAATTTTGTTAGTTGCTAATCCAGATATTATTCGACAAAGATTGGTGGATAGGAAAGATAATGGATTCGGGAAGTCGATTGAAGTCCAAAATTATATATTGGAGAGAAAGGAAAAAATTGAACAGAGTCTTGTGGCACAAGGTGCTTTGGTTGTGGATGCAAATCAAGACATAGAGGTCGTTGTACAGAAAGTGATTGAATTTTCTAGAGTCTAGTACAAGATTGAAAATCAGGAATGTTGATTGTGGCGTCATTTTTAAGCTCAAACACAGTTCTAACTTCCTCTACTACGCCACCCCAGATACAACAACCCGCGCAAGCGGGCTTTGTTGTATCTGGGGTGGCTATGGAAATGTTTAGAGTTTCATTTATATTTTGTGACCTTTATAAAATGTTTTATTTAGGTGTTCAATACTATTGACAAATGTCATTTTTTTTGTTATTAAACTAGGTAGAGCCAATCCTGGCTACTGGAGGTTTGTAATGCAGAAGTATGTGCTGATTTTTGCCGTAGTTTGCTCGCTGTTCCTTGTCGGTTGTGGCGGAGGGAACCCCTCAGCCCCGACACGTGGGACAATCACGTCGATCGTTGGGGGGCAACCTTCCAACGAGATCGCTGGTCCAATCCGTCCCACGGTCCAACCATGGACGGTGGAACTGAGGGGAGGGCAGGCTGGGAAAGTCTGCTCGGGCCCAGCCAACAACCTCGACAGCCAGCCTTCGAGGTATATCATCAGGGTTGCTGATGCAGGTCCAGTTGAGTGGGAGCCGTTGGGTTTCGTACACTACAGCACGCATCCGGGGTGCGAACCGACGGTGGAAAACCCATCACCGTTGGAGGTCATTGGGCAGACAACTTTCCTAGCCCACAGCAGTGGGGAATTCACAGTCCCAACTAAGGGGGAAGGTCTAAGCTGTGGGCGCGTCCAGTTGGACGTGCAAGGCTTCGACAAGAAGACAAGGAAGCCAATTCCCGAACTCTTTTTTGTTGGCGTTGTGTTTGACTCGGGCAAGGAATGCCCGAGACCAGAGCCAAAGGTGGAAGAGATCCCACCTCCTTGTGTGGTGGGGGATGTCTCTGTAATTCGTGTTGGGGAAGATATCTTGTCCCCAACTGGACTGACTGTCCGACGGGCCGTCAAATTCAGCGGAAGTGGAGCCGTCACAGTAAACTGGGGAGACGGGTCGCCATCACAGACGGTAATGACCGGAGCGGTCATTACCCATGTGTTTCTAAGGCCAGTGAAGAACACTGGCCCAGACTTTAGGGAGTATGTCATCTCCCTCTCAGGGTGCGGTAAGACTGTCACACAGTTTGCCGTTAGGGTGACCCAAACTCAGTAATCTTGGGATTGGGGTTGAGGGCAGGCGCGACAAGCGTCTGCCTCTCTTTTTATATAAAAATAATTATCACACCTCTATAATTTTATTATAAATAAGATAAGACTATCTTATCTGTGCTATAATGGCCATCTGATTATCAATAGCCATTAAACGAATGTACACAAAAGAAAATTTAAAAGCTTCTATTACTCACGAAATAAACGTTATCAAGCATTTATTTTCAAAGATACCAGAAGGTCAGATGGGATATAAGCCAACAGAAAAGCAGAGAACAATGCTTGAGCTTTTGAAATATTTATGTGCTCTTACTCCTGCAACTGTTGAGATGGTCTATACTGCAGAACCAAAAGTTTTTATGGATATTCAGAAAACAGCAACAGAGACAGTCACAGCAGAAAATTTTATAGAAAAGCTAGATATGGGTGCAACAGAAGCTATGGCTACCTTGGATAAGTTTACAGAAGAGGATTTGGCTACAGTTGTAAATATTTTTGGTATGGGAGATAAAACAAAAGGAGTTTACCTTGTTGATACTATTGTAAAATGGCTCGCTGCATACAAACTTCAGTTATTCCTTTACATTAAGTCATCTGGGAATACTGATATTGGAACTAGTAATGCGTGGGGTGGTTTTGATCAGGAAAAATAATTTTGTATGGAAATACTCTGGAAATACTTAAAAAAATATTGGCAACTTTGTTTGCTTGTTTTGGTGCTAGCAAGTATCAATCAGGTATTTTCTCTACTTGATCCATACATATTTCGGCACGTCATAGATAACTATGCGACAAAGTTTGACCAATACACGCTCCCACAGTTTTTCCGAGGAGTATCATATTTGTTACTGCTTGCTGTTGGCGTGGCATTTGTTTCTAGAACAGCAAAAAACTTCCAGGACTATTATCTAAATAATATTACTCAGAGACTTGGTGCAGAACTGTATGCAGATGGCGTAAAACATTCTCTTGCCTTACCTTACGAAGTTTTCGAAGACCAAAGAAGTGGGGAAACACTAAACCTTTTACAAAAAGCGAGACTTGATTCAGAGAAACTCATAAACGCGGCAATAAACGTGACATTTGTTTCTCTAGTTGGCTTTATCTTCGTGACAATTTACTCGATAAACCTTTACTGGGGGATTGCGGTAGCATATGGTCTAACCATTCCTATTATTGGTAGTGTAAGTTATTTTTTGAGTAAGAAAGTAAAGGATATACAACAAAAAATAATAGTAGAGACTTCAGCACTTGCTGGTTCTACAACGGAGTCACTCCGAAATATTGAGTTAGTAAAAAGTTTGGGACTTTCCGAGCAGGAGATAGGACGACTGAACTTAACAACAAAAAGAATTTTGGAATTAGAATTGAAAAAACTTCGATATGTAAGAAGTATAAGTTTTATACAGGGAACTATAATAAACTTTCTTCGAACATCTATACTTTTGTTTATGATGGTTTTGGTTTTTCTAAAGATAATTACATTCGGAGAATTTTTCTCATTGTTTGTTTATTCGTTCTTTATCTTTGGCCCGCTACAGGAAATAGGTACAGTAATAAATACATACAGAGAAGCAGAAGCATCTTTGGCTAGGTATAAAACCATTTTGGATATGCCTATAGAAAAGATTCCAGAAAACCCAATTGGTCTTGAGAATGTTGAATCAATAGAGTTTGATAAAGTTTCTTTCTCATATAAAAGTGCAAAAACTACTGCAGTTGAAAACGTTTCTTTCGAGGTAAAGAAGGGTGAGACTATCGCATTTGTCGGTCCGTCAGGCTCAGGAAAAACTTCTGTAGTAAAACTTATTGTCGGTCTATATAAGCCAGTTTTGGGAAATATTTTGTATAACAAAAAACCAATACAGGATATAAGTATAAAAGATTTGCGATCTCAGATTGGTTTTGTGACACAGGACACTCAATTATTTGCCGGCTCAATAAAAGAAAATTTATTGTTTGTTAACCCAGACGCAACAGATGAAGAATGTTTAGATGTCTTGCATAAGAGTGCTTGTGATTCACTTTTGGCACGTGCAGACAAAGGTATTGATACTGTAATAGGTGAGGGTGGGGTGAAAATATCTGGTGGGGAGAAACAAAGACTTTCTATTGCTAGGGCGCTTTTGCGAAAGCCAACTCTTTTGGTTTTTGATGAAGCTACGTCTTCTTTGGACTCTATAACAGAAGAGGAAATAACAAAAACAGTTCGTGACGTGACAGCAACAAAGGAACATATCACAGTTCTGGTTGCTCATAGACTTTCTACTGTAATGCACGCAGACAAAATATATGTTTTGGAAAAAGGTGTTGTTGCAGAACATGGAACCCACTCTGACTTGTTGGAACAAAAAGGTTTGTACTACGCGATGTGGAGACAGCAGATTGGTGAGCGGGTTTAGTTGCTGTATAGTTAATGTATGGAAATACTTGTAACTAAAAAATCTAAAGACTACGAACTCTTGGATAGTGGGGAAGGTCAAAAACTAGAAAGGTACGGTGAGTATGTTTTGGCTAGACCAGACACACAGGCTATTTGGCAAAGGAAATTGGGAAATAGTGAATGGGAAAAAGCTGATGCTATTTTTTCGCATGGGGCAAAGTCTGGAAAATGGAATGCCAAAGGAAAAATTAAAGAAAATTGGCTAGTTAATTTAAATGATGTTGTTTTTAGCTTGGAATTATTACCATCAAAACATTTGGGTGTTTTTCCAGAGCAATCTTCTCAGTGGTCTTGGATTGAAGACAAAATTAAATCTAGAATTAGTTCTGGTCAGAAAGTAAAAGTTTTGAATCTTTTTGGTTATACAGGAGGAGCGAGTCTTGTTTCTGCTAAAGCTGGCGCAGAAGTGGTTCATATCGATGCGTCGAAATTTGCTGTAGATTTGGCCCAGAAAAATTTAAAATCATCAAACCTTGGAGAAAAGTCTGTAAGATTTATTGTAGATGACGTGAGAAAATTTGTTGAAAGAGAAATAAAGAGGGGAAGTAAATATGATGTAGTTCTTATGGACCCACCAGTCTACGGCAAGGGCGCTAAAAAGGAAGTTTGGAAAATAGAAGAAGATCTGTCTCCATTTCTTTCAAAAATAAGCAAAATAATTTCACCCGACCCACTTGCTATTGTGTTAAACGGTTATGCTTCTGTGTATTCTGCTCAGACATACAAAAATTTGTTGGAAAATTCTTTTGGCAGTTTGGGAGGGAAGATTTCGTTTGGAGAAATGTCTATCGAGGAGTCTTCTGGAAGACTTCTTCCGTGCGGTATATTTGCTAGATGGTCAAAATAAAATGAACTTTATAGATATTAATGTTAAGAACTATTTTGATTTAAGTAGAACTTCTGGTCTAACAGAATATATGTATCTTTTGACGAATCTTTTTGACGTTTCTGTTTATTCCGCGATGGTCTTTATATGTTTTGCTATTCTAATCTATCTTTTTAGGGGAATCAGATACGCAGTATTTTTTATGACGACTTTAGTTTCTACCGCTGTTCTAGTTTATATTCTCAAAGTTATTTTTGACGTCTCTCGTCCTGACGGCGGGGTTATGTTTGCTTTTGGTCAAAGCTTCCCAAGCTTTCACGCAACTGCTTCCGCTGTATTTTTTATAATTTTGATCTACATTTTCGACGATTATTTGAAGTCATCTGTCCGTTTTGTGTTCAACTTTTTATGTATATTTATGATTTTTGCCGTTTCCTTTTCTAGGATTTACCTAGGAGTACACTGGTTTAGTGATGTATTTGTGGGGGTGATTTTGGGTGGAGCCATAGTCTATGTATCAATAGGTATTTTTAGGAGATTCAGCTTGCTGTAAGAAAACTGTGATAGAATAGTCTAATACAAATATAGGATTATAATTTAATAATATTTTTATGAATGATTTTTTTGAACCAACACAAAAGAGACGTTTTATAAACTCAATTGTGATCGTAGTTATTCTTCTAGGAGCTTTTTTGGCCATAGAAACTTTGAACTCTATAAGAGAGAACTCTTATATAGGTAAGGGTGTTTATCCAACAAATGTTATAGCAATAAACGGAACTGGAGAAGTTTACGCTATCCCAGACACAGCTTCATTCTCTTTCTCTGTAGTAGAAGAGGGTAAAACTGTAAAGGATGCACAGGACAAGGCTACAAAAAAGATCAATGCAATTTTGGACGCAGTTAAGAAGTTTGATATAGAAGATAAAGATATAAAAACTACAGGATATAGTTCATATCCAAAATACGACTATACAAGTTCTGCTTGTGTAAATGGTTATTGTCCTCCAGGCAAGCAAGTTCTAACAGGTTATGAGGTTAGTCAATCAATAACTGTAAAGGTTAGGGATACAGCAAAGGCTGGTGATGTTCTAACAAAAGTTGGTGGACTTGGTGCTTCAAATATCTCTGGCTTAGACTTTGTAGTTGATGATATGGATTCAGTTAAGGATCAGGCAAGAGAAAAGGCTGTAGCTGACGCAAAGGCAAAGGCAAAAGTGCTTTCAAAGACTTTGGGTGTAAGACTAACAAAAGTTGTAAGTTTCTATGAGTCTGGTGATATGCCTATGCCAATGTATTATGCAAAAGCTGAATCTGCTATGGGTATGGGTGGGGATATGGTCTCTGCTCGACCAGCACCTTCTATTCCAACAGGAGAGAATAAGATAGTTTCTAATGTAACTATTACATACGAAGTGGAGTAAAAACTTCCAAATCTAGCGAATTTCTCAGTTTGACTATTTTAGTATTCTAATATACTATATTAATTAACCCCCCGAGGGGTTTTTTAATAAAGAACCCTCTAATACAAAACTATGAGTCTAATAACATATCTAAAAGATACACAAGGAGAGCTAAAGCATGTCAGTTGGCCATCTAGAAATCAGGCTATTGGTTTTACTATTGTTGTAGCGGTTGTTTCAATTTTCGTTTCATTTTATCTAGGATTTTTTGACTATTTGTTGAAACTTGTTATTGGTAAGTTTGTAATTTAATAATCTCTATGTCAAAACAACAACCACAAGCAGGAAGAAATTGGTATGTTATCCATACATACGCTGGATATGAAAACGCTGTGATGAGAAATCTAAAACAGCGAATAGAGTCTCTTGGAATGGAAGATAAGATTTTTAATGTAATAGTTCCAACAGAAAAGAAGATAAAAATAAAAGCTGGTAAAAGAGTAGAAGAAGAGGAGAAGATATATCCAGGTTACATTTTGGTGGATATGATCGTAACAGAAGATTCTTGGTTCGTAGTTAGAAATACTCCAAGAGTTACAGGTTTCGTTGGTTCAGGTGTTTATCCTGTACCTATCGATCCAAAGGAAGTAGAAGAGCTATTTGGAAGAATGAATGCTCATACAGCAAAACACAAGATAGACCTTTCAGTAAATGACTCTATTGTTATTGTTGATGGCCCATTTAAGGACCTTGAGGGTAAGGTAAACGAGGTTGATGAGGAGAGGGGCAAGGTAAAGGTGCTTGTGGCAATGTTTGGTCGAGAGACACCGGTAGAACTAGACTTCCTTCAGGTGCGCAAGAGTTAGACTTCCAAATTTGGCGAACTCCTTGTTGCCAAATTGAAAATATTCGTCACCTTAGCACTAACTAAGGCTCCTCATATTTTCAATTTCTCACGTCGGATTTCATCCAAATTATGAAAGCCTCATGGTTGTGTGGTGGTTGCAAAAATAAGGGATTTATTATAGAGTACTAGAACTAAAAACATGGCAAAGAAAATAACAAAAAAGCTTAAATTGGTCATTCCTGCAGGAAAGGCTACACCAGCACCTCCAACAGGTCCTGCTTTGGGTCAGGCTGGAGTTGCTATTGGTGAATTCGTAAAGCAATTCAACGATGCTACAGCAAAGATGATGGGAGATATCGTGCCTGTAGAAATTACAGTTTACGAGGACAGAACTTTCACTTTTGTTCTAAAGACTCCTCCAGCTTCATCTCTTATTTTGAAAGCTCTTGGAAAAGAGAAAGGTTCTGGAAAGAACGCCGTTTCAAAGATTGGTTCAATAACAAAGGCTCAGTTAAAGGAAATCGCAGAGAAGAAAATGCCAGATCTAAATGCTAATGATATTGATGCCGCGATGAAAATCATTGCAGGATCTGCACGAAGCATGGGCGTAGACGTGAAATAATTAATTTAACAACCTCTAATACAAAAAACCGGGAATTCCCGGTTTTTTGTTTTATTGTTTTTTAATATCTCTATCCATGTAAAGCTTCGGCAACATACTTTTCGGATTCCATTCTTTCGCTAACTTTTTAAGATCTGTTGTTGTTTGGTACTTTCCTGAGTGAGCGTAGTTTTTATCTAGAATCTCTCCAGTTTCAAAGAATATTATTTGGGCAATTCTTCGTCCAACAACTAGGGGTATAGCGTAGTGTTGAGAGTTGTTGGTTATCTCCATCGTCCATCTGTTTATGTATCCAACATCACCCCAACCTGCACATTTACAAACCTCAATAAAGTTCCTTCCCATAGAAGATCTAGCTTTCATCATTGTTGTTATATGTTTTTGCCCGCCAATAAACTCGTTTGTGTGGGCTAGTATAGTCTCTCCTGGGTTAAGTAATATAACTTTATCGTCAGGACTTATTCCATCCCAGTTAAAGTTATACTTTTTAAATACTTCTGAGGCCTTCTCTGCTTTTTCTGGTTTTGTACCCCATACGTAGTCTGTATGAGATTTGCTCCAAATGTTGTAGATATTGTGGTGGTGTTTTGAATTATGTTGCTCTCTAAAATAAAACTCTCCCAAAGTTACATCATAACTAGACGTTGCTAGGTTTTCTTTTTTAAATGGATTTATAACTATATCACCGACTTTCATTGCTTCAGTAATTTTTTTATCAGATAGTGCCATATTTTTATTTGTTATTTTCTTCTTTTTTAGTAATTGTTTGGGTTCCTCGCTTTGATGACCATTCATCTGGTGAGTAGTCACAATACATCTTCATCTTTGGAAATAGTTTTTGAATAGACTTTCCCATTTCCTGAGCTATAACACGGAGGGTGGGGTGTACTGTTTGTCCTGATCTTAGTTCTGCTATATACGTTGCAGCCGGTAGATCAAAGGTACATGAGCAAGCTACGTTAAAGCCCATTGCGGTGTAGTACTGTCTGGTTTTCTCATCACATTTCAAAGAATTTATTTTTTTTGTTTGTTTTTTAATTACACTTTGGACTTCTGCTCGATATTTTTTCGGTATTTGTTCTATATACCATTTTTGGAATCCGTATTTTGTTGTGAGTGGTGGCATTAGGATGATTCCACTTCTGTGTCTCTGCAGGTCTCTGAAAGATCCAAAATCCAACAAAAACTGGAATGTAAAAGTCCCAAACTTTTTTAGAAATGAAGGTAGTTCTGTTTTTATCGGCCTACCGGCTAAAAGATCTTTGTATTTATTTATAGCTTTTGAATTTATAGTATTTGTAACAGAAAAAGTTTTTTTGAGTTTTGATTCGGGCTCTAGATACACGTATTCATCCATGTAGGCTTTTATATACCTTTCTGTATCCGGGTATATTTTGTCGAAACCAGATGATGGATATTTTTTGTTTAGTTCAGTTGCCATTTCTTCCGCCGTATCTCTGACCTCATCTAGAGGGTGGTTGCGGAGTTCTTGTAGATGGTCTGCTGCTTGTCTTAAGTTTGTGTGCCATCCAACATATGTTGTGGCTCCTGCGGGTAGAAGTGAGCGAGCTATATCAAACGCTTTTGCGTATATTGCTCGTTCATATACTTTTGGGTTTTCGTCTTCACGCATTGGAAACTTTTCCTTTAGGTATGGAGGAAGAACGGTGAGCATTTTGTCGTAAACTTTCATCCATGTATTTTGGATTTCCTCACCGACATGACTCTTGAGGGGATTCAAGATGAGAGGGTTGATAATTTCCTGTTTGCTCATGTCTATATATCTCGTACTCGCTTCCTGGCCGTTGTATAGCGCCCATTGTTGAATGGCTTTCGCACACAACATACTAACGTTTTCTGCACATATGGTCGTTGTTCCACAGTCACCAATACTTCTGTGACCATATCCAACATAGTACTGCGCCATAAACTTTTCTGGTCCAACTCGTTTAACTGTTTCGAGGTGTGCATCAAAGCTTTGTGGATCTCTGGAATACATCGCCAGGGCCATGGCATTTGCCTCGGGTGGTAATTCGTGGCTTACAATTATTTTTCTCATAATTTGTATTATACTATTTACTACGTATGCAGAAAGGAAAACTTATTGTTATAGATGGAATTGACGGCTCTGGCAAGGCTACACAGGTAAAAATCCTTAAACAAAGGCTTTTAAAAGAGGGTTTTAAAGTAAAAACTATAGATTTCCCAAGATATGAAAATAACTTTTTCGGATCTTTGATAGGTGAATATTTATCTGGTTTGCACGGAGATTTTATTGCAATGGATTCAAAGATAGCTTCCATTTTATATGCAGCAGATAGATTTGAATCCAGTAAGCAAATTAAAAAGTGGCTCGGTGAAGGTTGCGTTGTTCTGGCTGACCGATACGCAACGGCCAACCAGATTCATCAAGGGGGAAAGATCGATGATTTGAAAAAGAGAAAAGAATTTTTAGCATGGCTATATAAAATGGAATATGGTGTTTTTGGTATCCCAAAACCTGACTTAGTAATTTATTTAGATGTACCTTTTGAGGTTAGTAAAATGTGGTTACAGAAAAAAGTTACTCAAAGAAAGAAAATCTATTTAAACGGAAGAAAAGATGTTGCGGAGGATAACCTATTGCATTTAAAGAACTCGAGAAACAGTGCACTGCTTTTGGCAAAAGAAAACAAAAACTGGGTAAAAGTTGAGTGTTGTAGAGGAAATGTTTGTATGAGTTTGGAGCAGGTTGGGGAGGAGGTGTATAAGATAGTTAAGAAGAAAATAAAATAACATGATCTAGTGAAAACGAAAAAATAATATTTTATTATTCAGATTATTTTTATATTTACATGAAAGATACACAAATAAAAAAACTTATAGAAGGGGAAAAGAAAAGACAAAAAAGTGTTATTAATCTTATTGCGTCAGAAAACTATGTTTCAAAAGATGTTCTCGAGGCATTAGGGTCAGAGCTGACAAACAAATATGCAGAAGGGTATTCTCACAAGAGATACTATGGTGGGCAGACTTTTGTCGATAAGATAGAAGATTTGACTGTTGAAAGAGCACTTAAACTTTTTGGATTGCCTGCGTCAAAATGGGCAGTGAATGTTCAGGCGCTTTCTGGGTCTCCAGCAAATCTAGCTGTGTACCTGGCAAATGTTCCTTTGGGAGGAAAAATTATGGGTATGAGTTTGGATCACGGAGGACATCTTACACACGGTCACAAAGTTTCTATGACTGGAAAAGCGTGGGCGCAGGTTCCGTATGGAGTTCGTTCTGATACAGAAGTAATTGACTACGATGAATTAAAAAAACTAGCCGAAAAAGAAAAACCAAATATTATTGTTGCAGGCTTCACAGCCTATCCTCGAAGAGTGGATTTTAAAAAGTTTAGAGAAATAGCAGATAGTTGTGGAGCAATACTTATGGTGGATATGTCACACTTTGCTGGACTTGTGGCTGGTAAAGAATACCCATCACCATTTCAATATGCAGACGTCGTTACTACTACAGTTCACAAGACTCTCCGTGGCCCAAGGTCTGCACTTATATTTTCAAAGATAGATGAAAGAGAATTGTATAAAAAAATAGATCGTGCTGTTTTTCCTGGACTTCAAGGTGGTCCTCACGTAAATCAGATTGCGGCTGTAGCTGTGGCTCTGAAAGAGGCAAATACTCCTGCGTTTAAAAAATATGCAAAGCAGGTAGTAAAAAATGCGGACGTACTTGCCAAAGAACTTACAAAACTTGGTTGGAGAATAGTTTCTGGGGGAACAGACACACATTTAGTGCTAGTCGATACATGGATGGATGGGAAGGGAATAAGTGGCGCAGAAGCAAGTGATAAGCTAGAAAAAAATGGAATCATTGTAAATAAAAATACAATACCTGGCGAAAAAAGATCTCCTATGGATCCGTCAGGTATTCGTCTTGGTTCTGCTGCAGAAACAACTCGTGGTAAAAAAGAAAAAGATTTTGTGAATATTGCGAAGAAGATAGATAAGATATTAAAGAAAAAATAAGATGAAAATATATTTTTCAGGTTCAATACGTGGGAGTAAAGAGCATACAGAAATTTATTCTGATTTTATACATGAGCTTCACAAGTACGGCGTAGTTTTAACTGAACATGTTGGATTTAAAAATTTAAGTGTAATAGGGGAGGTAAATATGCCTGTAGCAGAAATATATAAAAGAGATATGGACTGGCTTGTGGAATCTGATATTGTAGTAGCTGAAGTTTCATCCATGAGTCTTGGAGTTGGATATGAAATTGGTCAGGCAGAAGCTTTGAAAAAGCCAGTATACTGTTTTTGTCATTCAACGATCCGGGATAACCTTTCGGCTATGATATCGGGTAATCCTAATGTAAAATTGTATAGATACACTACAATAGAGGGTATAAGGGAAATTTTAGAAAAAGAATTTGGTAAGGATAAATAATATGGATCTTAATGAATTTCAAAAAAAAGCTATAGAGACTGCGATGTACCCTGAAAAGCACAAGATAATTTATCCTGCACTGGGCTTGGGGGATGAATCTGGCGAGGTGCTTGGAAAGATAAGAAAGTGGCTAAGAGAAGACGATGGTAGTGCAGAAATGACTCATGAAAGAAAAGAATCAATAAAAGGAGAGCTCGGAGACGTTATGTGGTTTGTGTCTAATTTAGCAAATGATCTGGGATTTGCTCTGGAGGATGTAGCAAAATTTAATATAGAAAAGTTGCAGTCTAGAAAAGAAAGAGGAGTCATAAAGGGTGATGGTGATAATAGATAAAATGAAAGAAGAAATAATAAAACACATTGAAGATATTCTAAAAGAAAAAGGAGTTGAAAATCCTAAGGTTAATTTCACACCTTCTATATATCTAGATAAAGGAGACTACTCAACAAACGTTGCTATGGTGCACGCTAAGGAACTAAGTATGAAGCCTTTTGATTTGGCAGAAGAAATTAAAAATAAAATAAATAGTGATGGTGTTAAAGTTGAGGTTGCTCAACCTGGATTTATAAACTTCTTTTTTGATAAAAAATATTTTGGAGAAAATGTTTCGAAAATAATAGAGCAGGGTGGAGAGTTCGGAAAGAATGAAAGCTTGAAAGGACAGAAGACTATTATTGAGTACACTGACCCGAACCCTTTTAAGGAGTTCCATATTGGACACCTTATGCCTAATGTCACAGGAGAATCAATAGCTAGAATTTTGGATGCAAATGGAGCAGAAGTTAAGCGAGCAAACTACCAAGGTGATGTGGGTCTCCATGTTGCAAAAGCTGTATGGGCTATCAAAAACCACAATAAACCTTTACTCGAAGCATATGCATTTGGTCACAAAGCATATGACGAAGATGAAAAAGCTAAGCAAGAAATCATATATATAAATAAAAAAATCTACGACAAAAGTGATACGGAAATAAATGATATATACGAAGATGGAAGAAAGAAGTCACTTCTATATTTTGAAGTAATGTATGAAAAGCTGGGAACAAAGTTTGATTACTATTTTTTTGAAAGCGAAGTTGCAGAGTTTGGAAAAGAAACTGTCGAAAAAAATATTGGAAGTGTTTTTGAAAAAAGCGATGGAGCCGTTGTGTTTAAGGGAGAGAACTATGATAAAAAACTTCACACACGAGTTTTTGTGAACAATGAGGGTTTGCCAACATACGAAGCAAAGGAACTTGGACTTTCCAAAATAAAGTTTGATACATACCCGTATGATAAATCGATAATAATCACTGGCAATGAAATCAATGAATACTTCAAGGTTTTATTCAAGTCAATGTCATTTGTTTTTCCCGAGCTTGCTTCAAAAACACAACATGTCTCACATGGTATGCTCCGTTTACCAGAAGGTAAAATGTCATCTAGAACCGGAAACATTATTTCTGCCGAGTCTCTAATTGATCAAGTAAAAGAAAAAGTTTTAGAAAAAATGAAAGACGCAGAACTTAGCCAGGAAGAAAAGAACGAAACAGTTTACTCTGTTTCAACCGGTGCAATAAAATATTCAATCCTTCATCAAGCTATAGGTGGTGATATTGTTTTTGATTTTGATAAATCAATTTCATTTGAAGGTGACTCTGGCCCATATTTGCAATACTCTGCAGTACGAGCACATTCAATTTTGAAAAAAGCAGAGGGTGTAGTAAGTGTTTCAAAAAATATTCCTGAAAATTGGGAAACAACAAATATTGAAAGGTTGCTCGAAAGATTCCCAGATATTGTTGCTCGAGCAGGAAGTGAGTACGCTCCACACTACATTGCAACATATCTAATAGAACTAGCAGGGGAGTTCAACTCTTTTTACGCTCACCACAAAATAATTGACGAAGCTGATGTATCTTCTTCGTACAGGTTGGCTGTGACCCAAGCTTTCTACCAGGTAATGATTTCTGGTTTAAATTTGTTGGGGATTAAGGTGCCTGAAAAGATGTAGATTTTGATATAGTTAATGAATGTCAAAAAAGTGGAAAATTTTCTATAAGACTCTAGGTTTTATTTTTATAGTAGTTGGTGTGTCTCTGTATTGGACCCCTGTTCCAGGCACAACTATTTTGATTATTCTTGGATTCGTATGGTTTATTGGTAAGTCAAAAACACTTTCTTTTTTCAAAGAGAACTTGAATAAGAAAGTATTCAGATACCTGAGACTCGGTGCAATAATTAAAAAAATGTAGTTTTCAAAAGTAAATAATTATGATAAGGTTTCCTTAACAGCGCTTAAGAGATTAATCACCTCTAGCTTTGGGAAGAAAACTGAAAGGTGAGTAGAACCCAACGGGTGGCCCGTTATAGCCATAAAGAGAAGTAAACAAGGTGGTACCACGAAGAAATTCGTCCTTGCTTAGGAACATATTGTTCCTGCGCGAGGACGAATTTTTTATTTAAAAATTATTAATAAATTATCAACATGACTGAAGAAAATAAAAAAGGAGAAGTGGCTTTGAAAGAGGAAAAGATCCTTGAGTTTTGGAACGAAAAAGAAATTTTCAAAAAAACTTTGGACAGGAAATCAACAAAAGGAAACTTTGTATTTTACGAAGGCCCTCCTACTGCAAACGCAAAGCCAGCTCTGCACCACCTTGAGTCACGAGTTTTTAAAGACATCATTCCTCGTTTTAAAACGATGCAAGGTTTTTATGTGCGAAGAAAAGCAGGTTGGGATACACACGGACTTCCTGTTGAACTACAGATTGAAAAAAAACTTGGACTAAAATCAAAAAAGGAAATCGAAGCTTATGGGGTGGAGAAATTTAACAAAGAATGTAAAGACAGCGTGTTTCAATATATCGGTGATTGGGAAAAGTTTACTGATCGAATTGGATACTGGGTAGACAAAAAGGATGCTTACTATACTTTTGACACTCCATACATAGAGTCTGTTTGGAATATTTTGAAAACTGTAAACGAGAAAGGTTTGCTATATAAGGACTATAAAGTCCTTCCTTGGTGTCCTCGTTGTGGCACTGCACTATCTTCACATGAACTAGCTCAAGGTTATCAAGACGACAAAGATCTTTCTGTTACAGCAAAGTTTAAAATAAAAGGTGTAGATAACGGGTACTTTTTAGCTTGGACAACAACACCTTGGACATTGCCTGGAAATGTTGCTTTGGCAGTCGGGCCAGATATTACATATGTCGAGGCAAAAGTAGGTAGTGAGATTCTAGTTCTGGCAAAAGAGAGACTTTCAGTTCTTACAGAGCCATACGAAATAGTAGCAGAACACAAGGGAAGTGAATGTGTTGGAATGGAGTACGAACCACTATACCCATATATGCAAAAAAAGTTTGGAGACAAAAATCCAGAAGCTTTTGCAAAAGCATTTAAGGTTTATTCTGCTGAGTTTGTTACAACCACAGATGGAACAGGTATCGTTCACACAGCTGTGATGTACGGACAGGATGACTTTGTTTTGGGAAACCAAATTGGTTTACCAAAGTTTCATTTGGTAAAAGACGACGGGCACTATTTGGATGGAATGGATTTCTTGTCTGAAAGATTTGTTAAAGACGAGGAGGTCGCAGTGGATGTTATAAAAGATTTAGCCCACAGAGGATTACTTTTCAACAAAGAAAAGTACGAGCACTCATACCCGCATTGTTGGAGATGCAAAACTCCTCTTATCTATTACGCGAGAGACTCTTGGTATATTGCCATGTCAAAACTTCGTGGAGAGCTTCTTTCTGAAAATGAGGGCATCACTTGGGAGCCTGGACATATAAAAGAAGGCCGTTTTGGTGAGTGGTTAAAAGAAATAAAAGACTGGGCAATTTCTCGAGAAAGATACTGGGGAACACCACTGCCTATTTGGAAAAACGAAGAAGGAAAGATAAAAGTTATTGGAAGTGTGGATGATTTGAAAAAGTTTTCAAAGAAGTCTGGAAATAAATACTACATAATCCGTCATGGAGAAGGTGAACACAATGTTGCAAACATAATCAGTTCTAAAAAAGATGATAATTTTCATCTAACAGAAAAGGGAAAAGAACAGGTTAGGGTATCAGCTGAATTTATGAAAGAGAAGGGAATTACAAAGATAATTTCTTCGCCTTTCATTAGAACAACAGAAACTGCTGAAATAATCAGAGAAATTTTAGGTTTGGATAAAAGCAAACTGATTTTTGATGAAAGACTTTCAGAACACGATCTCGGTGACCTAAATGGAAAACCTATAAGTGACTATCACAAGATTGCTAAGACAAATGAGGATATATATGAAATGAAGGTTGGCGGGGGAGAAAGTTTGGAAGATATGAAAGTTAGAACTGGAGAGTTTCTCTATGATGTTGATAAAAACAACAGTAATGAAAATATCCTGATTGTTACACATGAACACACTACATGGGCATTAGAATCAGCTGGAAAAGGATTGAATAAAAAAGATACTGCGAGTTTAAGAAAAGAGCATCAGGAGTTTATAAAAAACGCAGAGATTCAAAATTTGGATTTTGTTCAGATGCCACATAACTCGAAATATGAAATTGATCTTCACAAACCATATATCGATAGTGTAGAGCTTGTTGACGAAGATGGTACTACTTTAACTCGAGTAAAAGAGGTGATGGACGTTTGGTTTGATTCTGGAGCGATGCCTTTTGCGCAGGATCATTTTCCTTGGAATGAAGGGGAGATTTCATATCCAGCAGATTTTATTTCTGAGGCTATAGATCAGACACGAGGATGGTTCTACACACTGCACGCTATAGGTGTTTTGATGGGTAAAGGTAAGGCATACAAAAATGTAATTTGTCTCGGTCACATACTTGATAGCGAAGGTAAGAAAATGTCGAAGTCGATAGGAAATATTATTGATCCATGGTTAATGATGGATAAATATGGAGTAGATGCTCTTAGGCTTTGGATGTACACAGTAAATAGTCCGGGGGATTCAAAAAACTTTGATGAGAAAACTGTTGATGAAATAGTAAAAAAAGTTTTCAATCCACTACTTAACATTGTCGCTTTCTATGAGTTGTATAAAGATGAAACTATTGTTGCACACAATAAAAGTGAAAATGTTTTGGATAAATGGATTTTGTCTCGGCTTAACGAACTCATAAAAAATGGAACAAATTCTTTGGAGAAGTTTCAGGTTTTTGAGTCCGCTAGACCGATAAGAGATTTTGTTAATGATTTTTCAACTTGGTATGTGAGACGATCAAGAGAGAGGTTTAAATCAGATGATAAAAATGAAAAAGGGGATGCACTGGGTACAACATTATTTGTGCTAAAGGAGCTCTCAAAATATATGGCACCTTTTACTCCATTTTTTGCAGAGCAGGTTTATCAGCAGATAAAAGTGGAAAGTGATGTAGAAAGTGCGCATTTGTGTGACTGGCCAGAAGCCGGACAAGTTGATTCCGAAATAATAGAAAGTATGAAAAAGGTTCGTGAAGTTGTAACTTCTGCTTTGGAGATAAGACAAAAGTCAGGACACAAAGTTCGACAACCTTTGGCGAAGCTTTCTATTCCAGAAAATCTGTCACAAAACTTACTCGATATCATTGCAGACGAGGTAAATGTAAAAGAAGTTGTGGTGGGTGGAAGCGAAGTAAAACTTGATACTGAACTAACAGAGGAATTAAAGAAAGAGGGAATTGCTAGGGATATCATTCGGGCTATTCAGGATGCTAGAAAGAAAGAAAACCTAAATCCAAATGATGCTATCAAAATTGTTATGTGCACTGACAAGAAGGAAATAGTAGATGGATACATGGAAATGATAAAATCTCCAACAGGTGTTAATGAAATATCTTATTCAGGAGACAAGCAAGCCTACCTGGTTGAGGTGGAGGGTAGTACTTCTTTCTCTGTGATAAAGTAGGAAAAATGTCCTACCACATCTACACAACAGAAGGGATCATTCTAAAGAGAGCTCCTTTTGGAGAGGCGAATTTGTTGTTGTATATTTTGACATCCGAACTAGGGCTTATTATTGCTTCGGCACGATCTGCTAGAGTATCTGCTTCAAAACTTCGCCCAGCATTGCAAGAATACGCCCACGTGTCTGTGTCTTGTGTTAAAGGGAAGGGTGGTTGGAAGGTTACAAATGTCGCGTCTATAGAGAACTATTTTTTTGAGTCACCAGAACATACACATAAAGTCATGGCGCAGATTGTGACTTTGCTAATTAAAATGATGCCTGGTGAGGAGCGTCACACTGCAGTTTTTTCTTTGGTCAAAAGTGCCTTCACGGAAATAAAAAATATTGAAAAGGAGGGTCTAGAAAGTTTTGAGATGTTGGTTGTTTTGAGGATTATGTTTGAGTTGGGTTATGTCGCAAAAAATAGTGAGATAGAAATATTTTTGAAAGATAATAATTGGGAAAATGATATTTTAAGGGAGGTGTCTGTTAATAGAAATATTTTACTTGGGGTTGTTAACAAGGCTATAAAAGAAAGTCAGCTGTAAACTGCTAGAAAATAAAACTAGTCGTGTGTTATAATTATTGACTATGGAACCAAACTCTGAAGAAAGTAGTATAGAGCGTTTAAAAAGGAATTTATATTCCCGAAATGAAAAACTTGTTCCTAAAGAAAAAAGGACTCCAGTTCCTGCACACGAAGTTGATGTGCAACAAAATTGGGGAACGAATACAAATTTCGATTTATCACCAGAAGCTATGGCAAAGAAAAACAATTCATTTTTTAATAAGTTTTTGTTGGGTTCTCTAGTATTTTTCTTGCTATCTTTGGGTGTAGCTGCTTTTATTTTCTTTGGTGGGTTGAATATGATTTCTTCGAACAATCTAGATGTAAAAGTTACAGCTCCTAGTTCTGTTTCTTCAGGAGAAGAATTGCCTATAGGACTTTCTATTGTAAATGGTAATAGGACTGATTTGGAAGAAGTGTCGCTTTTTGTTGAGTATCCAGAAGGTTCGGAATCTGTAGAAGAACAGGGTAAAGATTTAACACGAGAAAAAATTCAATTGGGCATAATCCCGAAAGGGAAGTCTGGAGAACATAATTTGAATGTTATTTTGTTTGGCGAAAAGGATGCAATAAAGACATTTACGTTTAGATTGGAATATAAAGTAAAAGGTTCCAATGCTGTATTTTCTAAAGAAAAAAAGTTTGATGTGATGATAAGTTCTTCTCCTTTATTGTTAGATGTATCATATCCAAAAGAAGTGAATTCCGGTCAAATAGTTAGTGTCACTATTGATCTTACTTCAAACTCTACTGTTCCTGTAAAGAATACTTTGATAAAAGTAGAATACCCATATGGTTTTACATACAAAGATTCAACAATGTCACCTTATAGAGATAATAATATTTGGAATCTTGGCGACCTAAAAGACGGTGATAAAAAAACTTTAACAATTCGAGGTATTCTTGTCGGCCAGAATCTTGAGGACAGATCATTTAGAGTTTCTGCTGGAGCCCAAAGCGCAGATAATTCAAAGGATTTTGATACAACTTTGGCAACAGGTATATTCACTATGGGAATTAGAAAATCGTTTTATGATTTGACTGTAAGTTATAACCAGCAGTCAGCTCCCGTAGCCGGACAGTCTATCCCTGTTGATATAAGATGGCAGAACACATTACCTGATAAAATAATAAATAGTAATATTCAAGTTACTATTTCTGGAAATGCTTTTGATCGTAATCTTGTTTCTGCAAGTGCTGGAGGTTTTTATCGTTCAGTCGATAATACAATTATTTGGGACAAGAATAGTAATTCTAGTCTTGCAACCATATTGCCGGGGGATTCGAGTCAGGCTGGTTTTTCTGTAACATCTTTTGTTGATATGACATCGGGTAAGTTGATTAAAAATCCTCATATTGATTTGCATATTGTTATTTCTGGAGATAGATCTGGATCCGATTCTTCTACAGTTACTTCAGAGGAAGATATAACAATTAAAATCGCGACAAATATTGGTATAAAGGCAAAAACCCTAAGAGATGCTGGTCCTTTTACCAATACTGGACCAATACCACCAAAAGCAGATAAAGAAACTACCTATACAATAACTTGGTCTTTATCAAACACTACAAATGATATTAAAAATACAGTAGTCACAACAACTTTGCCGGTAGGGGTAGAATGGAAAGCTGAAACATCTCCATCTGGTGAAAAATTATCATATGATCCAAGTTCAAGAGTTGTGACGTGGGCTGTTGGTAACGTTTCTGCTGGTGTGGGTTACGGGTATGCACCAAGAGAAGCTTCTTTTAAGGTCGGATTAACTCCAAGTATAAATCAAATTGGTACAAGTCCTATTCTGACAAGTTCAATTAACGTATCAGCAACAGATAGCTATACAGAAAAACAGGTTATTTCTTCTACGCAAGAATTAAATACAAGATATGTTGATGCTACTTTCATAAATGGTAGAGAAATCGTAGTCAAATAGAATCTAATTTTCGGGTTTGAAAGTCCAAGCTTTATACGCTAGTATACTTACATATGGCTGAAACTTCAAAAAATAGTGAATTAATGGAGAAAATAGTATCTCTTTGTAAGAGACGCGGTTTTATATTTCAGGGTTCTGAGATATACGGTGGTTTTGCTGGCACTTGGGATTATGGTCCATATGGAGCAGAGCTTTCAAATAATATAAAAAATATTTGGTGGAAAATGTTCATATCTGACAGGGAAGATATGTATGGTGTTGATACTGCAATAATAATGAACCCAAAAGCTTGGGAGGCGTCTGGACACGTGTCTGGTTTTTCTGATCCTTTAGTTGAGTGTCAA
Source organism: uncultured Candidatus Saccharibacteria bacterium (assembly GCA_964586695.1). GTDB lineage: Bacteria > Patescibacteriota > Minisyncoccia > Phycocordibacterales > DATDWN01 > C7867-006. Next base: position 66,417 of record CAZPGQ010000001.1, read on the forward strand.
AAATGTCATCACAGGTTTAGATCAGACCAGTTAGAAGATAAAGCAAAATGTCCTGACTGCGGTGGAAATTTTGGCGAGGAAAAGCAGTTTAATATGATGTTTAAAACTCATGTTGGTGCTACAGAAGATGAAAGTTCTGTTGCATATTTACGACCTGAAACTGCTGGAGGTATGTTCGTTAACTTTAAAAACATAATGGATTCCATTCATCCAAAACTTCCTTTCGGTATGGGTCAGATAGGTAAGGCTTTTAGAAATGAAATAGCTCCAAGAGATTTTATTTTCCGTTCAAGAGAGTTTAAACAGATGGAGATAGAGTATTTTGTTGATCCAAGAGATGAGAAAAATGTAATGTCTATTTTTGACTCATGGTTTGATGAGCAAATGAATTTCCTAAAAGCTATAGGACTTACAGAAAGTAAATTACATAAAATAGAGGTACCTGAAGCAGACAGAGCTTTTTATTCAAAGAGAAGTGTAGACACAGAATATGATTTTCCTTTCGGCCAGAAAGAGCTTTTGGGTTTGGCTTATCGAACAGACTATGACTTGAAAAATCATTCTTCTGCTTCTGGTGTAGATCTTTCATATTTTGATGAAGAAACAAAAGAAAGAATAGTTCCCCATTGTATAGAACCAACTTTTGGATTAGAGAGGCTTGTTTTGGCTGTTATGTCTGATGCATATTCAGAAGAAGAAAAAGATGGTGAAGTAAGAGTATATTTAAAATTTACTCCAAAAGTTGCCCCAGTTAAAATTGCAGTTTTCCCTCTACTTAAAAACAAGCCAGAGTTAGTGAATAAGGCGACAGAGGTTTACAAAACACTCAAAAAAGAATTCGGTGCAGTGATGTTTGACGATAACGGTAATATTGGAAAGAGATATCGAAGACAGGATGAAATAGGAACTCCTTGGTGTGTGACAGTTGATTTTGAGACAATAGAAAAAAACGCTGGTGTAACTGTTAGAGATAGAGATGCTGGTGAACAAAAAAGAATGACTATCGATGAACTTGTTGGATTTGTTAAGAAAGAATTATCTTCTTAGTTCGTCATATGTTCCTGTGGTATAATTGTTAGATTATTAACTAAAACTAATTTAGATGGAAATTAGAGAACAAAGCATAAGCATTAGTATTGGAACTATTATAAAGGCGATAGTCGTCGGTCTTTTGTTTGTCACTCTTTTTATACTTAAGGATTTGGTTTTGGTGTTGCTAGTCTCTATTGTGGTTGCATCTTCAGTTGAACCGGGCACTCAGTGGTTTATTCGGAGGAAAGTTCCGAGACTTTTTGCGGTTATCTTGATTTACCTTTTGATCGCTATTGCTTTTGCTTGTGTAGTATTTTTTCTCTTGATTCCGCTTCTGTCAGAGTCTGGGGATTTTTTGAAAAATTTTCCAGTTTACTTTAATGCCAGTGTGGTTTCTGACACTATAGGGAACACAGGTTTTGTTGCTGATTTAACAAATAGTTTAAATATTGAAAAAGTAATTACACAGATAAATACTCTTGTAGCTACTGTTTCAGGCAATGCCTTTGGTACTGTCACTACAGTTTTCGGAGGTCTTTTGAGTTTTTTCCTTATGACTATTTTGTCATTCTATCTTGCTGTAGAAGAAGATGGAGTAGGGAAGTTTTTGAAAGCTATTACTCCGCTTAAACATGAAAAGTATGTTGTTGCTCTTTGGCTGAGATCACAAAGAAAAATAGGTCTTTGGATGCAAGGACAACTTGTTCTGGCAATAATAATCGGCATGCTTGTTTATCTTGGACTTTCTATTATCAATGTTCCGAACGCACTTTTACTAGCGTCTCTTGCCGCAGCATTCGAGATCATTCCTTTGTTTGGTCCAATATTGGCTTCTATACCAGCAGTTATGATATCTTTTGTTGCTGGAGGTTTCCCTTTGGCAATACTTGTAATAGGACTTTATCTTATTGTTCACCAGTTTGAAAATCAGTTAATTTACCCTTTGGTTGTAAAAAAGGTTGTGGGTGTATCTCCAATAGTTTCTATTATTGCTTTGGCTGCTGGTTGGGAATTGGCTGGGTTTGTCGGTCTTGTTCTTTCTGTGCCTATCGCTGCAGTGATAATTGAATTTCTTGATGATCTTGAAAAAAATAAAATAGAAAAAGTCGAGAGAATGATGAATAGTCAAAATAACTAGACAGAATTTCTGAAAGATATGGATAAAAATTTTTATATTACTACTACATTACCGTACGTGAACTCTGATCCTCACGTGGGTTTTGCTATGGAGTTAGTAAGAGCCGACATAATAGCTAGAAGCAAAAAACTTCAGGGTTACAATGTATTTTTTAATACAGGAACAGACGAGCATGGTCAAAAGTTGTATACAGCGGCAAGAGATGCTGGTAAGGATGTAAAAGATTATGTTGACGGTTTTGCTGATGTTTTTAAAAAATTACCAAACGCTTTGGGAGTTTTGGAGGACATCCATTTTATACGAACGACAGATAGTCACCACGAAAAGGCTGCTCAAGAGTTCTGGAAAAGATGTTTTGATAACGGATATATTTACAAAAAGAACTACACTACAAAGTATTGTGTTGGTTGTGAGCTAGAAAAAACAGACTCAGAGTTAGTGGATGGAAAGTGTCCACTTCACCCAAAGTTAGATATAGAAATGCGAGATGAAGAAAACTATTTCTTTAAGTTTTCTGCTTTTGGTGACAAGCTTTTGGATTTTTATAAATCAAATCCAAATTTTGTAGTTCCAGATTTTCGATACAACGAGATAAAATCTTTTGTAGAAAGGGGACTGGAGGATTTTTCTATTTCACGACTGAAGGAAAAAATGTCTTGGGGTATCGCTGTACCTGGGGATGAAAATCACGTTATGTATGTTTGGTTTGATGCGCTTGTAAACTATATTTCTACACTTGGCTGGCCAGAAAATATCGATCAGTTTGAAAAGTTTTGGACAAATGGAACGCCCGTTCAGTATTGTGGAAAGGATAATCTCCGACAACAAACAGCTATGTGGCAGGCGATGCTAATGGCCGCAGGACTTCCAAATACAAACACCGTCGTTGTAAACGGTTTTCTTACAGGTGACGGTGGAGTAAAGATGTCAAAGTCTTTGGGTAATGTGATAAACCCTTTTGATGTGATAAATGAATACGGAGCAGACGCATTCAGGTTCTTTGTGGCAAAAGAAATTTCTAATTTTGAAGATAGTCCTTTTACAATAGAGAGGTTTAAAGCATCTTATAATGCCGGCCTTGCAAATGGATTAGGCAATCTAGTTTCTAGAGTTATGAAAATGGTTGTTAGTTATGAAGTTGAGTATAGAATCCCAATAACTGAGGATGAAATAATGGGATTTGACTTAACTTTGAAAAATGGAATGTCTGCAATTAAGCAACATAGAGATTTTCTTAATGCTTATGAAATAAATAAAGCCATTGAAGTAATCTGGAGTCAGATAGATCGTGGAGATGAGATAATACAAAAAACAGAACCATTTAAACTTATTAAAACTGATCGTGATGGAGCAAAAAGAATTGTCTCAGATTTAGTTCAGCGTATTTTTAGAATTGCTATTATGCTCGAGCCAATTCTTCCGGAAACATCTACAAAAATAAAAGAACTAATCAAGGCAAACAAATCTCCAGAGGCACCACTATTTTTACGAAAAGATTAAAATGACTTTTGAATATTTTGATATACATTCGCATCTATATTTTCCAGATTATGACAAGGATAGGGAAGAAGAGATAGAGAAAATGAAAAAACATAAAATCGGTACGATAACTATCGGAACAGATTTTGATTCTTCCAAGATTGCTGTCGAAATGGCAGAAAAGCATCACAACCTTTTTGCGTGTATTGGTCAACATCCAGGAGATCTAAAGGCTGACTCCGTTTTTGATGAAAGACTTAACGCACTAGCTGATAATAAAAAAGTTGTTGCAATAGGTGAGTGTGGTTTGGATTATTTTCGAATGGAAGAGAGTGATCTTGAACTAAAAACAATTCAGAAAACTATTTTTGAATATCATATTGATTTAGCTTTGGAAAAAGACTTGCCACTTATGTTACATATCAGATCAAGCAAGGGGACTATGGATGCATACAACGATGCACTGACTATTCTTGAGCATCACTATAAAATTTCTGGTGACAAGCTTCGGGGAAATGCACATTTCTTTGCTGGCGATATTGAAGTCCTAAAAAGATTTTTAGCTATTGGCTTTACAGTTTCGTTTACTGGGGTTATTACTTTTACAAATGACTATGACGAATTTGTGAAGACTGTGCCGTTGGATAAAATAATGTCTGAAACAGATAGCCCCTTTGTAACACCGGCCCCACACAGGAAAACTCGGAATTCACCCCTATATGTACCACTTATTGTAGAAAAGATAGCAGAGCTCCGTGGAGAGCCTCTAGAGGTGGTAAAACAGGCTATTTTGGCCAATGTAAAGGCCAATTTCCCTCGAATTTCCTAGCCTATTGCCTCAACTGGAGGCTTATGGTAGTCTTGGGTCTATGGAAGAAATTATAAATGAAAAGAGTGATATGTCGACTGTTTACGAGGTCTCATATTTACTTCTTCCGTCCCTTGCCGTAGAGCAAGTTCCTGGTAAAGCTTCATCTTTTAAAGAGATGGTGACTAGACTAGGCGGTACTCTGATTTCTGATGAGAACCCAGTTCTTATCGATCTCGCTTACCCTATGGTAAAAGTTGTTGGAACAGAACGACACAAAGCAAACACAGGTTACTTTGGTTGGATCAAGTTCGAAATGACAGCTGGGGATGTAGAAAAAGTAAAGAAGGCCCTAGACGCTGATGTAGACACAGTGCGGTATTTAATTATTAAAACAGTGCGAGAAAATACACTTCTTAATGGAAAAATGAAACTCCAGAAAGAAGAAAAGTTTGTTAGAGAAGATGATGAGTTGGAAGAAGTTCTTCCTGAAGCTTTGAAAGAGGAAGCTCCAGAGGAACTAGATAAAGCAGTTGAAGAAGCTGTTGCTTAGTCAGATTAAAAACTTAAGAACTTTTAAAAATATATGTACCTAAACAAAGCGATTATCATAGGAAATCTAACAAGGGATCCAGAGATAAAAGCTCTGCCGTCAGGTGTGAAAGTTGCGAGTTTCTCTGTTGCTACAAACCGAGTTTGGAAAGACAAAAACGGTGTAAAGCAGGAGAACGTGGACTATCACAATGTTGTTGTTTTCGGACGACAAGCAGATATCGTTGGTCAGTATATGAAAAAGGGAAGTTCAATATTGGTTGAGGGAAGAATGCAAACTAGAAGTTGGGATGATGCTGGTGGTACAAAAAAATACCGAACAGAAATTATTGCTGACAGAATCCAGTTTGGTCCTCGAAAAGAGGGTGGAGCACCTGGGGGATACAGTCCAGCAGGAGCCCCTGCAGATGATGACCACAAGAAGGCGATGGATACCATCGAATATCCTGAAGAAGAAATTAATCCAGAGGATATACCGTTTTAATTAAAAAATAAAATTATTATGAATTCAAACAAACAGTGTTACTTCACTGAGAACAACATCAAATATATCGACCACAAGGATGTAGATCTTCTAAAGAAGTTTCTAAACCCACATGCTCGAATCATTTCTCGAAAGAGAACTGGGGTAACAGCAAAGCACCAGCGTAACCTTGCAACAGCTGTAAAAAGAGCTCGATTCATGGGGTTGTTGCCGTATGTAAGCCGATAGCTCTGGTCTTTTTGACCAATCTCATCGTATAAAATAAAAACTGGTCCGTCAAAGTACTAATTGTACATTTCCGGCTCCAGTTTTTATTTTATACGCGACCTTGATCAAAAATTCTCAGAGGTCCTTAGCGTGGCGTTATTGTTTTTAATTTTGTAAAATTAAATTATGGATATAAATATAAGACAAGGAACTCTTGATGATTTAGAACAGGTTTCGGATATAAATAGTTTTGGTACAGAAGAGGGGTTAATGGTGGCAAAGCAGAGGCTTCCAAGTTTTATAGAAGCCGGAAATTTAATTGTAGCTGAACGATATTCTCAAATTCTCGGCTTGCTATATTTTGAGAGGAAATTTTTTGACACAGCGAACAATAATAATTGGTTTTTGACTCAGATAACTGTAAAAGAAGATTTTAGGGGAAAAGGTATAGGAGAAAAACTCTGGGCTTATTTTCTTCAGTTTGCAAGACAAAATGGAGCAAAAAAAGTTTTTGCTGATATTGGAGAATCGAACATTCCTTCTCTTAAGCTTGCAGAAAAATTGAAAGCAATTAAATCAGGATATTTAGATTTTGGAGATGGCGAACTGAGAAATTTTTATAGGTTTGATTTATAACAAAAAACCTCTGGGGTATCCCAGAGGTTTTTTGTTATTCCCAGAAGATGAAGATTAAGGAAGTCAGCCCAAGAAACATTCCTACAAGCTGTATTTTTGACACTGGTTCTTTATACCAGAATACGCCAAGCGTAATACCTATCAAAGCTGCAGAAATGGCAAATAGTACAGTTCCTCTACCTAAACCAGAACCATTTTTAATAGCATTCAACCAAAATGCATTTGCTATCACATAAGAAGTGATCGCGGCTAACCATAGCGTTAGGGTATTATTTAGAGAATACTCTTTTGCAAAAATGTCGGCAATTAACTCAAACACTATTAGCATTGATAGGGGAATAATCCAATTCATATTTATATATTTAGTATAACAAAAATCCCCAAGAAGGGGATTTTTGATTTTTAAAAACCGGCAGAGGCTCGTTCTGTATACTCTCCAGTTTCAGTGTTTACCTTTATAATTTCTCCTTCTTTTATGAACATTGGTACATTTATTTCTGCTCCTGTTTCTAGTTTAACTATCTTTGTTGCACCTTGGGCTGTATTTCCTTTAACCGCTGCATGCGCTTCTACAACCTTTAGTTCAACCTTGATTGGCATATCGATACCAATAGTAATGTCTCCGAACTTTAGAACTTTTATAATAGTATTTGGCTTTATAAATTTTCCTCGGTTTCCTAGGATAGCTTCTGATATTTGGAATCTATCACTTGGGTTTGTTGGGTCGCAGAACCAGAATTCTCCTCGGTTTGCGTATAGATACTTTGCTTCTATCTTATCGATTTCGGCTTCTTCTACCTTTTCTGATACGTGGAAAGACTGTTCTGTTACTTTGCCTGTAATAAGGTTCTTCATTTTAACAGCGTTTACTGGTTTTCTCTGTTGCTTTCGGAATACGTGAGAAGTGATGATTTCCCACGGTTCTTCGTTGAAAACGATGTATTTTCGCTCTGTTATTTCACTATAATCTAGCATTGCCATAAATTTGTTTGGTTAGTTAGAGTAAAAATATAGCCTATTTTAGGCATAAAATCTAGGGTTGACAAATAAGTATTTTAGGTGTATAATTATATTTGGAGAGTGGACATGGTATACGTATGGATTCAGAACTCCAATGGAGGAGTTCTTCTTGTTCGGCTACTGAACGGAAATCTCGGTTTACCGTTTGGCGCCAGGCTACATAACGAGCCTCCTATGCAGACTGCGATTCGTATCGCAGAATGCAAGACGGGCGTCGTTATCAGTAATCCAGTTGATACTTACGATGGTATACTGTTCAGCGACATTGACATCGATCAGTCTCCTTCGGTGGAAGGGGTGGTTGTTGTTTCGATGTTCGCTTTGGACAAGAGGACGGACATTGATCCTCGCCATCGAGAATTGATGGGTTTGTCTTTCATGATCTAAACCGGCCGACGCCGGGACTGCCAGGGGGCCGTCTCGAGTATCGAGCCGGTTTTCTGCTATATAAAAATTACCACTTAACAAAATTTTGTTGAGCTCATAAGTTTTCCGAGCATCCGCAGGTCGCAAGCATGGTCTTGTCAACGACCTTGTAGTCAAGGCTCATTGACAAGTTGCGAGCGAGGACAGAGTGAGCTTTTCGCCGGAAAAGCGAGTGTCTCGGAAAACTTGTGAGAGAAAAAGAAAATTTGTGTTTATCGCTATTCGGCTGAAGATTCAGATTCACTTGTATTTACAGCCACAACAGATCCTCCATTTTTCGAAAGTCCTGCACGGATATCTTTTAGGATGCTATCAGCTATTTTTTTATTTACTTTATCTTTTAGGAACTGTCGAGTTGCATCATAGCCTCGGCCTAGTTTCTCTTCACCGTATGAATATGATGTTCCAGATTTTGAAATAATACCCATTTTTTCACCAAGTGCGATAAGTTCACCCTCGCGAGAAATACCTTCGTTGTACATTAGATCGAACTCTGTTTGTTTGAACGGAGCTGCGACTTTGTTTTTTACAACCTTTACTCTGATACGTCCTCCCATAATTTCTTCACCCTTCTTTATTTGGGCAATTCGGCGAATATCGATACGCACACTAGTGTAGAACTTTAGAGCTTTTCCACCTGGAGTTGTTTCTGGGTTACCAAACATAACACCGATCTGCATTCTGATCTGGTTTATGAAAATAACAATAGTTTTTGACTTTGCCACGATAGCAGTTAGTTTTCGTAGGGCCTGTGACATTAGGCGAGCTTGCTTTCCAACATGGTGTGCTCCCATGTCTCCCTCGATTTCATCTTTTGGAGTAAGTGCCGCAACAGAGTCGATAACAATAACATCCAGCTTGCCAGAGCGAACTAGGGAATCAACGATTTCCAATGCTTGTTCACCATTGTCTGGCTGAGAGATAAGTAGTTGGTCAATGTTTACACCAAGTCGTTTTGCATATTCAGGATCCATTGAATGCTCTGCATCGATAAATGCACAGATGCCATTTTTCTTTTGAGCTTCTGCAATAACGTGTAGGGTGAGGGTAGTCTTTCCAGATGACTCTGGTCCGAACACTTCTATTATTCTTCCACGAGGAAGTCCTCCAACACCGAGTGCAGCATCAAGCCCGATAGAGCCAGTTGAGATACTATCTACATCAACATGAGGCTTGTCTCCAAGCATCATGATGGAGTCGTCGCCGAACTTTGTTCGTATCTCGCGAAGAGTATTTTCTACGTTCACTTTACCCATTTCATTCTTTGGTTCCTTTTCTGTTTTTTTCTTTTGCATTGTGTTTATTAAGACTTTGTTGACTCATAGCTTTTTTGGAGACTCTCGGAGCGCGTCGGCGCGAGAGCGAGCAAATTTCTAGCCCAGAAATTATGCGTGCTCCAAAAAAGATATGAGGAGAAAAAAGTCTAATTAGTAATTAATATTCCTTCAAAATTATTTCGAGTTTTTTCTCTGTATAATTTTTAAACTTATCGCGAGCATCTAGCTTAATTATATTATAGCCAGGGGACAGGAGCAATTTTTCTGTAAAGTAGCCATTTTTGTCTGTAAATATAGGCCTGTCGTTTAGGTTGAGATAGGATATATTTCTGGCTCTACCACTTATTTCTATAAGGACTTGGCTGTATGTAGCCCCATTTTCTGGGCTGTAGATGTCTATAATAGGGCCTCTGATCATCTTTTGGGCCTGAAATAGGGAATATCCTGCTATTATGACAACAAGTAGGGTAATTAGGCCTGTTCTTATGATAGATATGGCATTTCGGTTCATACTTATTCAGGGAATTCTGTTTTTTCTTCTCCAGATTCTCCACCACCAATAAGTATCTCTCTTGGTTTTGCTCCGGAACCTGGGCCAATAACACCTCGTTCTTCTAGTATGTCGATAAGTCGCGCTGCACGAGCATATCCAACACCAAGCTTTCTTTGTAGGTATGATGTAGATGCCTTGCCTGCCTCGATTACAGTTTGTTTTGCTTCCTCATACAGGTCGTCCTCGTCCTCCATCTTTTCGTCATCTATTGTTGCTTCGAATATATTGTTCTTCTGAACATCACCAGCTAGGTTTATTTCGCTAGGCAATTCATTTGCATAACTATCAACAAGGTATTTTACGATAGACTTTGTTTCATCTTCTGTAATGAATGCAGACTGAATACGTTGTGGTTGTGACATTTCACCAGAAAGGTAGAGCATATCTCCAGCTCCCAAAAGTTTTTCCGCTCCAGCCATATCTAGAATTGTTCGTGAGTCTATCTGGGAAGCAACCTGTAGGGCGATACGTGTAGGAATGTTTGCTTTGATAAGACCAGTAATAACATTTACAGACGGTCTCTGTGTAGAAAGTATAAGGTGTATTCCGACAGCTCGGGACATTTGAGCAAGTTTAACAATTCCGGCTTCAAGTTCTCGTGGGTAAGCCTGCATAATGTCGGCCAATTCGTCGATAATAATAACGATATAAGGCATTGTATCGACTGGCTTGTCGTCACTACCTTTGTTTTTTCGTTTCTTTATTTCTGGTTCAACAACATTTTTGTGGTATGAAGATATGTTCTGTAGTGAGTGTGACTGAAGTATGTCGTATCTTCGGTCCATTTCTTTCGCTGCCCATTTTAGAGAAAGAATGGCTTTTTTGGCGTCTGTAATAACAGGTGTGAGCAGGTGAGGTATCTTATTATATAATGTAAGTTCAACTCTCTTTGGGTCCACCATGATAAATTTCATGTTGTCTGGAGAGTTTCTATATAGTAGTGATGTTATAACGGCGTGAATAGTCACAGACTTTCCAGAACCAGTTGCTCCAGCAATAAGCATGTGGGGTGCCTTTGCGAGGTTGGCAAAATAAGACATTCCAGAGATTCCTTTTCCAAGACACATCATTAGTGGGTTTTGAGAGTTCTGGAATTCTGTAGAACCAAGTAGGGAACCGAGACCAACTGTTGTTTTTGTGCTGTTTGGGACTTCGATACCAACTAAAGATTTACCAGGAATAGGTGCTTCTATACGTATAGGGTGTGCGGCAAGAGCAAGTGAAAGATCCTGCTGGTAACCAACAATTCTGGAAAGCTTCACACCTTCTGCTGGTTTTAACGCATAGCGGGTGATTGAAGGTCCGATAGATATCTCATCCATTTCAACTGTAATTCCAAAGTTCTGAAGTGTTCTTTTTATTATATTTGAGTTAGCTTTGATGTCTCCAACACCTGGTTTACCTTTATCCTTTTCTAGTAGTGAAAGTGGAGGCGGTATGTACTCTTTGTCATTTAGTATAAGTGGACTTATGCCGAACTCATCCTTTTTGTCATCACCAAGAAGTTTTTTGAGAACACTAGGTTGGGAGTCTTCTTTTTGAGTATTTTCCTTTTCTGTTTTTGTGTCTGGTTCTACTGCATTTGTGTTCGTGATGAGTAGTTCTGGTCCAGTATCTTCACCTTCTTCAATTTCTTTTTTCTTGAATAGGGAAGTTATAAATGTAAATCGAATAGGGGCGTCGAAAATAGTAAGAATAGACACAACAACTAGCGCGAGTAGTATCAAAACGCTGGCGTATGTATCGAACATCCCCACAAGCGGACCAGATATAAATCCACCAACAACTCCCCCACTTCCTGGCATTGAAATATTAACTAGAGATAGGGAAGCAACGAAAAATAGCACACCCCCGATGCTGTGTGTGAGAGCAAGTCTTTTATGTAAAGTCCTGAAAAATGAAACACAAAGAATAAAGAAAATAGTTGGCATTAGGTAGTAGCCAACACCGAAAAGGAAGGAGAATAGTTCAAACGATTTGGCACCAACAAGCCCACCCTTTCCAAACGCAGACATGAGTAGGAAAACTGCAATAACAAAGAATGCTACTGCCACTATTGCCCGGACTGTTTCTTCTTGTAAATAACTTTCACGTTCTGACTCAGGAGATTCCTTTTTGTTTTTCTCTTTCTTGTCTTCCTTTAATTTTTTTCTTGCCATAATTCTTACATTTTAACAGATAAAATCTTAATACAAAAATAAAATACAGATATTTGAGCCAAAATAAGGCGATTTACAAGCCTCTAATATTTTCATTTTTGACGGCTTGGGGACAGCGTTGTGTGTAGGTGAAAAAATACACTAAAAGACTTGCACCAGAGTCTTTTAGTGGAGTATAATAGACACACTTGACGGAATTAAGGACATCTTGTATTATATAAGACAACATAAGGACATGCCTGGTAAAATCAAGGACATTTAGATATAGGACGTACCTAATAAGCTATGGAAGCAGACAAAATACACACAACAGAAATAAGTCAGAAAGTTCAAGAACCTATAGCATTTTTTGAGAAAGATGCTTCTTTTACATTTGCTTTTAAAAAGACAGAAAAGTTGGCTTCAGCTGTTTATATGATCACAAATCTTTTTTCTGAAAATGAGCCAATGAAGTGGACTCTTCGAAGAAAGGTTTCAGACCTACTGTCTTTTATTGTTGGTTACAAAGATATAAAGGACTCAAATCTGAATGACTATTCTTATTCAGTTAGAACAAAGATACTTGAAGTCGTTTCCATGTTAGAAGTCTCATTTAGAGCAGGCCTTATATCACAGATGAACCATTCAATTATTAAGCAAGAATTCTCTAACTTGTCAGATGTTTTTGTTATCCAAAATACACAAAATAAGAGCACTAACTTTGACAGTATTTCGAAAAACTTTTTTGACGTTGTAGATAACAGACATCGGATCCCAACAATGACACTTGCTTCAACACACAACCTTATTCATCAGGAAGAAGTATTTAATGCAGATGTAAACCTAAAGGACAAGGTATCAACTAACGATAATGTGGTTGTTAAGAGAACTAACAGACAGAATATAATACTCGGTCTTCTAAAGAAGAAGAAAGAGTTAACAATCAAGGATATAGGCTTGGTTATAAAGGACTGTAGTGAAAAGACAATCCAGCGTGAACTTATAGCTTTCATTGATTCCGGTGTCCTTAAAAGGACAGGTGAGAGACGATGGAGTAAATACTCTTTGGCGTAGAAATGTCTTTTAAAACAGTTCACTCTTTTTTCTAAAAGGACATTTTTAAGGTTAGTGCGGGATGATCGTTCTATTTTTTTATGTATTAGGTTTTTTATTTAATTCTTTGACTTTTGGTCAATTTTTTGCAATAATGGCTTGGTGGACATTTGTGACTTTCAGAGCTACTTTTTCTCAAAAAAGGGCTTAAAAGTTGGAGTTATCCACACGGTCAGATTTGAATCTCAAGTTTCTAGAATATATAATGTGTTTTACATACGAGATTTATTTTCGTATGTAATATTCACTGAATTCTAGCGTCTATTCAGAACTGAAGGTTCATTGACAACTAAATAAGGATTTCAAGTTTAAAGCACGGTATTTTATCGTGCATTCTGACGTACAGAATAATTCCTAACTTTTCCGAATTTCAGAAAATCAGACTAACATTACCATCTAGTTTTTTACCTTGTGTCGAAACATTCGGCTCCGCCACCATGTGGAGATATGAATGAAATATGGGGTAAGAGATTTAGTATGAAGATGTGGCTGTGGAAAATGTTTGTAAATTTTGTAAAAGAAGTTTGCAAACATAAACACAGCCACATCGGAAAATTATTAAGTAGTTAATCGTTTCCGACAGTTCAATCTAAAAATATTATTAATAGTAATAGATTGAGTTGTTTCATTATTAAAAACATATATATGAATTTATCACAATCAAAAGCTGCAAAGTTGGCTTCTGGTGTTGTAGGAATCGCTATGGCGTTGAGCATTGTTGCTCCTAGCCTTGCAGGTGCTCAAACAGCCACAGACCTACAGTCTCAGATCAACAGCTTGCTTGCAACGATTTCATCATTGCAATCACAGCTTTCAGCAACAACAGGTGGTTCAGTTTCAACTGGCTACGTGTTTAACACAAATTTAACAGTAGGTGCTAAAGGTACAGATGTTATGAATCTACAAAAGGTTCTTAACATGAGTACTGATACAAAAGTATCAGTATCAGGTGCTGGTTCTCCAGGAATGGAAACATCAACATTTGGTCCAGCTACAAAGGCTGCTGTTATCAAATTCCAGACTAAGTATGGAATTACACCAGCTGCTGGTTACGTAGGTGCAATCACTCGAGCTAAACTTAACTCGATGAACACAACTACAGTACCTCCAGTCGTTACTCCAGGTAATCCACAAGGTGGATCACTTTCAGTTTCTGCTGGTTCACAGCCTGCTAACTCACTTGCACCAGAAAGTGCATCTAGAATTCCTTTTACAACAGTTGTCCTGACAGCAGGTTCATCTGATGTAACTGTAAACTCTATTACAGTTGAGCGAGTAGGTTTTGCACAGGATGCTGTATTTTCAGGAGTTGTTCTTTTGGACAGTTCTGGAATGCAGATTGGTATCGCAAAGACACTTAACTCAAACCACCAGGCAATGGTAGGTGAGCCTTGGGTGATCAAAGCTGGTACTTCTCAGACAGTTACTGTAGCAGGTAACATGGCTTCATCACTTGACTCATACGCTGGTCAGGTTGCTGGTCTAAACGTTGTTGCAGTTAACACTTCAGCATCAGTTTCAGGATCAATGCCTATCATGGGAGCTCAGCACACAATCAACGCTTCACTATCACTTGGAACAGCTACATTAGCGGTTTCATCATTTGATCCAAATGGAGCTCAGACAAAGGAAATTGGTACAACAAACTACAAATTCTCTGGCGTTCGAGTTACAGCTGGTTCAGTTGAACAAGTAAAGCTTTGGTCAGTACGATGGAACCAGACAGGTTCAGCATCATCAGCAGACCTTGCTAACGTAAAGGTTTACGTTGATGGTACTATGTATGACACAGTCGTTTCTTCTGATGGTAAGTATTACTCAGCTGTATTCTCAGGCGGAATCCTTATCGATAAGGGTATGTCAAAGGATGTTTACATCCAGGGTGACATAACAGGTACAGGTTCAGCAGGACGAACAGTTCAGTTTGACCTATCAAAGAACACTGATCTATACATGTCAGGTGTTACATATGGTTATGGCCTAATTGGTACTAACCCTAACGGAGCATCGAACACAACAGCTACAACAGCTTCTGAGTTCGTTGGTCCAGCAGCAACACCAGGATCACCATTCTTCTCAGGTTCTCTAGTAACAGTTTCTGCAGGTTCAATTACAACAGTACAGAAGGCGACTTCTGTAGTTGCAACAAACATTGCAGTTAATGTTCCTAACCAGGTTCTTGGAGGATTTACTACAGATATCAAGGGTGAACCTATCTCTGTACAGTCAATGGTATTCACAGTTTCTACATCATCAGTTGCAAGTAGCTACGGTTACTTAACAGGAGTTACTCTTGTTGATTCAAATGGTGCTGTAGTTGCGGGTCCAGTTGACCTTTCAGGAACTGGAGGAACAATAACATTCACAGATTCAGTTACTTTCCCAGTAGGAGTAAAAACTTACACAATTAAGGGTAAAGTTCCTTCAACTATCTTGAGTGGAACAGTTTACACATTGTCTTCAACTCCTTCATCAGGATGGACATCTGTAACTGGTCAGACAACAGGTAATACAATCACATTGTCAAACGGTGCATTCACAATGAATGCTATGACAGTAAAGACAGCAGCTTTGGCTATTAGTGTTTCAACTCAGCCTTCAGCTCGAAGCGTTATCGCTGGAGTTCAGGGATTTGAGTTTGCACGATACGTTCTAGATGCTGGTCAGTCAGGAGAGGATGTTAAACTATCAAACTTCAAGGCTCTTCTTGCTTTGGGAACAATCACAGCTTCACAGCTTTCAAATTGTAACCTATACGATGGTTCAACAAACTTGACAGACGGTACAAGTATTACACTTGCAACTGGAGACAATAACTTCACATTTAACAATGGAGGATTTATTGTTCCAAAGGGTACTTCAAAGACTATCTCAATGAAGTGTAACCTAAGTACTGGTGCTACATCAGGAACAGTTACATGGGGATTGACAGATAACTCAGCTTCATACACATCTGCAACTGGATACCCATCAAACTTGACAGTTACAGAGACTATGACTGCTGCAGCTGGTCAAGCAATGACAGCTACAACAGGTGGTTCATACACAGTTACTTCTGACTCTGCGCTTCTATACAAAGTTGCACAGGCAGGATCAACAAATGTTGAACTAGCTCGATTCCGATTTACAGCAGGTTCTGCTGAGGCTATAGATTTGTCACAAATTGCTCTAGTATTAGGCAATGTTGCTTCAAACTCTCCAGCAGATCTAATTAACACACGAGTAACATTGTGGAACGGTGCAACTCAGATTGGTACAGCTCAGTTTGGAGGTGCTAATGCTGATCATGCAACATCTACATTGACATCAGTTGTTAGAATTCTTGCAGGTGACTCAGCTATAATTACAGTAAAGGGTGACCTTACAGCACACAGTGCTAACGAGGGAACTCCAGGAGCATTCCTAACTGTTAACTATAACGGTGATAACAGTGGTAATGATGGTAACTACGCTATGGGTGCTGATTCTCAGTCAAAGATTGCGGGATCAACAACAGGTGCAGTTTCATCAAACGGTTTGAGAATCTTCAGAACAGTTCCTACAGTTGCTGTAACAAGTAACGGTGGAACATTGGTTGCTGGTGGTGACTTGTACAAGTTCACAGTAACTAACCCAAACAGCAGAGATGTTGTGTTCCAGAAGTTTAGTTTCTCAATCGCAACAAGTGGTTCAGCAGCTATAAACGCGTTTACACTATATGGAAATGAAGTTGCATTTAACAACGCAACATCAACATCAGCTAGTGAAACTGTTCTTGAAATATTAGGAACTGGAACTTCACAGGCACAAATTGTACCTGCGAACAGTACAAAGACTTATGTTTTGAGAGCATCAACAGTAACAAACCCAAGTACAACAGTAGTTGATTCAGTTACTCTTGCGCTATTAGCTGATACTTCATATCCATCATTGGCAGCATTGATGGGTACAGTATCTTCAGTTGAAGCAGGGTCTGCTAACACAGATAACATTATCTGGTCACCATTCTCTACAACTTCACCAGAAGCTACAGCAGCTACTCAAAGTAATCTTGACTGGACAAACGGATACGGCTTACCTGGATTCCCATCTAACGCCGCTTTCACAGTTCAGACATGGAACAGTGTTAACTAATACGAATTCTCTAATACTTGGTTAATTCTAAGTAATAGGAAAAGTATTTTAACAACAAAAACACACTCGAAAGAGTGTGTTTTTGTTTTATTTTTTGATATGGTAATATATCTCATATGGAGCTAAAAAAGATACACAAAATTCTTATAAGTATAATTGTTGTTTTAATATTATTTAGTTTGTATGTATTTATGTATAGAAAATTAAATAATACGAGTGTTAATAGCGACACTATTAATTTTGATAACTCTACAACTACAGAAGGAGTATTAGTAAACGGTGTTAAGTATAAGATAGAAAAAGTTGATTCAAGTAACACAGCTAAAGTGCCACAACCTATTCCTGACTTGAATAGGTTGGTAGTGAAGTCTCAGCTTGCTGTTAACGTCACAGAAAAAGATGTGGAAGTAGCTAGTTTAAAGGTAAAAGAGTTGCAAACAATACTGAAAAAAAATCCAAGTGATTTTTCTGCATGGCTTGATTTAGCAATGTATCAGAAAGCAGGAGGTGATTTTGATGGTGCAATAATAACTTGGGAATACGCAGGTAAATTATCCCCATCAGACTATATATCAATAGCAAATATTGGTAATTTATATGCTTATGATATAAAAGATAATACAAAAGCAATATACTATTACGAAAAGGCGATAAATAAATCACCCAAACAAGTATATCTATATACCCAACTTGCAGGAATATATTTCGATATTATCAAAGATAAAACAAAAGCATTAGAAATTATAAATAGAGGGTTGAAGAATATTCCGAATGATGAGACTTTGTTAAACTGGAAGGATATTTTAAAATAAATGACAAAATATTTTGATCAAGATTTCTTCAAATTTTTCCTAAGATTTGCTGCTATTTTGTCTACAAGTATTGTGATAATACTGGTTGCCCGTTCGTATCAAAACAAGTCGGAACCGCCGAAAAATTCGGATCAGGCTAATGTTATTAAGGTATTAGAAAAATAACACTTTAAAAATATGAAAAAGATCATTTTGTTTGTATTAGCAAGTATGATTATTTCACAGCCAGTACTAGCTGAAGTTTCCCAGTTTGTGTTCACCACATTACCACAGTCTATTTCTTCTGGAACAGATTCTGAAGTGATAACAGTGCAGTCACAGAATGCTGGTGGGGTTTCAGAGAATGTAGTAGAAACTATGGATTTTGTTTTTAAATCAAGCTCACCTACTGGTGAGTTTTTGAGTACATCTTTGAATCCAGTATCGACAACAATGTCTAAAAATACAGCAAATAAGAATTTTATTTATAGGGATTCTAGTACTGGAACGTTTACTTTAACTGTGGAAATAAAAGGTAGAACAAGTCTTAATGCTTTTACTGCTACTCAAGATATCGTGTTTGGGTCAGGCAGTTCCAATGCTACAACAACCTCGAGTAATAGAACCACTACTTCAAATTCTAGTAATGAATCTGTCGTTTCGAGTCAAACAAGTGGGGTGGTGTATTCTTCACATTCCTCACCAGCTGTATTGGGAACAATAGATACTAAAATTGATTTTCAGATATCTGCAGGTAGAGACAGGTTAACTTCAGTTGGAAATAATATAGCTTTTCAATCTGATGCTACAAAGTTACAGAATGTTTCTGAACAAAATATATATTACGATTGGTCTTTTGGGGACGGCGCTACTGCTCAAGGAAAAATTGTAAGTCATCAATATTCTTTTCCGGGTGAGTATGCTGTGGTAGTTAACGGCCGAGCTTCTGACAAACAAGCCGTGAGCAGGATTGTAGTAAAGGTTATTTCTCCAGACATAGTTATATCAAAAGTCGTAGGGGGTTTGAGTGTTACAAATAAATCGAAAATGGAGTTTAACCTTGAAGGGTGGAAAATAATAGGGGACAACAAAGATTTTGTTTTTCCAAAAGATACAATAATCCTACCAGGAAAAGCTATCATTTTCGATGATAATGTTACTCGAATATATACTGAAAATATTTCTTTGCTTAACCCGCTTGGAAAAACCTTTGCTGTTACAAGTTTTGTGAATGTTACAACAACTCCAACTAAAGTTGATGCAAATGTCGCGAGTATTCAAAGCCAGATAAATGATGTTAAAGATAAGCTGGTTAAAATTTCAGCTGAATATAAAACCAGCTCTGGCTCTACGAAAAAAACTGTTGAAATAGCTTCAAAACCCGAAGTCAAAAAAGTCGAAGTCTCGGAAAATATTGATGAAAAAACAATAGAAAAATCAGAGCAAGTTGCAAATGTCATAGAAGTTTTTAAAGCTCCAGAAAAGGCGAGTGTAGGCGGGGTTTTGTCTTGGCCAGCTAGAGGCTTTAATTTTATTAAACGCCTATTTGTTGAGGAGTAGGGTTGGTTTGACTTTGCACGTATTTTTTTGTATTGTATTCCTCGTAAGGTCAAAGACAGGTGGTGGCATAAAAGCCTTAATTTCCGCCCGAGATTGTAAAATCTATTTAACCTTAGGTCGTATTATCAGAATAGCTCTTTAAAAATTGTAGACTCATGTCTTGAGAAAAGCCTTTCGCAGGAGTTTAGAAAATTACAATCGTAATCGATTAATAATTTTCTTGAACGACGAGAAGTTCGCTAGCCCAGCAGGGCTAGATAGATTGCTTTTCGAGAGATGTGAGGAGAAAGATTTTTAAAGATTCAAATATTTATGGCAATTAATAAAGAGAAAAAAGGAGAAATTCTTGAAAAGCTGAAAGGCATTGTAAAGGATTCTTCATCAATCGTGTTCATTAACTTTCACGCTCTGCCAGTAACTGAGTCATCTGAGATTCGAAAGACTCTTAGAACAAAAGGTGTTGGATATACTATTGCAAAAAAGTCTCTAACAAAGAAAGCTTTAAACGAAGCTGGATTTGCTGGAACTTTGCCGGATATGCCTGGAGAAACAGGAATAGTATACAGTAAGGATCCTTTGGATTCTGCTCGAGAGATATACACTTTCCAAAAGAAGTTTGATGGAAAAATCAAAATTCTTGGAGGAGTATTTGAAGGTAAGTTTATGGATATGGCAGAGATGGTTTCTGTGGCTCAAATCCCAGGACTAAAAACTCTACAAGCTCAGTTTGTCAACCTTATCAATTCACCTATACAGGGATTTGTTATGGCACTAAGTGAGATAGCTAAAAGTAAAAAAGATTAATAACTAAATTATAATATTATGGAAGATACAACAGTAAAAGCAGTAGTTGAAACTCCAGCAAAATTCAAAGCTGTAGTTGAGGCTATCGAAAAAATGTCAGTTCTAGATCTACACGAACTAGTAAAGCACTTAGAAGAGAAGTTTGGTGTTTCTGCAGCAGCAGTTGCAGTAGCAGCTCCAGCAGCAGCGGGTGCAGCAGCAGAAGAGAAGTCAACAATGAACGTTGAACTAACAGACGGTGGTGCAACAAAGATTGCAGTTATCAAGGTTGTTAAAGAAGCTCTAGGTCTTGGCTTGAAAGAAGCAAAGGACCTAGTTGATGCAGCTCCAAGTAAACTAAAGGATGGAATGAAGAAGGAGGATGCAGAGAAGCTAAAGAAGGATCTTGAGGCAGCTGGTGCAAAGGTTACACTTAAATAATTGGAAATTATTTAAGGAACCTTTGCAAGTCGGAGCGACTTCGGTTTAGTAAAACCGAACACGAGACGGGGTCGCGGGTTTGAGTGAGCGACGGCGAACTCAAAACCTGTGACCTAAAGTGACCTTAATTATTTACAAAAAATCAGACAGAAATGTCTGATTTTTTGTAAGTTTTAATATAATTTATCGAAAAAAAGTCAATTATCGCTTTTCTATTAAAACTACCTTATAATGCCTAGGTAATAAAAATATGGAACAACTTGGAAAACTATTCGGCTCAGAAGCCAAAGTAAAGATAATGAGACTTTTTCTCTTTAACCCAGAGACGGTTTTTGATACAGGGGAAATCTCTGAAAGAGCAAAAGTAGATTCTCCAAAAGTGAGAAGGGAAATGTCTAACTTGGAAAAAATGGGTCTAGTAAAAAGACGAGCTTCTGCAAAAAAAAGAGGTGGTCACGGTTTTGTTTTGGAGACTCAGTTTTCGTATTTAACTCAGCTTCAGAACTTTTTGATAAACATAGAACCTCTACTTCCAAAAGAGATAATTAGAAAGGTTAGTAAAATAGGAAACATAAAACTTATAGTAATTGCTGGAGTGTTTTTACAAGAAGCAGAAAGTAGAATCGATATTCTGATCGTGGGTGATGGTATAAAAAAGTCTAACTTAGAAAATCTAATCAAAACTCTTGAAGCCGAAATAGGTAAGGAGTTGCGTTATGCTCATTTCACAACAGAAGATTTTAAATACAGAATAAGTATGTTCGACAAACTGATACGAGATATTTTGGACTATCCGCACAGAAAGATTCTAAATAAGACTGGTATAGTCTAGGAAACACCCGTTTTTCTTATTCACAGCTATATTTTAAGGTGTAGAAAATGGAAAATGCCCTATGTTATAATATAGGCATTATTCATTTAATATAAGTTTATGGTTTTACAAACATGGGGAGACGTTTTGAGTGCATCTTTCACTAGACTATGGGCAGGTGTGATTATGTTCATACCTAACTTGGTAGTTGCACTTGTTATTTTAATAATTGGTTGGGCTATTGGAGCTGCTATCTCAAAAGCAATTTCACACTTTATGAAGATGATAAAGTTCGATGAAGCTTTGAGACGAGCTGGCTTCGAAGAATTTGTTAAGAGTGCGGGTCTTAACTTGAACTCAGGAAACTTTATTGGAGGCTTGGTAAAGTACTTCATAATAGTTGTATTCTTGATCGCAAGTTTTGATGTTCTTGGTCTTAATCAAGTAACTGCTTTTCTACAGCAAATAGTTCTAGGATACATACCACAACTTATAATCGCTGTTCTTATTCTACTTGTTGGAGGAGTTGTTGGAGATGTTGTTTCAAGAGTTGTTTCAGCATCAGCTAAATCTGCAGGACTTAATTCTGCTGGTTTCGCAAGTACAGTAGCAAAGTGGGCAGTATGGGTTTTTGCAGTTCTAGTTGCTCTATCACAGATGGGCATTGCTGGTGCATTTATCCAGACTTTGTTTACAGGTTTTGTTGTAGCGGTTTCTCTTGCTCTAGGTCTGGCTTTTGGACTAGGAGGACAGGATGCTGCATCAAAGGCTATCGAGAAGGTGAAGGAAAATATGTCACACAGATAGTCATTATTTAACCTTTTTTAGGTTAACTAAAAAGCTCCCGAAAGGGAGTTTTTTGGTCTTTATAATAGGTATATTTTACAAGGCTTTTTGGGAGGTTTGTGGTATTTGACACTATATAAGCACTAGTATATACTGTGCGTTATCTCAGATATGTTAAAAATTTATCAATTAACTAAGCGGTATAGATAACAGCCTATGTTGGTTGTTGCCTAAAAGTACCGCTCAGTCGAGCGGATTTTTTTTAAAGAATATCTGATAGTAACTTGAAAATATTCCCGCGAGTTTGACGGAGTCACTCTCAAGGGTTCATGCCATCACACTTTTTAGAATTCGTGTCCGTACTGCAAAGTACGAGATGCGGGGTCTTTTCGGAGATGTAGATGGAAGTAAAAGTAAAATAGTTTCGTGCTTTGATTGTAGGAGCACGGAACGAACTGTTATATGTTTAATTATATGTAACAGGACAAAGTAAAGACTTGGAATTGCGAGTGGTCGTGATTTCAAGTTTGTGGTTTTTAAATTTCCTAATGGGAAATTTAAGGGCGTATGGTGGATGCCTTGACTCAAAATGGCGATGAAAGACGTAGCATGGCTGCGATAAGTTACGGGGAGGTGCCTAGCAACCGTTAATCCGTAAATCTCTGAATGGGGAAACCTAACGACTATATGTCGTTGCTCTACGAATTACGTAGAGCGTGCACCCGGGGAAGTAAAACATTTCAGTACCCGGAGGAAAAGAAAACAATTGTTATTGCGTAAGTAGCGGCGAGCGAAAACGCAGAAGCCCAAACCACCCTTCTATCTTTGTTTGTGTCGCAAGACATAAATGAGGATAGCGGGGTGGGGTTGTAAGGCAGAAACGTCATAATTTATTATGAGAGAAGTTAAAAAATATTATGTTAACTGAATGTGCTGGAAAGCACGACCCTAGAGGGTAATGGTCCCGTAAGTGAAAATATAATATCTTCTTTGTTTCTGTTCTTGAGTACTTCGAGACACGTGTGGCTCGGAGGAATCTGCCGGAACTAACCGGTAAGGCTAAATACATTTTGAGATCGATAGTGAACTAGTACCGTGAGGGAAAGGTGAAAAGTAGTCCGATAAGGACAGTGAAATAGATCTGAAACCATATGCCTACAAGGAGTCGGAGCGGGTCGCACAGTGTGCGTTACGCTTCTGTTTTAAATAGTGAGAGGAATGCGAGAGGTGAGCTGACTGGGTACCGATATTTAGGGTGGATGGCCCATCCTAGTTCTCATAGAACCCTCTGGGGATCGTGAGAGTCAAAATCAACAGTTAGTAATATCCGAGCAAGCTCGTAGAAACCGCACTGCTGAGTGTATAGTGGTCGGGGTTTCGCATCCCCCGGCCACACCTCGGCTTCACTATTTAGAACAGAAGTTAGTAGTACATAGTGTGCGATCCGTCACGGCGTGCCTATTGAAGAATGAGCCAACGAGTTGTAGTACACGGTTGACTAAGTCCTTCACCGGATGGAGTCTTAGGGAAACCGAGTGTGAATAGCGCGAATTAATAATCGTGTGCTACAGACCCGAAGCCAGAGCGAGCTTGTCATGAGCAGGGTGAACTTCTGAGAAATCAGAAGGGAGGCCCGAACCGGTAGACCGTTCAATATCTTCGGATGACTTGTGATAAGAAGTGAAAAGCTAATCGAGCCTGGTAATAGCTGGTTCTCTCCGAAATAGCT
>CAZPGQ010000002.1:0-73799 GCA_964586695.1 uncultured Candidatus Saccharibacteria bacterium
CCTCCGCCCCCTCCGCCCCCTCCACCGCCAGAAGGTGGATTTACTACAGCTGTTGGAGTTACTGAGTTACTTGCACTAGATGCAGTACTTGTACCCACTGCGTTTGTAGCTGTAACACTAAAGCTATACGCTTGGCCGTTTGTAAGACCTGTTAAAGTTACTGGAGAACCACTACTATATTTTACAAATCCACCAGTATTAGAAGAAACAGTATAGTAAGTTATAGGCGAACCACCATCATATGATGGAGCTGTAAATGTTACAGTAGCCTGACCATCACCAGCTGTTGCAGTTCCAATAGTTGGTGCATCTGGTGAAGTTGCAGAACCAGAAACAGCTGTGAATGATTGTGAAGCTACAGAGGAATCAGAACCAAAGTTCACTGTTAAATGGAACCAATAACTTCCTGTTGTTGGAACTGTTGAGTTAAGTGTAGTATCAAAATTTTCACTTGAATCTATAAACTTTGCAGCAGTTGAACTAAATATATCGTCTCCACCTCCACACAGGTTTGATGATGAGTCAGTAATACACCATGTATATTGATACTCATATGTAACAGATCCTTCGTTAGTTATTCTAATGTCAGTTCCAATACTTGGTGAAGTTAAATCACTAAAGCCCTGTACCAAAACCTGCGCTGGTGGTCCCGGCGTTGCACTTACAATAGATGAAGCAGTGCTTGTTCCAACAATATTCTTTGCATAAATTCTAAAATCGTATGAGTTGTCATTAGACAAACTTGTAACTGTTGTTGCGGGTGTTGTTCCTACTCCATCTGAGAATACAGTCCATGTTCCACCACTAGAAAGTTGATATTCGATAATATAGTCAGTAAGAGTTGATCCACCGTTTGATGAAGGTGCTGACCAAGAAAGATCAATGCTACTATCTTGCACTGTAGCTGCAAGGTTTAATGGTGCTGTAGGAACAGTTGCAGGTGTCACTCCGTTACTTGTTCCAGATGCTGTACTAGTTCCAAGTGCATTTGTTGCTGTAACCGTAAATGTATAAGTCACTCCGTTTGTAAGACCAGTAACTACAGCTGTTGTGTTACTTGTAGTTGTTGAGTGACCTCCTGTGTTAGATGTAACAGTGTAATAAGTTATTGCAGATCCTCCGTTTGAAGCTGGTGCTGACCAAGAAACATTCGCGACAGTGTCACCAATAGATCCTGCAACATTTGTTGGTGCATCTGGTGCAGTTGCTGGAGTTACTGAACTAGTTGCAGATGAAGCTGTACTTGTTCCATATGCATTTGTTGCAGTAACAGTGAAAGTATAAGCCTGGCCATTTGAAAGTCCTGTTACTGTTATTGGTGATGAGCCAGCATAAGCAATATGTCCTCCAGTATTAGATGTAACAGTGTAATAAGTTATTGCAGATCCTCCGTTTGAAGCTGGTGGTGTAAATGTAACTGTAACTTCTCCATTTCCTGAGGTTGCTGTTCCGATAGTTGGTGCGTCTGGACTTGTTGCAGGTGTTACAGAACTAGTTGAAGATGATGGAGAACTTGTTCCCACTGCGTTTGTTGCAGTAACACTAAATGTATAGGCTTGACCGTTTGTAAGACCAGTTACAACTATTGGTGATGAACCGCCGTACACAACGAAACCTCCAGTGTTAGATGACACTGTGTAGTATGAAATTGCATCGCCACCATTTGAAACGGGTGCAGTGAATGTAACTGTAACTTCCCCGTTACCAGCTGTTGCTGTTCCGATAGTTGGTGCGTCTGGACTTGTAGCAGGAACTACAGAATTACTTGTCGATGACTGTGTACTTGTGCCTAATGCATTACTTGCAGTAACAGTGAAAGTATATGTCGTTCCATTTGTAAGACCAGTCACTGTTATAGGAGATGAGCCACCTGTTGCTGTAAATCCTCCTGTGTTAGATGACACTGTGTAAGTTGTAATACTTGAACCGCCATTACTTGCTGAAGCAGTAAACGAAATTGTTGCT
The DNA here is from genome assembly GCA_964586695.1 of uncultured Candidatus Saccharibacteria bacterium. Lineage (GTDB taxonomy): Bacteria > Patescibacteriota > Minisyncoccia > Phycocordibacterales > DATDWN01 > C7867-006. The sequence continues at coordinate 1,966 of CAZPGQ010000002.1, forward strand.
TCACCATTTCCACGTACTGCGGTAACACTTGTTGGTGCATCTGGTGTAGTTGCTGGTGTTACAGAATTACTTGCACTAGATGCTGTACTTGTTCCCACTGCGTTTGTTGCCGTAACTGTAAATGTATATGCTGTTCCGTTTGAAAGTCCTGTTACTGTTATTGGTGAAGACCCACCCTCTGCCGTAAACCCTCCAGTGTTTGAAGTGACTGTATATCGTATTATTCCAGATCCACCATTTGAAGCTGGAGCTGTGAACGTGATTGTAGCTTGTCCATTTCCTCTTGTTGCTGTGACACTTGTTGGTGCATCAGGAGTTGTTGCAGGAACTACAGAATTACTTGTTGCTGATTGTGTACTTGTACCATAAGCATTGCTTGCTGTGACAGTGAAAGTATATGTTGTTCCGTTTGTCAGACCTGTTACTGTTATTGGTGATGAACCTCCTGTCGCAGTAAATCCACCTGTGTTAGATGACACTGTATATGTTGTGATAGCTGATCCTCCATTTGAAACAGGTGCTGTAAATGTAATTGTTGCTTCCCCGTTTCCACTAACTGCTGTGACACTTGTTGGAGCACCTGGTGCAGTAACAGGCATCACAGAATTTGTTGCAGTTGATGGTGAACTTGTGCCAACTGCGTTTGTTGCAGTAACTGTAAAGTTATATGTTGTTCCATTTGTAAGACCTGTAACAACTACAGGTGACGCACCACTATAAACTACAAATCCTCCAGTGTTAGATGACACTGTGTAATATAGTACTGAAGAATATCCATCACTCGCGCCAGCACTAAATGTGACAGTTGCTTGACCATCACCAGCTGTTGCAGTTCCAATTATCGGTGCATCTGGAACTGTTGCAGGAGAAACTGAATTACTTGCACTTGATGCGGTACTTGTTCCTACTGCGTTTGTTGCTGTCACTGTAAATGTATAAGCTGTTCCATTTGAAAGTCCTGTTACTGTTATTGGTGAAGAAGCTCCGTATGCAATAAGTCCACCAGTGCTTGATGTAACTGTGTAATATGAAATTGCATCTCCTCCATTTGAGGATGGTGCACTAAATGAAATTGTCGCCTGGCCGTTTCCACGAACAGCTGTAACACCAGTTGGTGCGTCAGGTGTAGTTGCTGGTGTCACACTACTTGTTGCGCTCGATGCAGAACTATCACCAACAGCATTTGTTGCAACTACTGTAAATGTATATGCTTGACCGTTTGTGAGTCCTGTCACTGTTAATGGCGATGATCCACCTGTTGCAGTAAATCCTCCTGGACTTGAAGTAACAGTGTATGAAGTTATCGCAGACCCACCGTTTGAAACAGGTGCGCTAAAAGTAATTGTTGCTTGTCCATTTCCTCGAGTAGCTGTTCCAATAGTTGGTGCGTCTGGAACTGTTGCAGGAGTTACAGAATTACTTGCTCCTGATGCAGTACTTGTTCCAACAGAGTTTGTTGCTGTCACTGTAAATGTGTATGAACTTCCATTTGTTAAACCAGTCACAACTATTGGTGATGAGCCGCCATACACCACGAAACCTCCAGTGTTTGATGACACTGTGTAATATGAAATTGTATCGCCACCATTATCTATTGGTGCTGTAAAAGAAATTGTTGCTTGTCCATTTCCACCAACAGCAGTAACACTGGTCGGTGCGTTTGGAACTGTAGCTGGTGTTACAGAATTTGAAGTACTTGAAGGAGTACTTGTTCCAACAGAGTTTGTGGCTGTCACTGTAAATGTATAAGCTTGACCATTTGTCAGTCCTGTAATTGTTATAGGAGATGACCCACCATAAGCAACAAAACCTCCAGTGTTTGATGACACTGTGTAATATGAAATTGATGCACCTCCATTTGAAACAGGTGCTGTAAATGTAATTGTTGCTTCCCCATTTCCACGAGTTGCTGTAACACCAGTTGGTGCGTCAGGTGTAGTTGCTGGTGTTACAGAATTACTTGTCCCAGAAGATATACTTGTTCCATATGCATTTGTTGCAGTAACAGTAAACGTATAAGTCGTTCCATTTGTAAGACCTGTAATTGTTATAGGAGATGAACCTCCTGTTGCTGTAAATCCGCCAGGACTTGATGTCACCACGTAAGAAGTTATCAAAGACCCTCCAGTATTTGCTGGTGGTGTAAATGTAATTGTTGCCTGACCATTGCCACCGACTGCGATAATATTTGTCGGTGCATCAGGTTCATATTGATAATTAAAATATGGATAAGTACTAGTCTCTACTATTTGCCATACTGGCAAAGTAGTAAAATCCCAGCCAGAGAAAGTAATTTCTTGTTTCATTTCAGAATTTGACTTTCCAGTCATTCCAGAAGGATCTGCTCCGTTACCAACTCCGTCACCTGCTATAAATCCAGATGTGCCTGTATCCCAATAGTTTGATGAATATGTGCCTCCAGCTGGATTACCAGTTAGACCTCCTACATATTGTGTTGACGAAGATGCTCCAGTTGCACCAGCACTTCCGGATGAACCACCTGTACCACCTGTTCCCGCTGCACCACCGGCACCACCAGCAACTCCATTTGTTTTAGTTCCTGAAGGAACACCTACTGAATACGTATTTGTAACAACAGAAGTATTGTGAGCTCCTAATAATCCGCCGACATGTGCATTTGCTCCTGCACCACCAGCTCCACCTGTTGCACCATTACCATTTGTACCAGCACTAGCACCACCAGCAGCGCCACCGTTTCCACCGGCTCCTCCGACACCACCCACTCCAGAAGTTCCCGCAGTCGCTGTGGTATTACCAAGTGCGTAGGCGTTTGTGATTGTTCCAGTATTATTTCCAACTAAACCACCACCCGTAACAGCACCACCTACACCACCAACACCACCCACCAATCCGACAGCACCTGCACCACCATTTCCACCAGATCCACCTATGCCACCATTACCTCCCTTTCCACCAACTCCACCAGCTCCTCCAACACCACCCGTCATAGTAACTGTTGTTGATGCATAACTTGTATGAAAAGATCCTGTCGTAATATTTGAACCAACAAGACCACCTGTATTACTTGCACCTCCTGCACCTCCAGCACCACCGGCAATACCAGCACCACCGGCACCTCCAGCACCAGTGCCTCCAGTTCCTCCTGTACCAGAAAGACCTCGAACACCACCGTTACCACCTGCACCACCAACAGTTGTTACAGTACCCGCTGTCCATGAATAAGCAACTACTCCGGCAGTAAAATTGTATCCAATCAATCCTCCTGCATGAAGTGCACCACCTGCACCTCCTGCGGCAGTTGCACCTTGTGCACCACCTGCACCTCCAGCACCAGTTGGACCACCAGCACCACCGGCACCACCATTTCCTCCGTTACCTCCAACACCACCAGCAGCGCCTGTAACTGAAACCGCGCCAACTGAATAAACTGTTGTTATAGTTCCTAAGTTATATCCAGCAAATCCTCCCCCGTGTTGCAGCCCACCAACAGTACCAGCACTACTTGCTCCAGCTGCACCACCCGTACCTCCTGTACCAGCAGATGCTCCATTACCTCCGTTACCACCATTACCTCCTGTTCCTCCTGCACCTCCTGCTCCACCAGAAAGCGTGAAGTCACCTCGCGCAAACGCATCACTAATTGTTCTAGCAGTGTTGTGCCATCCAACAAATCCACCGCCATATCCAATACTTCCAGCACCTCCTGCTGTTCCAGCGCCTCCAACCCCACCAGTAGCACCAGCACCACTCGTACCATCTGCACCATTAGCACCGTTTCCTCCTGTACCTCCTTGACCACCGGCACCTGAAATTCCTGTGACTCCAGCTACTGATGAATATGAATTTGTCTGAATCGTACCGTTATTAAATCCAACGAAACCTCCTATATATAGTACTCCACCAGCGCCTGCTGCACCTGCCGATCCACCGGCACCACCAGCAACCGCAGTCCCTGGAGCTCCACCATTTCCACCAATACCACCAATACCGCCAGTACCAGAAGTAGCTTGTACTGTTGCTCCTGCCGAATAACTAGTTGTAATTGTGTTCGCTGCGTTTACATTGTTTGCAACAAAACCTCCAGCATAACTAGCACCACCTGCACCAGCTGCACCACCAACTCCACCTGTTCCTCCGATACCTGTACTGAGAGATGCATTACCCCCAGTTCCCCCAGTTCCACCTGTACCACCAGTTTGTCCTAAAGATGTAACAGTACTTGTTGAATACGAATTTAAAATAACTCCTGTAGCAGCATTGTTTGCAACAAGTCCGCCAGCATATGCTGCACCTCCGGCACCTGATGCACCTCCGGCACCACCAGTTGCTCCTGTTGTTGCAGTACCACTATTACTTGCACCTGCTGATGCTCCATTACCTGGAGTTCCAACAGCTCCTCCGGTTGCACTCACTGCTCCAGTTGCATATGAATAATTTTCTATGATTCCACCACCAGCTCCCGCAGCAGTTCCGTTTGAACCAATAAGTCCGCCAGCATATGCTGCACCGCCGGCTCCTGTAGCACCACCGGCACCACCCACTCCTCCGATTGAAGCTGTTCCACCTGCACCTCCAGCAACACCATTTGCTCCGTTACCACTAGCACCACCGGTCGCAGTCACTGCTCGCGTAGAATAATTTGTAGTAATTTGTAAGTTATTACTTGCAGTGTTTGTTGTCTGTGCAACAAGTCCACCAGCGTATGCTGCGCCTCCGGCTGAACTCGCACCACTCGCACCTGTTGCACCTCCAACTCCAGATCCTCCAGAAGCTGAACTACCAGCACTTCCGCCAACACCTGATACACCTCCTGTTGCACTTACAGAACTAGTAATAGAATAATTATCTAGATAGTGAATAAATCCTGTTGTAACACTCGCAAGAGCAACAAGCCCACCTGCATCTGCTTCACCGCCAATTCCTCCCGCACCTCCTGCACCACCGGCGCCACCTATTGTTCCCCCTGTTGCACCTGCGCCTCCAGTACTACCAACAGCACCAACTCCACCTTGTGCACTGACAACTCCGGTTGAATATGAATTTGCAATACTACTGCCCGCAGGTGTTGTTGTAATTCTATGAATGCCAATAAGTCCACCTGCATATGCCGCACCGCCTGCTGGTGGAGTTCCAACTGCAGCTCCTCCTGCGCCCCCAGTAGCACCTGAAGCTGAAGATCCTCCTGCACCAGAAGTTCCCTGAGTACCTGCATTTCCGCCAGTTGCACTAACACTGCCAGTTGCATAGTTAGAAAGATAGTCAATTGATCCAGTTGTTAAGTTGGATAAACCAATCAATCCACCTGCATCTGCTTCACCACCAACACCAGCGACTCCTCCCAATCCCCCGGCGGATCCTGTGTGAGTAGAACTTCCAGTTGAGCCATCACCACCAGTACCACCTGTACCACCATTTCCACCCGTGCCACCCACAACACTGACATTACCAGTTGCATAAACATTTGAAATTCTCATTACTTGTGTAGTACCCGTGATACGACCAACCAACCCTCCTCCATATGTCGCGGCACCGGCACCACCATTTCCACCAACACCAGCAACAGCTGCCGTACCACTCGACTGACTTGCTCCTGATGTTCCACCAGCACCACCATTTCCACCATTACCACCAGTACCGCCTGTAACAGAAATATTTATATTTGAATATGAAGTATCTTGAATCGAACCAAGTGTTGATAGATAATCACCAACAAGTCCGCCGTATGCACGAATACCACCGGCACCTCCTGCGCCACCAACTGCACCAACACCACCGTTAAATGCACCAACTCCTGTTCCTCCATTTCCGCCAGTACCACCATTACCTCCTGCCTGCTCACTTCCAGAAATACTTAAGTTAGTTGCGTATGAAGATGTAATAACACCAGAACTAAATCCAATTAGACCACCCACAAACGCACCAGAAGATGCGCCTCCAACACCAAGTGTTGCAACAGCACCAGCTCCACCAGCACTTCCACCTGCTTTTCCTGAACCACCATTACCAGCATTACCACCATTTCCTGGAGTTCCACCTGTCACAGAGATATTACCTGTTCCCGCGCCGGCATCATAGCTGGCGTAAGAAGAAATAACATCTGCTGTTGCGTATCCCGCTAGACCTCCTGCATAAACAACTCCTGAAGCACCACCAGTACCAGGAACACTTCCGGCAACACCAGTACCTGATGAACCTGAAATACCATTTGCACCGTTTGCCCCAGTACCGCCTGTTAATGTAAGTGTTGTTTTTGAATATGATCCATCTTGGATAACACCAGTGCTGTATCCAACAAGACCGCCAGCATAAACAGCACCACCTGCACCACCGTTTGATCCCGCTCCACCAATACCGTTAAGCGCTGTACCTGTACCAGTACCACCAGCACCACCAAGCGCAGAAGCACCACCCGTACCACCAGTCGCTGTTACAGTTCCTGTTTTTGCATAACTATTTGTAATTGTTCCTAAAACATTTTGACCCGCAAGTCCCCCCGCTTGAACTGATGCTGCAAGAGTAATCGCACCAGCACCTCCGGCACCTGCTGCACCACCCACTCCACCAGCGTGGTTAGTTCCAGCAGAACCATCTCCACCAACACCACCCACTCCTCCTGCACCTCCATTTCCACCAACAGCTGTAACACTAGTTGTTGCATATGAATCTGTAATACTTGCAGATAATGCAGTTACTCCATTTCTTCCAACAAGTCCTCCGACTGAAACTGCACCTCCGACACCACCCGCAGCACCAGCACCACCCGTCGCTGCAGTACCATTTGTAATTGTTCCAGACGCGCCCGCCGCACCACCAGCCCCACCCACGCCACCATTTCCACTTGTTGCAGTAACTGCTCCACCAATATGATAAGAATTTAATATATGTGAAGTATTATCACCAACAAGTCCACCAGTGAAGTTTACACCACCTGCACCACCCACTGTTCCTACAGTTCCTGCAGTTCCTGCTGAAGAAGATCCTCCCGCGCCTCCTGCGCCGCCGGCACCAGAATTTCCTCCGTTTCCAGATGTTCCTGTCACTGCACCGGTAGATGATGCATGAGAAATATTTCCTGTGGTTACAAGACCCACAAGTCCACCTGTGTATGATGCACCGCCAAGACCTCCTGCGCCGCCGGCACCACCAGCACCACCCACTTGCGATGCACCACCTGTTGCACCTGCACCACCCGCACCAGCATTACCTCCATTTCCTGCAACAACAGTAACATTACCTGTTGAATATGATGATTCAATCGAAACTCCAGTGTTTGTAAACCCAACAAGTCCACCACCATATGCAAAACCTCCTGCTCCACCCGCACCACCTATGCCTCCTGCACCTCCAGCAACTGCACTTATAGCATTACTACCTACCCCACCGATACCACCGGCACCACCTGTGTCTCCGGTAATTGTTACATTTCCTGTAGCATAAGAATCCTTTAATACAACTCCAGCTCCTGAAATAGAACCAATAAGACCTCCTGCATTTGATGCTGTTGCTTGAGTAATACCTCCAGCACCGCCGGCACCTCCAGAACTTCCAGCTGCACCGTTTACACCAGCAACTCCAGATCCTCCTGTGCCACCTGTATCAGCATTGACAACAACATTATTGGTAGAAAATAGGTTATTGATATAAGCAACAGCAGAGTTACCCCCCAAAGCTCCTCCAACAAAAAGTGCACCTGTTGCACCGCCGGCACCTCCAGCACCTCCTACTCCATTTCTTCCACTTCCTGAACCACCTGAACCACCAGCGCCACCTGAACCACCGTTTGCACCTCCACCACCAGAAGTAGCGGTAATCGTACCACCCTCACTACTTGAATTTGCAATATTTCCGTTCCCTTGACCAACAAGACCTCCTAAATATAAGTTTCCACTTGCTCCACCCGCTCCACCGGCACCACCAACTCCACCAGTGTGACCACCAGTTCCACTTGCACCGTTTCCTCCTGCGCCGCCGGCACCACCAGCACCACCATCAACATTACTACTTGTAATATCTCCTACTACAATTGAATTATTTATAAGTCCTGGATTATCTCCTGCAAGTCCTCCTATATATGTTGCGCCTCCTGCGCCGCCGGCACCACCAGCACCACCTGTTGCTCCAGCACTTCCAGAAATATTACCGGATGCTCCAGCATTACCTCCGTTTCCACCAACACCTGGTGTTCCACCTGAGACAGTGATAGTAGTAATTGTATAATTGGTATTTCTAATAACACCAGTATTTGAACCGGCTATACCTCCACCATACCCCGCACCACCGGCACCACCAGCGCCTCCTACACCACCGGCACCACCTATTGCACCCGTAGAACTACCGCCCGCACCACCATTACCACCTGCACCACCATTACCACCTGCTCCACCTGCTGAATTAACCGTTCCTGTATTATTTGCAATATTAATTGTTCCTGCTATGACACCATTCCAACCCATAACACCCCCTGCATACGAGGCTCCTCCAGCACCTCCTGCACCTGCAGCTACTCCGGCAACACCAACAACTCCAGCGCCACTATTACCTCCATTTCCTGCATTTCCACCAGCACCACCAGCACCACCTGTTGCAGAAACATTACCATTTGCATAAACATCTGATGCAACAGCACCAACACTAAATCCAATAAGTCCACCTGCTGCACCAACACCACCAACAGTTCCGACACCACCCGCAATACCAGTTCCTCCAGTAAATGCACCAGTTGATGTTCCTCCATTTGCGCCCGTAGCACCATTTGCACCTGCACCACCCGTTGCTGTTGCATTACCTGTTGCATAAGAACCTTGCACACTTCCATTTGTAGAATTAAATCCGATAAGCCCACCAGCATATCCAACACCTCCAAGGTTTGTTGCAGTAGCACCAGCTGCTCCACCAGCACCTCCAGCAGATGTTGCTCTATCACCACCAACACCACCACCACCATTCGCTCCACCGGCACCTCCAGTTGCTATCGCATTTCCAGTAGAATATGTCTCATGTATAGAACCTGTATTCATACCAACTGCTCCACCAGAATATCCAGCTGCTCCAACAACACCGGCACCTCCCACACCTCCAGCAGCACCCACACCTCCAGCTCCACCAGTCCCACCGATACCAGATGATCCTCCTGTTGAAGTAACAACAATATCAGCATATGAATCATTCACCACTCCAGCAGAATTAAATGCAACAAGACCGCCTGCATATCCAATACCACCAGCACCGCTCGCACCACCTGTTCCACCCGCTGCACCAAGAGCTCCAGTACCACCGATACCACCAGCACCACCTGTTGCACCTGTTCCACCATTACTACCGATTGAAGTAACAGAACCAGTTTCAAAATTTACCGAAGTTATACTTGCAGTATTTAAACCAGCAATACCACCTGAATATGCAACTGCACCCGCACCTCCTGCTCCACCTGTAGCTCCTGCAGCACCAGTACTTGAAGCACCACCAGAAACATTACTGCCACCAAGACCCGCTGAACCACCATTCGCACCAGCAGATGCTGTTGCAGTTATTGTTCCACTTGCATAAGAATTAATAATTGTGTTTGTGTTGTTACCAACAACTCCAGATGCATACGCAATGGCACCAGCACCACCCGTGCCTCCAGTACCTCCTACTGCTCCTGCTCCAACAAAGGTTCCCACTGACGCACCTCCGGTACCACCGGAACCACCAACCTGTGCAGTTCCTCCAAGTGAAGTAACATTACCTGTTGAATACGAAGTATCTTGAATCACACCAGCACTTTGTCCTGCTACACCTCCTGCAGTAGCAACACCACCAGCGCCTCCTGCTCCAGCAGCAGCACCAATACCACCCGCAAAGTTTGTTCCACCAACACCGCCAGTTCCTCCATTTCCAGCAGAACCACCTGCACCACCAGTAACAAAAACATTTCCAGTATTGTAACTACTAGTAACTGTTCCTAGAATAATCTGTCCAACTACTCCTCCACCAAATGCTGCACCTCCTGCTCCACCAGCAGCTCCAGTCGATCCTGCTCCACCAGTGTTTGAAGTTCCCGCTCCACCATTCCCCCCGTTACCTCCGAGTCCACCAACACCACCAGTTGATGTAGCAATACCTGTTGAATATGAATTTTGAATTTCTCCGTTGTTAAGGTACCCAACAACACCACCTGCATAAGCGATACCACCTGCAGCTCCCGCTGAACCCGCAATACCAGCTACACCTGTTGTGAAAGTGTATCCATTACCACCATTTGCACCTGCTCCACCAGCACCAGATGTTCCTTCTACATTACTTGTTGAATATGAGTCAGAAATTGTAGTTCCTGTATTGTGTCCAACAACTCCTCCCGCATAAATAATTCCTCCAACTGTTGCAGCACCAGCTGCACCTTGTGTTCCACCTGTCCATGCACCACCAGCACCACCTGCGCCAGCAGATCCTCCTGCACCAGCTACACCAACTACACTACCGGTAGTATGGTAACTTTCTCTAACTGACAACGTGCTGTTACCTGCAATTCCTCCAATATATAAAACTCCAGCTGCACCTCCAGTTCCGCCAGCAATACCAGCAAGTCCGTTCTGGGCCGCCACACCTGTGGCTCCTGCACCACCTGCACCACCAGTGCCAGACACAGCATTTGTAGAAGATGCAAATGCATTAACACCAAGATTACTTGCAACAACACCTCCAACATATGCAGTACCACCAGCTCCACCTGCACCAGATGCACCCCCGGCACCAGATGTTCCCGCTGATCCCTTTGCACCACCGGATCCTCCAGTACCCCCAACTCCTCCAACTCCACCGACGACACTAACTAGTCCAGTCGTTGAATTTACATATCTAATCGCTCCATTATTTAATCCAACCAAGCCACCTGAATATGCTCCACCACCAGCACCACCAACAGACCCAGCTCCACCAGCACCACCTGTACCTGTAGTAGTAAGTGAAGCACTACCACCTGCTCCACCCGTAGTACCATTTTTACCCGCAGATCCTGTTGCCGTTACAACACCACTAGCGTAAACTTCTAAAGTTTCGCCTGAAATAATTCCTGATATACCATTTTGAGCAACGAGTCCTCCAGCGTATGCGATTGCTCCAGCACCACCAGCACCTCCAGTCGCAGTTGCACCAGATGCACCAGCAGCCACTGAACCCGCGGCAGAAGCACCACCCGCACTTCCCGCTGAACCGTTACCTGGTGTACCACCAGTTGCCTGGACAACTCCTGTTGCATAACTTCCATTTTCAATAGTTCCTGAATTGTTTCCAACTAATCCACCTGCATACGAAACACCACCAATTCCTCCAGCGGCACCGGCACCACCAATTCCTCCAATATTTGATCCTCCACCACCAGTTCCTGCATTACCCCCAGTACCAGATGTTCCTGCATTACCACCTGCACCACCTAGCGCAGTAACTTCTCCAGTAGTGAAAGAGGAACTCACTGTCCCGGCTTGTATCCATCCTACAAGTCCTCCAACATAAGAAACGCCTCCGGCTCCAGCTACTGCAGCTGCACCGCCTGCTCCACCAATTCCAGTTCCAACTCCAGTGACTGATCCATTTCCTCCATTTCCTGCATTTCCACTTGCACCTCCTGCTCCACCAGTACCAATAATTGTTGCCGTACTTGTTGCAGTTGCAATACTTCCTTGTTGTGAATATCCAACTACACCTCCCACATACACAGTACCGCCAATTGCAGCGGCATTACTAACAGCTGAACCACCTAAACCACCAGTGTTCGTCCCAGTTGTAGTGTTTCCACCGTTACCGCCAGCACCTCCTGCACCACCAGCACCTCCTGCACCAGTAACACTTCCCGCAACTCCAACATTTGTAATTGTTCCTGTGTTATATCCAACCAAACCACCGAGATATAAAACACTACCCGCAGTACCAGCACCACCGTTAGTACCCGCAGTTGGTGATGCTCCATCCGATCCAGCTGAACCAGTACTACCTACAGTTCCCGCGGTACTTGTTGCACTAACAGATAAACCAGAAAGATATACATTTTGAATAAGGTTTGTTGAATATCCAAAAATTCCCACATAACTTGATGTCGTTGTGGCAATAAATAAATTGCTTATGGTGAAATTATTTCCATCAAAAATTCCTGTAAATGTATTAACAGTTGAATTGCCCACTGGATCAAAACCGGCTCCAGAGTTCCAACCAGTTGTATTTGTGGCATCTATGTTGTTGTTTAATTTATAAGAACTTGATGTCGCAGTTTTCATTCCCTGTAGTCCATACACATCATAAATTATGAAAGGGTCTGTACTTATACCCAATCCGGTATATCGACGAAATGTACCTGCGCTTACAGAAAAACTTCCTGTCACGGTTAATGTATTTGTTTCAGGATTGGTCGCTGTAAATGTCGCTGCAGATGTCTGAGAATAATTTCCAGACTGGCCACCAGAGTTTGTAATTGTAAGATCTTCACTTTGAACAATTGTCCCTGTATATCCACTGATAGTGATTGAGCCTGCAGTCGCAGAAGTATCTATGGTAATTACAGAAGATGCAGATCCAGAACTTGCATCAAAAAATACCGCAGTTGTTGCATCTGGAATACCACCAAAACTTCCAGCCACACCGTTAGAAGATGCAGCCCATTTGTTTGAATCAGACCAATTTCCAGTACCTCCCACCCAGTAAGCATTTGGGTCAGTGATGTAGTCTATCTCAATATTACCAATAATCTTTAAATCAAAAACTGCTGTCGGATTTATAAGCCCATTAAGAACTAGACTGTATCTTCCGTCACTACCGATTGTCGCAAAAGTTCCAACGTATGTACCATCAATTGTATAAACTTCTACCGTTACGGGAGAGCTGGAGCTAGCAGGTCGAGCAAACAATGTAATGTCACGTGTATTATCCAAAAGATGTTCAAATGTAACTCGCACATACTGCCCATCTAAAATACTCACATAATTTTGATCACGTGTTTTAACTAAATCATAAATATCCTCAATAACATTTTTAGCACTGTCCAATCTCATAGCATTTGAAATTAAAATAATTTCAAAAATCTGTGTAGACAAATGTGGAACTATCCATGCTACGTGATCTATGTAACCGTTTCCATCTTCATCAGTTGCAACAAATTGCATTTCCTGAGCTCCGTTATTTTTCCACTGAATTTTAATTTTACTTTCATCACCCACTTTAAAAATTTCTGGTATAGCAGTTTGAACTGGAATGTTTATCATCGGTGTAATCAACTCCTGTTCCGGTGTTGCTGAAACTACTACTGTTTTTCCATTCTCTGAAATTTGCTCAACGATTGTTGGAATTTCTATTTGTGAAGATTGCGAACCTCCACCAGAAAGTGAATCATGGGTTTCAACTGAAGTTGTAGAATTCTGACTTATAATATTTTCAGTAGAAGTTGAAACCTGTTCTTCGTTTAAAATTAAAACTGAAGTTGAGGTTGAAAATTGACCTTCATCTAAAACCGAATCAGAGTCAAGAATATTTTCATTATTTGAAATTTCATCCGTAGTTGTAGCAACAGAAATTTCTGTTGCTGTGGAATTTTGAATCTGCGTATCTATCTCAACTTGATTCTCGATTAGCGGATCTGCTGCCTGCTCAATATTTTCTTCAACAAGAATTGAAGGTTCAGTTATTTCTGGGATAGGCAATTCTGGAACTGCAGGCACTTCAGGAGCCACAACCTCTATTGGATCCACCTGGACCAATACTTCATTATCAGCATGGAGCTCCAATGGCAGCGCGACAAAGGCAAGTAGAAAAAATATCACTAAAGTATTTTTAGTGAAATATAATTTTAAATTTTTTATCCGTTCAAAAAACATAGATTATTATTAATAATTTTAACAAACAGATTTTTTTATGTATATGAAAAATGATTATATTTTTAGTCATATTCTTCTACTAAACTTTTTAATTTTATTAGTATTTTTTCACAGAAAAAATAGCTAGCTTTTTGCGGGAAAACAATTTAAAAATCAGCATTAACTATCCAATGAAATATTAGATTTGAAAATAATACTTGCATGAAACATCTACCCAGACGAAGCCATCACCTTTAAATTTATTATCGATAGAAATAGAAAATGTTTTTATGTATTTATATATACTATATTATTGGGCCGACACATTAATAAACCTTGATAATGATATATACGAAATTGACTATTTTATCTATATTTATAGCTCCACTAGTTTAAAATTTATATTTTACTTGTAGATTTAATTTTTTGGTAAAAGTATGCCTAATTTAAATCTGTGTAACATTTTTGATTTTTGAGCCAAGAATGAGAATCGAACTCATGTTCCTGCTTTACGAAAGCAGTGTTCTACCACTGAACTACCCTGGCTAATGAATACAATATAGTTCCAAAATATTGTATGTACCAAATTAAGTTATCCACAATCAAACTTAAAATTTGTTTAATTTTGAGCCGCTGGCGGGAATCGGACCCGCGCTCTCCGTCTTACCAAGACGGTGCTTTACCACTAAGCCACAACGGCATTCGAACAATATAACACATAGTTTTATTTTTGGTCATACTCCTTTATCTTCCCCATTTCTATTTCTATCTTATCCGCTTTCCTTAAATTTTTAATTTGTTTTTTTGTGAGTATTTGGTGGTGAGTTATTTTATCTAAATATTCTGGTATCTCAAAAAGATCGACTTCTGATGTTCTCCAATTTATTTTATTAAAATGATTGAGATCAAAAGGATCAGAATATTCTCTCAAAGTTTTCAGACCATTATTGTTCAAAAAATATTCGTGAAAATACGACATTACCAACTCTCTTATGCTTTTATATACTGGCTCTCTGTACCTCAAAACTCCATGATTTGTTTTTGATATAGCTCCATAAAAACCCTCCTCATTCCAAATAGCAACGACATGGTCGTAGTCAAAAGGTTTTTTGGATGACCTCAAATCAAGTACTAGTGGTTTGAAACCATGATGTTCCAAAATTGCTGAAGCTAGTAACGCACCTTCCATGCAATGAGCTTTGTTCTCCAAAAGCACGCTTCTTGGAGACATACAGGTCTCACCTTTTTTTTCAAAATTAAAAGGTATTTTATTCAAAAAATCTTGAATCTTTGCTGGTGTATTCAGTTTCTTAAATAATTTTTCTTCAGTTTTTGTATAACCAAAATTGTTCATATATAGAACAATTTTAACATAAACAGACTAATAATTTACTCCAAGCTCTTGAGATTTATAGGTGTCTTTTAGCCAATTTACTAGAGATAGTGTATCTTCATCTTTTGAGGATGAGCCGAGAATAACTACAGCAACTTTTCTGTCTTTACCATTAATTGGAACATTAAATATACTGGTTGCAACCTGCTTTAAATCTTCTGTTTCTCCGTGTTGGGTCATAAGCACAGACTGATCTAGCAAAGTAGAATTATTCGTCCAAGAATAACTTTTATGTGAAGAACTTTCATCTATTTTATAACTTTTAACTGTTGTTACCTTTGATAAATATGAATGTTTCCTATAAAAATAACTCACTAATCTAAACATATCACTAGCAGTAGAGACATTCTCAGGATTCTTACTAATCACATCAGAGAACTTTGTATCTGACATTTTTAGTGCTTTTGCTTTTATATTCATAAGACCAATAAACATACTCTTTCCAGCAGAATGTGCGATAGAGTCCCCTGCTACATCCTTACCGCCAATAAGAAGAGGCCTAAGCATTTGAGTTATTGTAAGCACGTCACCTTTCTCCATATCATAATTTAGACCAGCATGATCGCCAGAAATGTTTACAGGAACTTTGCGGTCATCTCGATATATTTCGTCAGATATAACGGCAGTCATAATATTTGCCAATGAAGAAATTGGCATTTTCTCTTTAGAAGACTTTTCAGCAAATACAAAACCTGTATCTATATCAGCTACTACATAAGAACTGGCATCAACCTCTGGAAAGACACTTATACTACTAAAGTCTTTGTGGAATGACTCTACAATAGCAACTGTATCCTGACCTTTTTCTGGTTCAATAATAAATACAGGAGTCCCAATTTTTACAAAATCAAAAACAATCTTCGAATTTTCATTTGAAAGCCTAATACAACCACCAGAATCTCCATCTCTAATGTTAACCCCGTTTGCATAATGTGGCATACCATGTATAAAAAAGTTTCCAAAAAACTGCATGCTGTACGGCATATAAATATTACCTATTGAAACAGGATGACTAACTTCTTTGGTTAATACTTTATATACACCGATAGGAGTTTCGTATCTTGACCCTTCTTTACCTTTTGCCAAAATATTCAACTCTTGTTCAATTTTTCCGTCATTAATAAGCTTGATCTTCATTTCTGTTAAGTCAGCAAAAACAGCCTTACCTTCTGTAGGAATATCTATACCAGTTCCATCAATGCTAATAACCCTCTTTGATATAGAAGAGTTAATTGCATCCAATCTTTCTTGCTCAGCTAATTGCTGTTGTAACTTTTCAAACTCTACACTCTTTGCTTCTTCTGCCAATCTCTGTTTCTCATACTGAACATCAATATTGTGACTGCATATTGATAAACCAAATGATCCGAGACTTAAAACAAAAAAAAGACTAGTGATAATGATTATGAAAGTCTTTCTTTTATTCCATATTTCCATGTGTAAAAAATACTTTACTATGAAAAACCAGATTTGTCTAATATATTTTAGTATGGTAATTATTAAAATGGAGACTGAGATTGGCTTAAATAGTTACAGATTGGTAAAAAAAGTGGTTGAGGTAATTTATCCCATTCGAACCAATCCCAAGATTCACATTTATTTGGTTCTTTGATTTCTGGCTCGCCACTATCATAGTCAGCAATAACAAATAGTGTGATGAAATGTTTACCTTCTTCCTTAAACATATCATTTGTGTAAATACTGTTCTTTAGATTTTTTATTTTCAAACCGGTCTCTTCCTCAACCTCACGCATCGCGCATTCTTCTGGTGTTTCCCATAAATCTAATTTTCCACCAGGAAAACTCCATGTACCCGCGCCATGAGCCCCTTTTCTTTTACCAAGTAGAACCTTGTTACCTCTACGAATTATTACTCCAACACCAATTCCAGGTTTTTCCATATTGATTATATTATTTTAATAAAATCTAATACTTTTGATTTTATTATATCCCTCAAGTTATTGTAAAATTCTTGACCATCACCTACTGCACCCGACACATCCCATGTTTCCAGTTTGTTTGAATTCTTTAAATATTCAGGTAATTCGTCAAAAGAAATTAAGGACACTATTCTGTCTGAATTATAGACTGGATCAGGTGTAAGTTGATTTCTGACTTTTTTAGTAACATCTATACCCTCTTCAGTCATTGTATTTACTAATTTAGTATCAATTTCTGAAACCAACTGATTTTCATTTTGAACAGGAACATCTGTCCCAGCACTAAATGCAGTATGTTCTGAATTAAAATGTGAAAATAATGCTTCCGCCATCTGGCTCCTTCCAATATTTGATTTACACACAAACAGTATTTTCATAATAAAATACTATTTTAATGATGGAATTTTACCATTCATCATTATTTCCCATGAAGTAAATCCTTCTCCAAAAAGGCCACCAAATGTTCTAAACATGTCCGCAATATAAGTTACAGTAAATAGTATTATCAATATAAACATTATTTTCTTAATCCCTGAAATTTTTGCTTTACTTCCTAGAAAAATTATCAACCCCATTAAACCCAAAGCTACCATATTTCCAATAAGATAATTTGGAAGTATGCTGGATACCAAAGAAAGTAGTCCAACTGGGGTAAATAAACCAAAAAATCCTGCAATGTGACCACCGGTAGACCCAACAAAACTGTCATTCAAATACTGATTATACAAAAGTATATAAATCAAAGTTATTGAAAGCCACCATATTAACAATTCTTTACCGAAACTATCTTTAAACTTTACATTCATACTCTTTGCAAATACTTCTTCCTGGTTTAGATCATAATTATTCATTTATAAATTATACCAAGTTAGAATTTAAAAGTCCTTATTTTAGGTGCTTTTATTTCAGCGTGACCTAATGGATGATGTTAGAACTAGTTTTGAAAGGATAAATGATGCAACAATCGTATTACTACTGATTAGAAACTAATCTAAATGTTGAGAGAGCCTTTTTAAAGTTTTCTAATCTTTGGTCTGAAATTACACAATAGTCATTTTTACCAGTCATTCCTGTATCTATAGAGTCACAACTCAACGAGAAGAAAACTGATTTACCATTTAACAAATTAGTGCTTGCAACTACATTTCCACTCATTGAATATTGAACGACTATATTTTTACCATTTGCTAAAATATTACTACATCTAGTATCTACACTTTCAATACAAGTCAGCGAATTTTTAGAATCTTTTAACTGAATTGAAATAATTTTTTGACCAACATTATTTTGAAAATTATCTAATTTGTTTAACACCTCAACCCTTTCTTTGCTATATATAAATTCAAACCCATACTCACTATTTGTATATATTTCTGGTATACCATGCTTATCTATATCCTTCTGCATTCTGGCAATATCACTTTTTGTGGTTACTGGCCCACCCAAATAAGAGAGCAGGAAAGCAGCCATTAATACGATAATTATTAATGCACTTAAAACCAGAAAAATAATTTCGATTGCTTTTTTCATATACCAAAATTCTACCACAGTTCTAATTCACTACACCCGTGTTTTGTGGCTAATTTATTTAGTGAAAAAGTTGCGCGGTCGACCGGACTTGAACCGGCAGCCTCTCCCGTGACAGGGGAGTGCTCTAACCAAATTGAGCTACGACCGCATATATGCGAACAGATAAAACTGTAGCAGATTTTTAAGCTGAAATCAATTTATAAAAATAAGGATCAGTCCCCTATTTAAAGTGCACAAGATTACGTCTTGTGTCGAGGGTGGGTTACTTCCGCGACTATTTTTTCGCCGTCGCTCAAAAATGTCGTGTCCGCGACTCGCGACCTGGTCTACTGACCAGGTGCCCGCTCCGTCCATCGAACCCACACGAAAGCCGTAACACGGCTTTCTCCTCGCACAAAACTACGTTTGTGTCGAGGGTGGGTTACGATCCCACTGCCTTGGGCTTATGAGTCCCACGCTCTACCAATTGAGCTACCCCGACAATCCATAAAATATAGCAGAAAATTGCATAAAAACAAATATGTGCTTGCAAAGTGCTAAAAACAGTTGTAGAATGACCTGTAGCGGGATGGAGAAGCAGTATCTCGGTAGGCTCATAACCTGCAGACCCAGGTGCAAGTCCTGGTCCCGCAACAAGTATGAAAAAAGAACCCTTATGGGTTCTTTTTTCATACTTGTTGCGGACAGACATAGTGCCGAGCACTATGTCGTCAGGACTTGCAAGGCGGAGCGGGCACACACTCACCAGAGTGGGTCGAGAGCCGGGGAGGCGGAAATTTTGTTGCAACAAAATTATCCGTCGACGATGTCCTGGTCCAATTTTTTATATTATTTGAAATTCCTCAAACACATTCCTATAAAGGCCAATTACAATCTTTGCCTCTCTTTGATTTAAAATAAAACCTTCTCCATCATGACTTATTCTATTTCTTACTTTGTGTGCCTCCCAAGCATCATCTAGAGTTCTAAAATCACTTTTTTCTACAACCTTCAACTTGTCCCCTATTGTGTCGCCAGGCAAAGATAATTTATCCAAAAGATCACCTAACATTATATCTGCCTCAATAATAGCTATCTTCCAATCATTTTCGTTTAGTGAATCTGCGCTTGCCTCTATTCTTTGCCATTTTGGATTGTTAACTCTTTCTTCCTCTACGCTAACTGGATATAGCAACACTCTTTCATTTTCCAAAATTGGTTTTATTTTAAAATCTAGATAAAGAATATACAGGAAACACAATATACAAAATATTATTATTAATATCTTTATCAAACCGATCATTGAGAATAACCATATCAAGGTTTTCTCTAAAGCATTTGGTTCAGTATCTACATATGCAATATTGTTTTCATCTACCCAACCATCCACCCCAGAATCGTAGTCCACATACCAATATTTTTTACCACCTATTTCGACTGGTCCCTGAAGTATCTTTCCCCTTGCACCCATTCTATGACTACCGATTTTTTTACCGCCAGGGCTGTCATAAACATCAGCCTTATTCATATTTATAACACCTACGCCTATAGCATTCTGAAGTGAGGCTATAGGTCGCGTATGAGCCAACAAAATACTCTTTCCATCAATAAAACCCTTGAGTCCGGCAGAAAACCACCTATTTGAATTTATCTTAGAAGTAACCGAATTAAAGATAGCAGAAAAAATTATGAGAGCAATAATAAGAGTTGCTATTTCAGCAAACACTGTCGCTTTATCATTCTTAACTTCTGGTTTTGCTTCTGGTTTTTTTTCGTCTGCCATATGTAACTATTATACATCAGAAAAAAACTTAACTGTAGAACTTTATTCATTCAAAAACTTTTTACCAATTTCAAAAAGGATATCCTCGCAGTTATGTGGAGCCATAATTTGTAAACCTAGTGGTAATTTTACACCTAGTGATTCAACTTCACCATTTGGGATAGAAATGGCTGGAATGCCTACAATATTTGCCGGTACTGTAAAAACATCTTCCAAATATAGTGATAATGGATCGTTAATTTTTTCTCCAATCTTGAATGCAGGACCAGGAGTTGTTGGAGTTATTATTGCATCAACTTCAGAAAAAGCTTTCTTAAAATCTTCAGAAATTTTCTGTCTTAAAATTAAAGCTTTATTGTAATAAGCATCATGATATCCAGCAGAAAGAACATATGTACCAATAAGAATTCTTCTTCTAGCTTCTGGACCAAAGCCTTGACCTCTAGTTTTTAAATAATCCTGCAAAAGATTGTCCCCATCAACATGGAGACCAAATTTTACTCCATCAAACCTAGAGAGATTGGATGAGACTTCTGCTGGCATAATAATATAATATACAGCAAGTGAATACTCGATATTAGGAAGTTTGATATCTTTTATTTCATAGCCTAAATCTTTTAGTTTTTTAACCGCCTCTTCAAACTTAGATTTTGATTCATCAGGAATTCCACCTTTTTCTAGAATATGATAAGGCACTCCAATAGTTAGACTATTTTCAATTTTTCTTTTCTCATATATATCATCACCAAAAGTTGTGCTATCAAAAGAATCTTTACCTTTTATTATGTTAAACAAAATCTCCGAATCAGTTACAGTCTTTGTAATAGGACCAATAACATCCAAAGAAGACCCCATGGCCATAAGCCCGTGTCTTGAAACAGAGCCGTATGTTGGTTTTAATCCTACAACTCCACAAAAAGATGATGGTTGCCTAACAGAGCCCCCAGTATCAGAACCAAGTGACGCCAAGGCGCCATTCATTGCCACAGCTGCTACTGAGCCACCGGAAGAACCCCCCGCAACACGAGAAGTATCTAGAGGATTTTTTGTTACACCAAAGGCTGAATTCTCTGTCGAACCACCCATAGCAAATTCATCCATATTTGCTCTTCCCAAAAACAAAGCTCCTGCTTCTTTTAACTTTTTAATAACAGTTGCGTCATATGGAGACACAAAACCTTCTAAAATTTTTGATGCAGAGGTTGCTTTTTTACCATCAATTAAAATATTATCCTTTATTGCAAGCGGAACACCAAAAAGAGGTCCTATTTCCCCTTTTTCTATTTTTTCATCTAATTCCTGTGCCTGATCTATTACATCAGAATATACTTCTAGATAAGCATTGATATCAGAATTATTTTTTTTAATGTTTTCTAAATAAGCTTCTGCAAGCTCCTTTACAGTAAAGTCCTTTGACTTTAAATGCTTATTTAGATCTTTAATTGTTAACTTTGAAATATCAATCATAAAATTTTCTTAACTTTAAGGTACCTGCCTTCTCTAGATGGTGCATTATTTAAAAGTTTTTCAGTATACTCATCTGAATTATTAGTTATAACATCATCCCTCATGACATTTCTTAATTTTGAGACGTCAGCTTTTGCATCTCCAGTAGAATTCTGTATCTGTCCGACATAGCCCAAAATTGAGTCTATTTGTGATGTTAGACCCTCAGCCTCTTCGTCAGATACCTCTATACGGGCAAGATCAGCAAGTTTCTTTATTTCGTCTTTTGTAATCATAGTATTTAATTGATTATAGCCAAAAATCCGTTTTCGTCTAATATCTTGACCCCAAGGTCTTTTGCCTTGTCATATTTGGTACCTGGATTCTCTCCACACACAAGATAATCTGTTTCTTTGGAAACACTCTCACCCACCAACCCACCAGCACTTCTTATTTTATCTTTTGCTTCATCTCTAGACATTTTTTCCATAGTTCCCGTAATAACAAACTTTAATCCATTCAATTTACCACTTGAGACTTTTTCTTTTTCTATCTTTAGTACCTTTACAAGATTATCGACTATTTTTTTGTTATCTCTATTAGCAAAAAAATCTACAATCGATCTAGCTATTATTGGACCTATACCAGATATAACCTCTAGCTTTTCAAAAGAAACATTCCTTAATTTTTCCAAAGTTCCAAACTGCTTTGATAAGTCATATGCCGTCTCTTCACCAACCTGAGGTATAGATATACCAACAAGAAATCTAGCCAGTGTTGTGTTGCTTGATTTCTGTATTGACTTCAATAGATTATCGACCGATTTCTCTGCAAACCTAGGCAACATGAGTAGATCTCCCTTTTTTAAAGTAAAAATATCTGCGTATTCTGAAATTAGATTATTTTCCAAAAGAACATCTATAACTCTTGGGCCACAATCTACAATATCTAAAGCCTTTTTTGAAACAAAATGATAGAACTTTCTTTTCTGCTGTTCAAATGAATTTTTGTTCACACATCTCCACGCTGCTTGCCCAGGAATTCTTTCTATTCTCCCATCCCCACCACACACATCAACATGTGTTGGCCATATATATGGTTTAGATTTTCTATCTCTAAGTTCTTTTACCACAGAAACAATATCCGGTATAACATCTCCGGCTTTTTGAAGTATAACTGTATCTCCAATTCTTACATCAAGACGTTTTATTTCGTCTTCATTGTGTAACGTAGCCCGTGATACAGTGGAACCTGCAACCAGAACAGGCTTCAAATGCGCTACAGGGGTTAAGACCCCAGTTCTGCCCACCTGTAATACAATATCTTCAACTACAGTTGTTACTTGTTCTGCTGGAAACTTATATGCAACACCAAAGCGTGGACTTTTTGCAGTATAACCCAAAGCGTTTTGTATCTTTGTAGAATTTATTTTAATAACTACACCATCCAAACCATAATCCAAGTCATGTCTCTTTTTTATCCAACCTCTATAATATTCATCAACTTTATCTAGGCCAGATAAAACTTTGTGGTACGGGTTAACATTAAAACCGAGACTACTTAATAAAGAGAGTTTGTCATCTTGTGTGTTTGGAATATCCTTTTCGTACAAATCTATATCATATATAAATGAATTTAAGTTTCTTCCACTAGCAATTTTAGGATCAAGTTGCCTTATAGAACCAGCGGCCAAATTTCTAGTATTTGCATAAAGTGGTTCATTATTTTTTTGTCTTTCTTTATTTATCTTCTCTAAATCTTTATGTGAGATCCAGGCTTCTCCCACAACAGTAATAGAAACTTTTTTATTAAGCTCTAATGGAATAGTTTTAATTGTTTTTATATTACTTGTCACATCTTCCCCGATTTCTCCATCTCCCCTTGTTGCGCCACGAACTAGTTTTCCATCTACATATGTTAAAACTATTTTGAGACCATCTATTTTAAGTTCACAACAATATTCTAACTTTTCATTTTCTAGATTTTCTTTTCTAATAAAATTTTTAGTTTTCTCTTCCCATTTTTGAAGTCCAAAAAAATCAAAAGCGTCATCATATGACCATTGTCTTATTTCATGCTTAACTTTTACAAACTCCTTTAAAGGTTCACCCCCAACCCTTTCGTTGGGGCTATCCTTTTTAAGCTCTGGATACGCTTCTTCTAGATGCCCCAACTCTGAAACGAGAGAATCGTAAGCTTCGTCGGAAATCTCTGGTTTGTCATATGTATGATACAGATTTCGATGCTTCTCTATTAAAGCTTTCAGTTTTTCTGCCCTATTTTTAACTTTAGGATCTACTTTTCTATTCATTATATAACTATAATCCAAAAGTTAAATTAGCACTACCAAGTAGCCGTTACGGCAGAATTTGAACTAACTTGCCACGACCATGTTGGTCTCTGAGGATCATAAAATGGATCAGAAACAGAATAGCCACTTTCTGAACTACAATGAGAAATTAATTTATAGTTAACACCATCTGATTTATATAAATAAGCATTATGCCAAGTACTAGGAAGACATATGGCCACCTTCGTTATCTCGACCCCCCTTGGGTCGTGTGGATATGTTGGCATAAAATTCGGAGCCAAGCCAGGTATCCAATCCGGGGTAGAATACCACAGATCACCAACTTCAGAACTCTTCCACACCATACTAGTGTTTGGGTACGTACCATTTGCACTTTTATAAGCTTCTATTGCAGACTGAAGTTTTAACAATGTAGCTTTTCTTATTGAATCATTATCCTGCTTGTTTTCATATGTAATTGAAACCCCCCTTTCGTATCTTCTTGGTGATGTTGTATCACAAGTGTTATACCCCCTAGAGTCTATTGTTGTATAACCATTAGCTTTCTTTGTTACAGTTACAATGGCACAACCTTTTGTATAGGTTAGATAAAAAGTACTTGTTGCATTTGCAATTCCTCCACCACCAATAACACTACTCTGTGTTGGATTAGTAGGGACAGTTTGTAAACCAGTCTTTATAGTCTGGAAATTACAAAAAATAGTTCCTGGTGTTGCTGTAGCAAAAGGGCTTAAATCTGCACTGCTTAAGTCCCAATGTTTTGCACACTCCAGACCACTGTCCGCCGCAAAAAACGCATATTGTGACTCTTCATTAGAGGTTGCAAGTTTTAATTGCTTTACAGCAACATCACTTAGCATAAAACCTATAACCAAAAGCATGGATGTAACTACAACTGCAACTACCAATGTAAAACCTTTGTTTTTTTTCATTTTACTGACCATTAAATAATGATTCTTTTATCTGAAATGATTTTGCTAAATTACCAGTATTCCAACTCATTGTAACAATTATTTCAACTTCTGTTGAAGATATTGGTGAAATTTGTACTTCTCTTTTAAAATTAGATGACGTCCAACTTGCTCCAGATGTATAACTAAATGCTCCAGTTGTAGAATTCTGTTTTAGATTTTGACACGTTCCAAAACCTCCGGCACAATTTGCAACAGTTTTTGTATAAACGTCTACAGTACAAGTCTTTTGTGATACACCAGTTCCTCCATACCAACATGCGTCAGATGTGACCTCTGATAATCCATGTAGCCAATTCACCATTGAACATGAGCCTGTTGAGATACAATATGTATCATTGAGTGCATTTTCATCTTTTAAATTTTTAATAAACTCTACAGCTTCTTGAGCCAGATAAAATGCGGTTACCTGATCTTTTACAATAAGAGAACTTTTTAAGCTACCCTGCACAGCAGTAAATGTTGCCAATATAGAAACAGTCAAAATACTTATAGCCACCAGAGACTCAACTATCGTAAAACCTTTGTTGTTTTTTAAAATTTTCATAGATTTTATTGTGTATCAAAAAGTCTTTGTGAAACCGCAGTTTGTATTGCAAAAGTAGATTTAATAGTTGGCTTTGAACCCACATAACCTTTAATAATTATGACTATCATAGGTTGTGCAAAATTAAGACTTGAATATTTTGCTGAACCATAAACATAAAACTTTAAACTCTCAATGGTAACGTCTGAACTAGTCAAATAAGATGGTGTAGCAGAGCCTCCAACGTATCTTGTAATACGATTACTCTCAAGCTTATAGATATAATTTACACCAGATGATGAATACAAAGATATTGAGGATGCTCCATTTACCATATCAGGACAGTCACTTGGCAGAGTCAAAACTACTGGATTAGTGGCTGGATCAGAATCACAATGATAAAGATAACCAAAACGCATTACTCTTGTCATTGATTCCAAAGTAATATTTAGATTGTCCATAATGGATCGCATACTTTGTGATTTCCGATTTCCTTCTATAACACTGTATATAGACCCCATACTTATAGTCATAATAACTATAAATATAGTTGAAGAAACCATGATTTCTATCAGAGTAAATCCTCTTTTTTTATTTATTTTTTTTATCTTATTGAATATCATTATAAATATTTACTATTGGAAATTTACCTGACCTGTTTTTTCTACCGTTATTGTAACAGTCTTACTTTTTGGAGACCTTAAAATAATTTTACCTGTATTTTTAGTAACTATATAATTATTACTACTATCAACAAAGTATATTATCGAATCTGGATCAGGACGAAGAAAACCTATGTACATCCTTGTAGCGTTTGGAGGTGGACAAATCAAATCCCCACAAATACCATCAATTACAACATTACTTTTATATGCCCCCTTTTCAATACACTCTGTAGTACTAGTACCACAACCTGTTCCAACATCATAACGACCGTTAACATTTTTATCCACAAACAAATAGTAATCTGGACTTGAAGTGTCAAAATAAACGGCATAAGAATAATTAAAATTACCCCCAGAAACAGATGCCTCCCTAACATTTATTGCATAAGCTTGTGCTTGTTTTATTAATGACGCTATATCCTGAGCTGATGCTGTCAAAGCCAATCTATCATTAAAATCAGAATAATTAAACAGCACAAAACTAGATATTATGGTTACTATTGATATAGAAACCAAAAGCTCAATTAAAGTGAAACCTCTTAAAGATTTTATGGTTTTCATAATTAACTCAATAGTTCTTTTATACCCAACACATCAATTCCACTAAAAAATACAATAACCATAGCCAGTATAAGAAATGGAGCAAACGGAATTTCGGAACTAACACTAACTCCATTATTTTTAGATAATTTGCTCCTTAATAGAATAAATACGCTGTATATTGCACCTATCCAAAAGGCCAATACTACAGCATTTAAACCAGAAGAAAGCCCCATAAATGCACCGATACCAAAAACAAGCTTAGCATCACCAAATCCCATCCAAAGACCAGATGACACGAGCCACAACAAGGCAAATGGTGTAAATAAGATAAGAGGCGCAGACAAATCTAGATAATCCAAGAAAGAAAGATCAAAGTCTTTACAATAAGCAAAGATAAAGAAACGAATCAGTGAAAGGAAAATAAAAGTGTATACCAGCTTATCTGGAATTATTTTATGCTTAATATCATATATACACATAACCAACAAAAGAGAAAAGACCACTATATAGTAAATAGAAAATAAAACAGAATAAACAAGAGCATTTTCCAAACCAACATACATTGGCCAAAGCATATACTGTCTTAGACCAATCAATACAAATATTAAGCCAGCAGAAGCTTCGACAATAGGATACTGAATTGAAATCTCACTATGACAAGTTCGACATTTACCCCTTTGAAACAAAAAACTAAAGAGTGGTATTAGCTCGTACCATTCTAATGTTTTGTTACAATCGAAACATTTTGATCTTCCTGAAGCGAAAGAAAGCCCGCTGTTATATCGCAAACCTATTACATTAACAAAACTGCCGACAATAGTACCGAAAACAAAAAGTAGTATGAACAATAGCTCCATATAACTATTATATTATTAAAATCAAACATTTGCACCAAAGATACTAACAAGCGGTGATGCGACCTGCGCCAGCTGGTCTAGGTATCTGCTTAGAACTACCCACACTATCAACACACCAAACCTGCGCGCCACCGACAGAAGATTTGAGTGGGACCCAAGCGGCCCAAGCAACAATACTAGGCCAGCAAACCCCAACACTACCACCACTAGCATTTTTTGCTGCTTGAAACAACTCATTCATTCTAGACTCTGCACAAATTGACCTAAAACCAATATCATTTACGTCATACCAATTTTCTCCTTCCCCTCTCATTGCGGATAAATTACTTTTTATTGCAGAATCTGCTGCATTATTTCTACCTGTCGTAAAAAAATTCAGCACAACTGATGACAATATACCGATAATCGCAATAACCACCAACAATTCGATAAGTGTAAAACCTCTAATAGTTTTATATGTCATTTTATAATTTTAACAAGAATTGGCTCAATTATTATTAATAATAAACTATTTTTTTTAAAAAATATAGTTTATTGGCAACAAAAAACCGCAAATAGCGGTTTTTTGTACATTATAAAACGTAAAATAAACTAAGTGTTTGCAATTACACAATCTGCATCTGTATTTGCGTCAAAAGTAGCAGTAGTAATTTGCATTGAGTTACCTGAATTATCCACACACCAAGCATTAGCGGGATCAGTCTTCAGAGGAGATGCTATTACATACCAAGTAGAATCCCCGGCGCAAATCACTTCAACATTACCATTCTTTACTATAGCATCATCAATCTGTTTCTGGACAGTTGGGTCGTCGGAAACTGAACTTGGCTGTCCAGCTGCCCCACAAGTGGCATTATAGTAAGCGCCAACAGGACCATAGTTACCACTAGTATCATAAAATACCTCAGCAGCCGCTCTAATACCTGCGATGTCAGCCTTTATAGCAGCGTCAGAACCCTTTGCTCTTGCTGTATTGAGGGATGCCAAAACAACTGATGACAATATACCGATAATCGCAATAACCACCAACAATTCGATAAGTGTAAAACCTCTGTTAAGTCTATTTTTCATTATTTTAAAATGATTATTATAATTAGTTACTTAATAATAAATCATTTATTTTATAAAGTATAGTTTATTATTAACAAAAAACCGCAATTTGCGGTTTTTTGCACATCATGAAATGTGGAAATATATTAACTATTTGCTAATACACAGTCAGAATCTCCAGTACCTGTGAAAGTAGCCATTGTAATCTGCATTGAATTACCTGAACTATCCACACACCAACCATTAGCTGTACTTGTCTTTAGAGGAACAGCAACAACATAGAGTGAAGGAGAACCAACACATATCGCATCTGTACCACCATTCTTTGCAACAGCATCATCAATTTGTTTCTGTACTATTGGATCTGCTGAAACTGAACCAGCAGTAGGTGAAACGCCACAAGATCCATCAAAAAATAGAGCGGCTGAACCGTAGTTACCATTAGCTGTATCATAAAAAACCTCTGCAGCGGCTCTGATACCTGCAACGTCCGCTTTGATAGCAGCATCTGATCCCTTACTTCTAGCTGTGTTTAGTGAAGCCAAAACAACTGATGACAATATACCGATAATCGCAATAACCACCAACAATTCGATAAGTGTAAAACCTCTGTTAAGTCTATTTTTCATAATTAAATTTTATAATTTTTATTACTAATTTTTTATAATATAACCTCCATAATTATTCGACCATCGCTCTCTTTTCAGAGATTAC
Source organism: uncultured Candidatus Saccharibacteria bacterium (assembly GCA_964586695.1). GTDB lineage: Bacteria > Patescibacteriota > Minisyncoccia > Phycocordibacterales > DATDWN01 > C7867-006. Next base: position 31,473 of record CAZPGQ010000002.1, read on the forward strand.
CGTTTTATATAAACGAATAGATATATTATACGGCTGTATTAGAACTAATAAAAGTACCCCTGTGGATAAGCCACTCTATGCAGCAGAAGCAATATTGTATATAGGCATCAAAACAGCGGCCAGAAGCACTCCAACTCCGAGACCAAGAGAAACAATCATCACAGGCTCTATAAGACTAACCAGAGTGTCGACAGCTGTCATAACTTCTCTTTGGTAGAAATTTGATAGGGATTTAAGAATTTTACCCAATTCCCCCGTCTCCTCTCCAACCTTAACCATCTGGGTAAGAATATTTGGGATTTCTTTATGCTGCGCAAAAGCATTTGATAGAGATGTTCCTTCTTTAACCTTCTGTAGTGCATCATTTAGAATATCTCTAAACATTATATTGTCTACAATTGAAGAAGTTATTTCTAAAGCCTTTAAAATTGGTATTCCACTAATAATCATAGTATTTAAGTTGTCTGCAATACGTGACAAGTAAAGTTTCCTGTACAAATCTCCTACATATGGAACATTAAGTTTAAGGGTATCAAAATATGCAGCTCCTTCTTCTGTCTGCGCATACTTCCACGACATAAAACCCAAAACAACCAACCCAATTGCCATATAAATGCCATAATTTATGAAAAGACTACTTAAATTTAAAACTATAGATGTATATACAGGCACAGGTTGACCAGAGTCAGTTATCATCAAAGCAATTTTAGGAATTATGACTGTTAGCATCAGAACCATAACAGCCAAAAATGTAAATATAATAAATGCTGGATATATTAATGCACTTTTTGCTTTTGATGTTACAGCATATGTTCGATCAAGATAGTCTGCTAAGTAGTTAAATATTTCATCCAACTTTCCAGACTCTTCACCAGACTTAACCATATTTACGTAAAAACCAGAAAATGTATCTGGATATTTTGACAAAGCCATTGAGATAGAACTTCCACCTTGTATATCATCTGAAACTTGAGACAAATATTTTGAAAGCAACTTATTGTCAACCTGTGCAGAAAGTAATCTAAAAACTCTTAATGCTGATATTTGAGCTGAAAACAAAGTTGCTATCTGTCTAGACAATATGACTATATCTTTATTTGAAACTTTATTAAAAATAGCCAAATTGGATAAGTCAAAACCTTTTTGTGACTCATCTACAGAGTTTATTTGTGTAATAACCAGACCATTACTTTGTAGTTGCTTTATGGCAACATCCACATTAAAAGCCTCTACAGTTCCTTCTGTGGGTGAACCAGTTTTATTTATGGCTTTATATTTGAATATCATAAATTTATATCATTCTATCTAGACCTTTTGGATTCTGAGTGTGTAGATAAGCATTTTCAATAGAAATCTCCCCCGCCCTCACCAAGTCACTCAAGTATCTATTTAAATCAATCATTCCCTGATCTGAACTAGTTTCTATAACAGAATTTATTTCGTGTATACGATTCTCTCTGATTAGATTTGCAACAGCACTATTGTTTATAAGCAACTCTACAGCAGGAATAAGCCCTCCTGAAATTCTTGGTATTAAACGCTGAGAGAAAATTCCAAGTAAACTTGAAGATAACTGACTTCTAATCTGTGACTGCTGTCTTGTATCAAATGAGTCTATGATACGGTCTATAGTTTGCGCAGCATTGTTAGTGTGAAGTGTAGAAAAAACCAAATGTCCAGTTTCTGCAGCGGTAACAGCTGTAGAAATATCTTCAGGAGTTCTCATTTCACCTATCATAATCACATTTATGTCCTGTCTAAAAGTACCCTGAAGTGCTGTATGAAAATCTGGTGTATCTTCCAAAACTTCCCTCTGATCTATAATAGATTTTTTTGATTCGAATATGTACTCGACAGGGTCTTCTATAGTAACTATATGTTCTAGACGCTCTTGATTTATGATTTCAATCATAGAGGCAAGTGTTGTACTTTTTCCCTGACCAGTAGGACCCACAACAAGAAAGAAACCCTGCTTTTTGCTTGTAAAATTCGTAAGAATAGAAGGCAATTTTAATTCTTCAAGTGTTTTTACATGTCGAGGTATAATTCGAAGCGCTATACTTATCTTACTCAACTGAATAAATGCATTACCTCTAAATCTTGCAATTGTTCCACTGTTATATGCAAAGTCTACTTCTTTCTTTGTAACAAATATTTCCTTTTTAGAATCGTCTATCATTTCATCCAGAACCCCCTTTACATCCTGTTTTGACATAACGCCCTGGTTTACAAGAGGAATCAAAATACCAGAAACACGAATAGCAGGAACTCTACCCTCTCCAATATGTATGTCCGAAGCACCTTCTTTCAAAAGAATTGCAATCAAAGTGTCTAATTGTTTTTTATAATCTGTTGCCATTTATTTTTGTTTATTTTTATAGACAGAAAGCACCTGATCAACAACTTCCGATGGAATAGTAGTTGCTTTTATTATATAACCATCAACACCAAGCACCTTTGCTTTATCAAAATCATCTGCCTGATTTGTTAACATAATTATTGTTGATTCTGGCAATAATTTTTCCTCTCTAATTTTTTTAAGAAGCTCTAAACCATCCATACCAGGCATTATTATATCCATAAGTATAATGTTATAGACATTTGAGCGAATTTTTTCTAGAGCAGACAGACTATTTGATGACGTATCTATCTCAAGACCTGACTTCTTAAACTTCATGGAATACATATCGAGAAGAAACTTGTCATCATCAATAAGTAGTATTTTTATTTGTGGGTTATCTGACATTTTTTTGATTATAACATATTGACCTCTTCAAAAGGAATCAGCTTGTGCATTGCTTTTATAATTGCATCTTCTTTCATTGTGATCATTCCATTTGCTCTAACTAGTTTTGCAATTTCTATTTCATTTGCACCTTTCAAGATCAAACTTTCTAGGTCTTTACCCATTTCCATAACTTCCATAACAGCAACTCTTCCTCTTGTTCCATTTGGGCATTCTGGACTTTCACCTGCCTTATAAACTTTATCAGTGAATTCTATTTCATCTTTAAATTTCTTTGGCAGGTCTTCGAATTGTTTATCTATCATAACTTTTATACTACCTTCTACCGCCATTGGCACACCAGCATCTGGACACAATCCCAACGCTAGGCGCTGTGCTATAGCCAAAATAAGCGTAGGGGCAATAAGATATGGATCAATACCCATATCTATAAGTCTTGGAATCACGCCAACAGCTGTGTTCGTGTGGATTGTCGAAAGCACCAAGTGACCCGTCAAAGCAGCCTGTATGGCTAGCTGAGCTGTCTCTTTGTCTCGAATCTCACCCACCATTATAATGTCTGGGTCTTGACGAAGTGTTGTACGAAGTCCAGATGCAAATGTATAACCAATCTCTGATTGAACTTGGGATTGAGATATACCCTCAATGTTATATTCGATAGGATCTTCAAGAGAAAGAACATTTTGATGTTCCCTATCAAGCTCGTTTAACATTGAATAAAGAGTTGTTGTTTTTCCTGAACCTGTTGGACCAGAAATTAATATAAGGCCATACGGTTTATCAATCGCATCCCTGATAAGTTTTATATTTTTTGGACTCAAACCTAATTGTTCCAAAGTTTTTATACCCTTTTCTTGATCCAAAAGACGCATCACAACCTTCTCTCCAAAATATGTAGGGAATGTAGAAACACGAAAGTCTATCTTCCTACCTTCAATACGTGTAGTAAAACGACCGTCCTGTGGCTTCCTTCTTTCATCCAATCTCATTTCACTCAAAATTTTGATACGAGCAACCACCGCAGAATGAACTTTTGAAGGCAACGTCAGACTTGTGTTCATAACGCCATCAACACGAAAACGAACCTTAACCTGTTCTCTCCACGGTTCAATGTGAATATCTGAAGCATTACCGTCTGAAGCATATCGTAGTATTGTTGCTACGATTCTTGTTACTGGTGCATCTTCTGAAATTTCACTTTCATTTGGAGTTTCATTTTCAGCATTTGCTCTTTCTTCCGCTCTCGTGGTTTCCAGTGCTAGTTCTGTTTCTAGCTCACTTAATGTCTTAGAAACCTCTGCTGTTATGCCTTTGTATTGTGAAGAAATTTTATTAAAATCTGCCTCAGAAATTAAGAAGATTTTAAACGGCATACCAATTTTTGTTGATATGAAATTTAATGCATCACGAGCCTCTATGTCATCAGGATCAACCATTCCAACCTCTAGTACCCCGTTTGTAACAGCCAAAGGAACAAAACGATAGTGCGAGACTGAATCTTCTGGAATATAAGAAAGAATTTTTTCTGAAACATCCTTACCACTCAAATTTTTTGTTGGTATATCAAAATACTCCCCTTTTGCCAAGAGAATATCGTGAGGAGAAACTCCATTTTTAATCAAAGATTCTTCTATTGTTATACCTTCGTTAACAGAATAATCAGTAATCTTATTGACATCACTTTGATTAACTATTTTCTTTTGTACTAATATCTGAATTATATCCATATTTAAGGTCTAGATGCAGTTTGTGTTTTTGGAGCTCTATAAGTCCCATCCTCAGCACCTATAGGAGCAAATGGATTTGGTCTACCCTGCTCTTCAGGCGAAATAATAGACGAAAAATCGACTAAACTTAGAAAAGCTTCATTTGAAAAAATTGTTTTATCAATTTTTAAATCCTTAAGTTTAGTAACTAATGCTACAACATCCTCACTAGTCGTTTCAGCCTCAATAGATTCATTAAGAACAACACCTTCTGTAGATTTGTTGTATAAACCGTAACCCAAATAGGCCACAAAAATAATAGTTATTGATACAGCTATTAATTTTTGAACGAGTGATGTGAGCATATTATTTTAGAGAATAGGTATTTACTTCTAATGAAACTTTGACCAAAGAATCCAACTTTGTACTATCTGACAATTCTACGTCCAGGCCAACAACATCTATGACTCTTAAACTAGTCTCTATATCATTCAAAAAACCTAATGCATCCTCATATTTACCAACAATATTAAAAGTCGCCGAGGTTGTCCTATATGTTGGTGTGAGTAAACCAGTTATATCATCTTGTCTAACATCGGATCTGTTGTCTGTAGTGGTAAACCCATCAAACGAAAGGTTCCTTTGGTTTGCCATACCTGTTAAATCATTAACAAAAGTAACTGGATCAAACTTATCTGGCACAGCCTTAGTCAGTCTATCCATATCTTCCTGTGATATCGTATTGTAATCCTGCAATATCTGATCTCTTTTATCATTTAAACCAGTAGCCTCTTGAATTACAGTTTTATAATCTTTATTCATTTTTGCTAGTAATTTTACTTTACCAGCAAGAGGTACTATATAAAAATAGTACATAAAGATTGAAATTATAACGACTAATATTGGTGTTAATGATTTCATTTATGGTTCAATTTGTGACTCATCAGTTACAGTTGATTCAACCTGATCAACAGCAGTATCCTCTGCCTTCATATAAGAAATAACAGTAGTGTCTATACCAGATGTAAAAGTAATTTTCACATTACCATTGTCTTGTAATGAAAAATCGCCAAATGTAGGATTTACTATGTACGGATTCTGAGAAAAAATATTTGATTGCTCGACTACTGCGTTATATGTCTGTGCCTCACCCGCCATTGTTAATGTTGGAATATTATTCTGCTTATTATAACTTAACTTTGTTAGTCTAACTTTCTTTACAATTAAATCTTGCATGAGGTACAAAATTTCTGAAGTAGACACGTGATTATTTATAATTCTTCTTGCAGAAGTTATCTTAGCATCTACATCAACCAACTCTTGCACTTTTTCGACTTGATAGACAGCTTTAGCTTTTTTTAAATCTTCATCTGCTTTACTTATCTGACTCAATAAAATCATTTTGTATAAAAACAAGCCTCCAAAAGTAGCTAGAGAGATAACAAATATAGTATTAGAAATTATAGATATAATATTAATATCTCTTACAACATTTGAACTATGACCAGGTTCATTTATTATAGATTTCTTAGGAATGAACGATGTTTGGAATGTTGGTTGCATAAGTTATAAGTAATTATATTACAGTATATATAAAAAGACTATATGCTATTGGTGGAAAACTAATTATAAACTATATAAATTAAAAATTAATCTAACTCTTGTAACTTTCTCAACGCAATACCGACAGCAACAGCAAATTCTGGACCGGTTTCTTTTAATACTTTTTCTAAAAATGCTGGGGCAACTACTTTTGAAAATGGGTCTCCAGCAACAACTTCTGTCTGAAAAATATTTTTTGCAACATCAACAACCCCTTTTAATGCACTACCTCCGCCAACAAGCATAACTTTACTTACGTTTTTGTTGTATTTTTTTTGATAAGCCATAACAACGTGACTTGCTTCAGAAAAAATATAATTAAGCGTAAAAGAAGCGACATCTTTGAGAGCTATACCGTTAATATCCCCTAAAAGTCCCTTCTCTCTCTTTAAATACTCTGCATCTTCGATTGAAATTCCTATGGATTTTGAAAGTTCATCAGTTATATTGTGAGATCCCCTATCTATCATATGCGAAGATCTAAGTACACCTTTCTCAACAATGTATAATTTTGTTGTAGATGCCCCCATATCAATTATCATTACTGGAGAGACTTCTTCGTCCAAAACCGAACGCATTGTACTAAAAATCTCTATCTCAAAAAACCCAGCAATAAGTCCAGTTTTTGTAACTATATCTTTGTATCGATTGATTGTGTCATTATGTAAAGCAACTATTAAAACCTCCATTTTCTGCATTGTTTCCCCTTCATTCTCAACAGGTATTGGATCTATATTTTTTTCCTTTGGTACTACATACCAATCCAAAGTTACCTCTGAAATTGGAACTGGAATGTATTTTCTAGCTTCTATTGGAACCATTTGCTCTAGCTGTTTTTTATCAACAACTGGCATATCTATCACGGTCATCAAGCTTGATGAAAACTGAATTGCAACACCGCAATCTCTTGTTGTAATATTGACCTCCTTCTCCTTTAAAATATCATTTACAGCTTCTATGATCTTTTCCGTCGAAAGATTTGTTGACTCTCCCACTCCCTTGCCAGAATAAGGTCCTAGAGCAAGTTCACCGTAAGTTTCTAGAACGGCATGACCATTCCTTTTACTTATTTGAACTATTTTTATTGAAGAGGAGCCTATATCTACACCAAGAACGCTGGCGCTTTGTTTATTAAATAGTTTTGTAAAGAAATTAGCCATAGAGAATTTTGTTCCTATTCAAGTTAGTATAACACATTTATTGGCTGTATAATATGTATATGTTGAAAAATATACAAAATATAATGGATTTTGTATTAGACAGCATACTTCCTCCTAGGAAAGATTTTGATATTGTTAAGAGACTTAATCCAGAAAAAATTTACAAATTACCAAAACCTGAAAAAGTTGTTGGTGAAGATTGGATTCACCCATTATTTCAATATAAGGATAAAAGAGTCAAAGCTATAGTATGGGAATTAAAATACAGAGAAAACACTCTTCCAATCGATACAATAGGCAAAATACTATATGAAGAGATAATATCAACTATTTCGGATATATTTATCTTTGACAATGATGCCAGTTTTGTCTTAATACCAGTTCCAATAACAAAGTACAGAAGAATTGAGAGGGGTTATAATCAAAGTGAAATAATAGCAAAATCAATAATACAATATGATCTAAACCACATTCTATTATATGCTCCACAGTGGTTAGAAAAAACAATAGACACTCCAAGACAAAGCCGTAGCGAGACAAAATATGACAGAGTGATGAATCTTCTGGATTCATTTAAGGCAAACCATATGGTTAAGGGGAAATATGTAATATTAGTTGATGACGTAGTAACAACTGCCAGTACTTTAAAAGAAGCTCGTAAAGAGCTTCTTTTAAATGGATCTAAGCAAGTTTTAGCTTTTACAATAGCGCACTAAATATTCACTTGAAAGTCTTATCAAGGAAGTTTTTTATCTTTCCAACAACACTAGTTGAGCTTTTTCCAGTAGAAGACTGATTTGAATCAACAGTGGATGGTATTGCTTCTGTTGTCTTTTGTACAGAGATTGAGTTAACAATATTAACTGTAGCTGATTTGGACACAGGTTTCATATTTGCACCTCTACAAGTTATCACATAAGTAGAAGTTCTAGCAGGAGAAACTACTTGGGATCCTGATAAATTCTTGCTACCAGCCCAACTACCAGAAGCCGTACAAGAAGTATATGACTTTGATGACCACTTAATAGTTGATGATCCTCCAAGTGTAATGGACGAAGGTGATGCAGTGATCGTAACCAATTGAGATGAAGGTTCTACTTTGTTTACTGTTGTGGGTTTAACAGTAGTTGCTCCAGTTGATGACGTTGATGATAATGTAGTAAATGAAAGAGTGTTTTCTCCTGACAAAACCCTTAGATTACCAGATGCATCAACAGCTTTTATCTTAAACATGTATGTAGTTTTTGGATTTAAGTTAACAACAGTCATTGAGTGAACAGTTGATAACTCTGAATTTAGTCCTGTAATACAACCTGTAGATGGACAATTTCCAACAAACTCTATCTGACCAGTGGTTGGTTCATTTGTCTTCCAATATATTTTAACAGAATTCTTTGTAATACTTGTCTTAGCTACATTTGTTATAGTTGGAGCGACTGTATCAGTAGGTGAAGCTGTAGTTGTTTGTCCTGAACTTGTAACATTAACTGTTACAGAAGAAACGTACGTGACCAAACCATCACCGAAACATATCATTGTATATTTTGTTGTTTCTTTAGGAGAAACTATCTCTGAACCAGAAGTGTTAGTACTTGTTGTCCATGCAGTTGCCTTACAACCAGTGTATGCCGTAGAAGTCCATGAAATAGTAGATGATTCACCAGCTTTTATGGAAGTTGGAGAAGCTGAGATAGATAATGAAGGAAATACGTTGTTGGAACCTGTTCCTCCGGTACTTCCTCCAGTAGTTGTGCCTCCACCAGTTGTTCCAGTGCCTCCTGTTGTTCCACCAGTAGTACCACCAGTACTTCCCCCTGTATTACCTGTCGTTCCAGTTCCTGTGCCACCTGTATTTCCTCCAGTGTTTCCACCAGTTGTATTAGCAGGAGTAACATTTATAGAAGCAGACTGAACAGAAGACGCACCACCAGACCCACTACAAGATATTGAGTAGACTGAATCACTTGTTGGATTAACTGTAACTGTTCCAGATGTTCCCTTTGTGCCTGACCATGCCCCACTTGCTGTACAAGTAGTTGCATTGTTTGATGACCAAGTAATAGTAGAAGGATCTCCAGAAACCACCACAGATGGTGAAGCGGATATGCTTGCTGTAGATATAAGCGCTGCTGTAACACTAACCGTTGCAGACTGAGAAACTAAAGTTGTATTTGCTCCACTACATGCAAGTGTGTATGTTGTATTAGCTGTCGGACTTATAGAAACTGAACCAGATGTTCCCTTTACTCCAGTCCAACCTCCACTAGCTGTACAAGTTGTTGCGTTAGTTGTTGACCAATTTAACGATACAGGACTACCTACAGTGACAGATGAAGGTGAGGCAGAGATTGTAACTGTTGCAAGAGGACTCAGAGTAGTGACATTGATTGTGACTGACTTAGAAATTGATGTTTGACCAGTTCCACTACATGTAAGTGTGTATGTAGAGTTTGCTGTTGGGCTTACAGATACAGAACCAGATGTTCCTTTTGTACCTGACCATGCTCCGCTTGCTGTACAAGTAGTAAATACGGTTGATGACCAAGTGAGAGTTGATGAATTACCTGAGTTTATGTTTGTAGGTGAAGCAGAAATACTTACGGTTGGAGTTGGAACAACAGGAGGAATAACTGTAACTGTAACTGATTTTGAAACCGCTGTAACATTTGCTCCGCTACATGTAAGAGTGTAAGTAGAATCAGTTGTTGGACTCACTGATACAGAACCTGATGTTCCCTTTGTACCCGACCACGCTCCTGATGCAGTACATGTTGTGGCGTTTGCTGTTGACCAAGTGAGAGTTGATGAATTACCAGAGTTTATGTTTGTGGGTGATGCTGAAATATTAACTGTAGCTAAAGGTGGAGCTGTAACTACAATTGTTGCCGATTTAGAAATTGGAGTCGCATTCGCTCCACTACATGTAAGTGTATATGTAGAGTTTGCTGTTGGGCTTACAGATACAGAACCAGATGTTCCCTTTGTCCCTGACCATGCTCCACTTGCTGTACAAGTTGTTGCATTGGTTGATGACCAAGTAAGTGTAGATGAATTACCAGAAACAATTGTTGCTGGAGAAGTAGAAATACTAACAGTTGCTGGAGGAGGAGTAGAAACGTTGATAGTTGTAGACTGAGAAACACCAGTTGTATTTGCGCCACTACATGTAAGTGTATATGTAGAGTTTGCTGTTGGGCTTACAGATACAGAACCAGATGTCCCCTTTGTTCCAGACCACGCTCCACTTGCTGTACAAGTTGTTGCATTGGTTGTTGACCAAGTAAGCGTTGATGAATTACCAGAGTTTATACTTGCTGGTGAAGCAGAAATGTTAACTGTTGCTAGAGGTGAAGTAATCAAGCTAATTTTTATATTCTGCGAAGCTGAAACTCCCCCAGAACCAACACAAGTCAATGTATATGAAGCTTGAGCATCCGGAGGTGTAACACTTTGACTACCAGAAGTTCCCTTTGTTCCTGTCCAATCGCCAGAAGCCGTACAAGATACCGCATTCGTTGTTGACCAAGTAATAGTTGATGAACTTCCAGCTACAACTGAAGTTGGAGAGGCAGACATAGATATTGTTGGTGCTGAACCAGTACCAACAGAAACAGTAACTGACTGTGATGCAGAATTTATATTTGTTCCATTACAAGTCAATGTATAAGTAGTGTTTGCTGTTGGGTTAACTGTTGCTGTTCCAGATGTAGCCTTTGTTCCAGTCCATCCTCCACTTGCTGTACAAGTTGTTGCTATAGTTGAAGACCAAGTGATTGTTGCAGAGCCACCAGATGAAACTGAGGTTGGAGAAACAGACATAGAAACCGTAGCTGTTTGATTTGTAGAAACTATTGGACCCCCAACAAGACCTGTAGGTTTAACTATAGGTGTGAGTGGTGCAGTAGAAATAGAAGTATATGGACATGTTATTCCATTGATTTCTGGACGAGAAGTCGTGTCTGAACAAGTTGCTGGTGTTCCAGCAACAGCATAACCATATTGAGCAAAACTTTGGGTATTGGTTAGCCCAGCTACAGGAGTAGATAGAAGAGAAATACAGTTTGGTCCATATTGAAGCGAATAGTAACCCTGCGGAACTATAGCATTTGCATCTGCCTCTTTGTAGAACACTCTGAAGTTATTCCCTGCTACTTGATTATAGTCTGTAACAAATAATTCATCCTTTTGAATAACGCTTCTTACTGGATTTGCGGAAAATACCATACTAATGTTTTTTGTAGCTGGACCAGATGCATCAAATTTTACATTTTTTACTAGAGTCAGTCTTGGTAGGTTATATATCGCACTACAAGAAGATGTCCACATCGTACCGTAATATATATTATTGGTATAGTTTCTAAGATATGTATTCTCTATTATTTGTGTACCTTGCACATCTGTACTTGGTGATATTCCAACGTTCATACCCTGAATATCAGAATTCTTAATTGTTATATTGTTTCCATAATAATCACCACCATTGTAACCAAGCCCACAACAAGAAGCCTGATTAGGTGGTATATTTCCGCCTCTTATTACCAAACCATCAAAAGTTACGTTGTAGCTTGGGTACTGCCAAATACCATTGTCGGAAACATGCCAAATCTTAAGATCTTTAATGAGATTTACCCCTGATGCTCTTGGTGTTCGATATTCAGCACCCAACCACCAGAATGTAAATCCAACCGTTCCGGCACCATATATTTCGTTATTTGAGTCCTCTGGAATAACAATAGAGTTACCTTGAACTACAGTATACTGGCCTGCAACAGTAGTATCTGCACCCTTGTACTTTGGTATTTTTACATTACCTAAATATTCATGCCAGTATGCAATCCCCCATGATCTAAAATTTGCAACAACATTGTTTCGCAAAATGTTGTTTGGTCCTCTAAGCCATATTCCTCCTCCTTCGAAACCAAATTCTGTGCCTCTTTCATTACCTCTTCCTCCAGCTCCGTCAGTTCTAACAACAAAGTTATGATCAAAGACATTCATTGTTTCATTTCCATCCTCTGTCATAATTCCAGCACCAGGATAGTTGTATACAACATTGTCCTGTATCAATCCAAAGTGACTATCGTGAATAGTAATACCCCACTTAAACTTGTGGACAGTTGAACCTCCATCTACAGCATTTCCAATCAGTGTGAACTGATAGCCATTTGAAGGAGTGGTCATTGGACCCATATTGTGGTGCATATGCAGAGGATATCTACCCTTTTGGTTTGTACCGATAGCTACAGGATCATATGTTGTACGTCCCATATCCTTGAATGTTGCGTAACGTATATCTGTGTCTGACATATGCATCATCGCCATATGACCTCGTGTGCCAGTAGGATTAGCAGAGCTAAATGTTATATTTCTAGTTAAGTTTCCTACGTGTGGCAAGAAAGTGATGCTTCCAGCAACATCCCTAGCACCTTTATGGTTATAAGCAAGGGCTCGATCTAGAGTAATTGTTGAACCAGATATACCCTGTATTGTAAATTCTTCCCATTGAGGTACCTTTGGATAAAATCTACTATCAACATCAGCCTGTCTGTAGTGTCTTGTATCTGGGATAAAAATTCTGTCCCCAACTTGCCATCCAGTTGGAGCCTGTGCCAAAGAAATAGTACTTTGTCCTGCCATTGGCTCTGATGCAACTTTTACAAAAGTTGGATTCTTTGTTGAACCAGCAATTCTAACCTTTCCAAGAGATAGAAAACCTGTTCCCCATTGTTCAGGATCAAGATTTGTATCTATTGCAGTGTTAGCGATAACAACCTCTGCTGTAACAGATGGATTAACAGGTGTAGAAACAGTACCTATTTCTAGATAACCGTTAGACATAACCTGTAAGTTTGTAACTGTAAGTTTTGTATTTATATCTGTTCGGAACTTTAGAGTACCATTTATGGATACAGTGTAAGCTGTACCAGAAGTAGAATCATATGTAATAGTCTGACCAGTAGGAATAACCACAATATCAGCAGAAGTTGGAAGAACACCCCCAGACCACACTGTCGGATCAGACCAAACACCGGATTTCAAAGATGTAACTTGTGGTTTTGTAAAATCTTGCGCAAAGTCAGGGATATGATCACCACTCATAACCAAAGCATTAGGCAAAGCAGCTGCATATGCAGTGGAAATATATGTAGTATAAATCGCTGAAGTAAGAGAGAAAGTAGTAATGAGTGCTATAGCAACAAACCCGGCCCAGTGAACATGATGATGATAATCTTTTTCATGCCAATTCTTATAAAAATCACTGTTGTCAGTGAACCACGAATGTATTGTATTGATCATATGCTCAACATTATCTCACTCAGAGAAATAAAAGTCTATGAAATATGAGAACTTATCCACAAAACATTCGGCATATTTAAAATTCCAATGCGGAGACGGACGGATTCGAACCGTCGGTGCCGTTTAAAGGGCACACCTCTTTAGCAAAGAGGCACGTTAGACCACTCTGACACGTCTCCAATATAGTGCAGATTATCACAAATAGGCATTTTTTAAAATGTTGTGATATATTTACTTTTATCTTGGAGAGATGGATGAGTGGCTTAAATCAACGGTTTACTAAACCGTCATCCCTTAATTGGGATCGCGAGTTCGAATCTCGCTCTCTCCGCAAGTAAAAATTACTTGTAATTTTTATCGAAGGAGAGGAGGACTAGCTTTTTGTATTCAAAAAGCGTTAGTCGATTCGAAAAGGTTCTTTAGATATTTTTAGAGCTTGCGAATAAAAATATCAAAAACCTGCACTGAAACTGTAAGTTTCGAATCTCGCTCTCTCCGCAGGAGAAATTTATTATGATAAAATAATGCCATTATTATTATCATAAATAAAATGTTCAAAATCATAGGAGATATTTTTATTCCCCACCCCTATCTTGCACTAATACCAGCTATTATTTTTGGTTTTATATATTTTAAAAATAAGCAATCAGCACTCCTTTGGCCAATTTCACTTTGGACACTGTATGCAATATACGAGGAGCTAAATTTACTCAGAATCACTTGTTCTGGGGAATGTAATATAAGAATAGATTTGTTTTTGATCTACCCTATTCTTGCAGTTGTATCTATCTGGGGAATTATAAAAAGTTTTAACAAATAAACGAAAGGGCGCGGGTAAATTCACCGCGCCCACCGTATCAATCAACTTCCCGACATCTTTTGGGAATTTTGCTGATATCCTCGATCCTCTGCTTCCTCTCCCGCATCTGCTTGTCTGTTTCACCCGGGGCCCTTTCTGGCGGAGGAGCAGACTCTTCAGAATCTCGATTGGTTAGAATTTCCAAGATGAGCTCCTCTCAAGGTTTCGGTCCGGCACAATCCGCATTTAATTATACCACCATACCAAACTACGTCAATAGATACCAAAATAGTAATAAATGTGGATAATATTTGTAGTATAATGTTCTCCTAACCTAACCAAATGAACTACTACAAAAAATCACTGGATCTACACAAAAAACTTAAAGGCAAACTAGAAGTTATTTCAAAAACAAAAATAAAAAACAAAGATGACCTTTCGACTGTATACACTCCGGGTGTAGCAGAAGTATCCAGAACTCTCTCAAAAAACCCTGCTCTCGCCAGAACTTACTCAATGAAAGCAAACTCTGTCGCTGTTATATCTGACGGCTCTGCAGTACTTGGTCTTGGGAATATTGGCCCATATGGGGCGCTACCGGTAATGGAAGGCAAGGCGGTTTTGTTCAAAGAATTTGCTGGAGTGGATGCCTACCCTATTTGTCTTGATACACAAGACACAGAAGAAATAATAAAAACAATAAAAAACATTGCCCCAGGTTTCGGAGGAATAAATCTGGAAGATATTTCTGCACCAAGATGTTTTGAAATTGAAGAAAGACTAAAAAAAGAACTAGATATCCCTGTCATGCACGATGACCAACATGGAACAGCTATTGTGGTTCTTGCTTCTCTTATTAACGCCCTAAAGATAGTTAAGAAAGAAAAAACCAAAGTCAGAGTTGTTATAAACGGCGCTGGCTCTGCAGCAATAGCGATAGCCAAACTTCTTATGGAATACGGTTTTAATGGTCACAATATGATCATGGTAGACAGTGTGGGAATAATCTACCGTGGTCGCGAAGGCATGAACCCTCACAAATCCTTTATCGCAGAAAAAACAAACTTAAAAAAAGTATCCGGATTACTTGAACATGCGTTGGTGGGTGCAGATATTTTTATTGGAGTTTCTGTTGCTGATTCTCTAAAACCAGAATGGGTAGAAACAATGTCAGAAGATCCTATTGTCATCGCGCTAGCAAACCCTAATCCAGAAATAAGTATGGAAAAAGCCAAAAAAACAAAGATCAAAGTTTTTGGGACTGGTCGTTCCGACTACCCTAACCAAATAAACAACGTTCTGGTTTTTCCTGGTATCTTTCGGGGAGTCTTAGACAGTGGAGCAAAACAGATAACTGAAAAAATGAAGCTGGCTTCGGCAGAGGCTATAGCGAAACTAGTCTCAAAAAAAGAGCTATCTGCTTCTTATATAATCCCAAATCCTTTTGATAAAAGAGTAGCAAAAGCTGTTGCAAATGCAGTTAAAAAGGTTTCCAAGTAAATAAGGACGGGTGTTTTAATTTATGTTCTAATGTTACAATCTTGAAAGGAAGATGCGGGTTTATCGTCTTCATGAAAGTACGGTTATTGCCGTCATTTATAATTTAAAATTTACCAATGAATATCAAAAAAATCGCAAGTATAGCCATAGCAGGTGTTATGGCTATGGGCCCTGTTATGACATACGCACAAACAGCGACCACAACTTCAAATACGCAAGTTCAAACAATGATGAGCCAGATACAAACATTACAGGCTCAAATACAAGCTTTAAAAAATTTACAAGCCCAAGTTGCATCTACAACAGCAAGTATATCTGCGACACTAGGTCAAATGAGAAATCTTCGACAAGGAATGAGTGGTGAAGATGTGAAAGCTCTTCAAGCAATATTAGCTTCTGATCCAAATATCTATTCTGGAGAAATTACAGGATTCTTTGGAAATCTTACTGCCGAAGCTCTTAAAAAATACCAGAAGAAGTTTGGTATTGACGCAGTTGGATATGTTGGACCAAAAACTCTAAAGAAAATCTCTGAACACATGAATGAGATTGGACTTTCATCAGAAAACCGAGAATCAAATAATTCAGAAAAGAAGAAAGGAGATGATGACAAAAAACAATTATGTGTAAAGGTGGCGCCTGGCCAATTAATTGCGCCCGGTCAGCAAAAAAGAGATGATGATAGAAAAGGTGATGACGACAGAAATGAGAGAGAAAGAAAGAATAACATTTTATCAAAACTACCTCTTTGTAAAGATCTTCCTAAAGGAATAGACGACAAAATTAATGGTGAAAATCATGGTACAGTAACACCAAGAGACACTACCGCTCCAGTAATATCTTCTGTTGGAACAAGCAATATTCTTGCAACTACGACAAACATTGTTTGGACAACAAATGAAAACTCAAACAGCAGAGTTTGGTTTGGAACAACAAACCCAGTAAACTACAAGGCTGATCCAAACATAAGAACTGGAGATCTATTTGTAACAAACCATGTTATTCCTCTATCAGGACTTTCTACTTCAACAACTTACTACTTTGTAGTTGGTTCAATTGATCCAAAAGGAAATGTAGCAACATCTAGTCAGAGTTCATTCACTACTCTAGCTCAATAAGCTTAATTAGATCTGATTTCACAAAAACAACCCTAGCGGGTTGTTTTTGTTTTCATGATAAAATGCTTATATGCGCGCAGATTCTACACTAAAGGAAAATTTTAGACTTACAGAATTACAAAGAAAAGCTTTGGCTAAAATAGGTATTTCTACAGTCGAAGATATGTTGTATCACTTCCCTGTTCGATACGGGGACACAGCCCAAGTGTCATATGTAGATAGCCTAACAAAAGGGACAGACTCAGTTATTTTTGGAACCATTTCAGGACTCAAAACTAGTAAAGCTTTTATCAAAAAAATTCCAATGTCAGAAGCTGTGGTGGAAGATGAAACTGGAAAAATAAAACTGGTTTGGTTCAACCAGCCATACATAGCAAAAATGATGCGCGAAGGTGCACTAGTTCGTGTCGAAGGAAAAGTTACCGAAAGAAAAAATGAGCTCTATATGAGTAACCCCAAAATAGAAATGATTAACCAGTTACCAAATGCAGTTGGTGATTCTCTTTTTGGTAAGGCTGAAGGTGACGAACACTCAATGTATCCAGTCTACCCAGAAAGCAAAGGTGTGACTTCCTACTGGATGTACCACACAATACAGAAAATATTTTCTGCTGGAGTTCTAGATAACATCTCCGACCCCATACCAGAAGATATTTTGAAAAAGTACAACTTACCTGGAATAAAAACGGCACTCATATGGGTTCACACACCAAAAAACGAAAACGATGCCCTGTCTGCAAGAAAAAGATTTGCTTTTCAAGAAATATTTTTCATCCAACTAGAAAAACAAAAAGAGAAAAAACTTTGGGCAGAGAAAAGTAGTTTCAATATTCAAACAAGCGAAAAAGATGTTATGGATTTTGTTAAACGTTTTCCATTTGAAGCAACAGCTTCACAAATGGATGCGATAAAATCTATAACATCTGACTTTCGTCGAGGTCACCCAATGTCCAGACTCCTAGAGGGAGACGTGGGGTCTGGGAAAACAGCAGTCGCAGCAACAACAATATATGCAGTAACTAATGCCAGACCAAATGGAAAGGATTATGGTAACCTCCAAACAGCATATATGGTACCGACTGAGATCCTTGCAAAACAACATTATGAAAATTTTATAAGTTACTTTAATCACCTCCCTATAAAAATAGGTCTGGTTACTGGGAGTGAATGTAAAATATTCCCTAGTAAAAGTGACCCAACAAAACCAACCAAAATTTCCAAAGCTCAGTTACTAAAATGGGTTGCAAATGGCGAGGTGCCAATACTTATTGGCACTCATGCACTCATACAAAAATCCGTAACATTTAAACACCTAGCTTTTGTTGTTATCGACGAACAACATCGTTTTGGAACTCTGCAAAGACAGAAACTGACAACCAAAAACGAGATGCTCCCCCACCTACTTTCAATGACAGCGACCCCTATTCCCCGAACACTGGCTCTTACTATATACGGCGACCTCGATATAACAGTTCTAGAAGGAATGCCTCATGGAAGAAAACCAATTATTACAAAAGTTGTTCCGACAGTTGATCGGAAAAATACATATGAGGAAATCAGAAATGAACTAAAAGCTGGGAGACAGCTGTATGTTATCTGCCCACGTATCGATGAACCGGATCCAACAAAAGAAATGGCAGTAATGGCTAAGTCAGTAACCCTCGAAGCCGAAAGATTGAAAAAAGAAGTATTCAAAGAGTACACCATCGACATTTTACACAGCAAAATGACCCCGGCAGAAAAAGAATCTGTGATGACAAAGTTTGAGCAAGGCAAAACAAAAATACTTGTAGCTACTTCTGTGGTTGAAGTTGGTGTGAATGTACCAAATGCAACTGTTATTATTATCGAGGGGGCAGAAAGATTTGGTCTCTCACAACTCCATCAGTTACGAGGTCGTGTCATACGTTCCAACCATCAGGCCTACTGCTATGTATTTCCAGAAAGTAATGGTCAAAAAACCAAAGATAGACTGAAAGCACTAACTACTGCAAAAAATGGTTTTGAACTTGCAGAGTTCGACCTACAACAGCGAGGAGCGGGCGAACTATACGGACGAAAACAATGGGGTATCTCCGACCTAGCTATGGAGGCAATAAAAAATATAAAAATGGTAGAAGCTTCTAGAAACGAAGCGTTGAGACTCGTAGATGAAGATGTTGAGTTTAAAAAATATCCAATGATACAAGAGTACTTTAAAAACCAGACTAACAAAATACATTTTGAATAAAAGTTAAATATTGGAAAAGCCCGCGGAAAGCCTCAAAGTTGCGGACTTTTCCTACGGGCTAGAGAAGAACTACCTTATGGACGAGTGTCGTGGATCCGTGGTCTTTCGGCGTCATACTCGTGCCTTCTGGCACGACCATTGTAACCCTGTGGTTATACCAACGGCCAACAGGAATGCTTCTCCTGTACACACCATAGATGACAACCTGACGAAGCACTGTAATGGTCCCCACCTCCTGGAAGTAGTCACCAATCTTGAGGTCGCCGAACTTTTCATCCCGAAATCTCTTACAGTTATCCTGCATATGCCTCCCTACAGTCCATAATATTTATTAAGAATATATTGTCAAACTCTTGTGCGCCTGCCTGGAATCTGAACTTCTGGGAAACCCACGGTTTTCCCAATCCTTCCTCCACGGGAAACTCCCGTTTCCCGACCCCTTCCCTGGTTCGAGTCCAGGTAGGCAAAAACGCCTTTCGGCGTTTATTCTGTGCGCCTGCCTGGACTCGAACCAGGGACCCCAGAGGTATATGGGGAAGAAAACTCCGTGCGCCTGCCAGGATTCGAACCTGGGACCCCAGAGGTATAAGCTCTGTGCTCTAACCAACTGAGCTACAGGCGCACGCAATTTTCTTCCATCCCATATAGCTGGTTCGATCGGATGTAATGAAAGCAAGCTTTCGCCACATCCTCACTGCCAGCTATAAGCTCTGTGCTCTAACCAACTGAGCTACAGGCGCATTTATGTTATGATTAACTCATATAAATTAGCACACTTTATGAAAAATAAAAACACACATAAAAAGTTGTGGTTCAAATCAAAAATGTATGGCTGGGGCTGGCAACCATGTAGCTGGGAAGGTTGGGCTGTCCTCGCTCTTTATATAACAACACTAACTGTTAACTTTATAAACACAAATAAAATCTATACTACAACTCCTAACACTATTGCAGATTTTACTCCTGTTTTTGTAATTAATACCTTTTTCCTTCTGACTATTTGTTATATCAAAGGTGAAAAACCAAGGTGGAGATGGGGCAAATAACTAAAACAAAACCCGAGAAATCTCGGGTTTTGTTTTAGTTATTTTAAACTTGGTGTTCTATATCAAGCTTTTTCTTTGGAGTAATACCGTGAGCAACAAGTATACTTTCAAAATCTGCTCGTTCTATAGTTTCTTTATCCATTAGAACAGCTGCTATAGCATCTAGAAGTTTTTTGTTTTCAGTAATAGTTTTTTCTGCTTTATCTTTTGCTTCGTTCATTATTCGAGAGACTTCCGCGTCTATGTCAGCAGAAACTTTTTCTGAGAAAGATTTCTCCTCTACTCCCCGACCAAACAAAGCCTTACCTTCTTGACCTTCTAGCGCAACAGGACCAACCATATCTGACATTCCGTATTTTGTAACCATGTCTCGCGCAAGAGCGGTAGAAACTTGTAAGTCGTTTGATGGACCAGTTGTAAGATCACCAAACATCATTTTTTCTGTAACATACCCACCTAAAGAAACTGCAATATCGTCTAGAAATTCTTTCTTTGATTGAAGTTTATTTTCTTCTAATGGCAACTTGAAAACATATCCTAATGCACGTCCTCTAGAAATAATTGTGATCTTATGAACTGGATCAGCATAAGGAAGTATTGATGCAAGAACAGCATGACCAGCTTCGTGATAAGCAGTTATTTCTTTTTCTTTCTTTGACAATAGATGACTTCTTCGTTCAGGACCAATTATTACCTTTTCGATTGAACGAATCAAATCAAACTGGGCAACAGTAGTCCGGTTTTCTCGCGCTGCAAGTATCGCACCTTCGTTCATAAGAGAGTACAGATCTGCTCCACTAAACCCTGGTGTTCTTTCTGCAATAACTTTTAGATTTACATCTTCTGCAAAAGGTTTCTTTTTGCTATGTACTTTCAAAATCTCCTCTCTGTCGTGTCTGTCTGGAAGGTCCAAAGTAACTCGTCTGTCAAAACGTCCTGGTCGAAGTAGTGCAGGATCCAAAACATCTGGTCTGTTTGTTGCCGCCATAACAATAACTTTTTCATTTGGCTCAAAACCATCCATCTCAACAAGTATCTGGTTTAGTGTCTGCTCTCTTTCATCATTTCCACCGCCAGCACCAACACCTCTTACACGACCAACAGCATCTATCTCATCTACGAAAATAATAGCTGAAGAATTTTTCTTAGCCATCAAAAATAGATCTCTTACTCGTGATGCTCCAACACCAACAAACATTTCTACGAACTCTGAACCAGAAATAGAAAAGAAAGCTACCCCAGCCTCACCAGCCACAGCACGTGCAAGTAGTGTCTTTCCTGTTCCAGGAGCACCCATAAGCAATATTCCTTTTGGAATACGTGCACCAATGTCTAGAAACTTTTTTGGATTTCGCAAGAAATCTACAATTTCTGTGAGTTCTTCTTTTGCTTCTTTTGCACCCGCAACATCCTTGAATGTAACTCTTTGTGAAGAATCATTCGGATCTATCATTCTTGCCTTTGACTGTCCAAAAGTTAGTGCTTGCATGCCTGCACCCTTTACCTGACGAGTAATAAACCAAATAAAAATAGCGATAAAAAGTATTGGAAAAATAATTGGTGATAAATTCAAAATCCAATAGCCAACTCCATTTTCATTTTTAATATTAATATTTACTGCAGAAACTTGTTCTTTTGTTACACCGTAGTTAACTAGTGTTTGAGAAAGAGCCTCGCCATCTTCTTTTTTTGAAATTTTCTTTTCACCAGCTTTGTATTCGATATCCAGAGCGTCTCCTTTTACAACCACGGTCTTTACTGTCCCTGCTTTTATATCAGTAGAAAGTTGTGAGATAGAAATCTGCTCTGCTTTTTTTGAAGAAGAACTCGATACAAAAGAGTACACTGAAGAAATAAGTACAAATATCAAGATCACAGTCAAAACATAGCTGATTATTGATCCGTTTTCTGGATCTCCCCCTGTTCCCTTTTTCTTGATTATTAATTTTGTCTTTTGTGGAGTTTCTTCTGGTTTCATAGTAGCCACAGTATACACGAAAAAAGTTAAAATAAAAGCTAAAAAATATGTTATAGTTAGCCGTAAGATGTCATTAATCACAAACAAAAAGGCACACTTCAACTATGAAATTGGAGAAAAATATACCGCTGGTATAGAGCTTTTTGGTTATGAGGTAAAGTCTGTCCGCAAGGGCCAAGGTTCCCTAGATGGGTCATATGTGACTGTTCGTGGCGGAGAAGCCTTTCTAATTAACGCTTTTATTCCACCATTCCAAGAGAAGAATGCTCCAAAGGACTACGACCCAAACCGAACTCGAAAACTACTTTTGACCAAAAAAGAGATACTAGAGCTAGGAAATATAGAGAAAACAAAGGGATTGACAATAGTGCCTATTTCGGTGTATAATAAGGGTAGAGTTTTGAAAGTCGAGCTTGGTGTCGGAAAAGGCAAAAAGAAGTTCGACAAAAGAGAGACTTTGAAAAAACAGGATTCTGAAAGAGATCTGAGACGAGATTTTAGCGACAGATAGTTAGCTATCATTCGGCTAAAGTAAGTTTACTTATTACTCATACCTTTTTCTTGTACCAGAATAATTTTCTGCTGAAAATTTTCTTTCTGCTCACCTTTTCACAGGTTCCGCAGACACAAGAAAAAGCTACGAGTAATAAAATTAAGTTTATTTTAGGGGGATGACAGGCATAGACAAGTAAGTCCTTTGACAATGTGCACGACAGAACTGAAGTAATTCTTTAAACTGCTTCAAAGCATAGATGCTAAAAACACCTTTGCAAAAGCAATCCCTTCACCATTTATGGCGAATGGATTCGCTCTCGCTTTCGCTTAATCTTTTAGATTAAACCAAAACGGCGGCTATTCCTCGAAGTCTGTTACAGGAAATAGTTGATATATCATCGGACTTGAGAACGTCTTAGTTTCGAGGCGGACTGACACAAAGAAAACTAAAATACAATTCATTTTGTTGGTTTAAAGAATTGTATTTGAAAAATAAAACCAACTACGTCGTGTAGAAACATTGCCAAAACTTATTTGCACGGCGGTTCAAATCCGCCCTTCTCCACAAATATCAAAAAACCGCCAAGTGGCGGTTTTTTGTGACTAAACTTTTAGATATGAAGGCTTTTGGAGCATGCTTGCATCCTTTGACCAAGGGTGGCACATCCAACTTGCACTATACAAACCTGAACCAAGAACTTTTGCAGCAACAATTTCCTTTGGAATTATTGCTGGGAAATCTGAAAGAGACTTTGGGCGAGTAACTGTTCCTGTATCCTTACCTTCTGTCCAAGTGTATAGATTTACACCATCATAAACCATAATGTTATTTGTAGAGCCTGAAGCAGTTCGTGATCGGAATTCCGCTCGCATCTTACCGTCAGCAAGATAAACTGTGTTTGTACTTCTTACTACGTTAACTTCCTCGTAGTCGCACTGATAGTTACCAAGCTTTGGAAGAATATTTGTAAATGTTTCTGTTGGAGCAACACTGACTGGTTTTGATACAGCAGGCTTAGCAGGTGTTTTTTCTGCCACAACACTTTTTGTTGTATCTTCTGTATTAACACTTTCTACTGGAGCATTACCTTTTGAAACTATTAACCAAACCACCAAAACAACACCGACAACCACCAAAGAACCCCACAATATATTTTTATTCATATTAAAAATTATTTAATAAAAGTCGTAACTGTGAATATAATTATATACCCCACAGCAACAAAAACAATGTTGCTTGTGCTATAATCTGGAAAATAGAGATGAAAAAATATATTTTAATAATAATTCTTGTAGCTATATTGATTCTTGCCTTTTTGTTTTATAAAAAGTCCAACTCAAAACCAGCAGAAACGAATATTGCTTCATATAGAAACTCTTCTTTGGGAATTTCTTTTCAATATCCCAAAAAGCTAAAGGTGACTGGGACAACTTCTTCTATTAAAATCCATCACGAAGTTCCCTTTGAGCACCACGACTATTGCGACTTTAAAGGTGAAGCTACAACCACAATAAAAACTTTGACAGACTTCAATGTAGAAATGCATTTGGTGAACCAAAGCATAATTAAGGCTATGAAAACCGAAAGCCCTTACATACCAGAAGAAAATTTTCTAAACGGTAAAATAGTCGTCTCCCCTGGTTTTATTGACCCTGTCACTTTTGGAAACCTAAAAGGCTACAGTATATTTGAAGGCGCAGAAGGTTGTGGCCACACTATATATTATTTTGAAATCGAAAGTGAAAAGACACTTGTTGTTACAGATGACTTCATAACTATATTCTCTGGAGCAATAGACACAGAAAACATGGATAGAGCTTTAGCTGTCCCAGATGTCATCAATAAACAGTCTGCGACCTCCATATTTGAATCAATAGTAAACAGCCTGAAGGTAGAGTAGCCAAAAAGCAATAAATATGCTATATTTTCGTGACTAGATTATTAATTTAACTCATTCAATATTTCACACATACGGATAAATAACCAAATAACTGCGCCAACACTCCGTGTAATTATGGAAGATGGTACAAACCTTGGAGAACTCTCTTTTAAAGACGCATTGGACAAGGCTCGCGAAGCTGGTCTGGACCTTATAGAGATTTCACCAAAAGCCGTCCCTCCAGTTGCAAAAATCATGGATTATGGTAAATTTCAGTATGCCGAAAACAAGAAGCTAAAGGTGGCTAAAACCAAGGCTCACACTGTAGAAATCAAGAATATACAGGTAAAAGTTGGCACTGGAGAGCACGATCTTGAACTCAAAGCTAAGAAAGCCTCAGAGTGGCTAAAGGAAGGAAATCGTATAAAAGTAGACCTATTTCTACCCGGTAGAACTAAGTATATGGATATAAAGTTCCTAGAGGAAAGAATGGCAAGAGTCTTAAAGCTCATAACGGAACAGTACAAAATAGCTGATCCAGCCAAGAAAAGCCCTAAAGGACTGAGTGTCATAATAGAGAAGGCATAAAAAAATCACGAGAAATAAAATGAGCACAAAAACAAACAAATCATTCACAAAGAGACTAAAGGTCAGTAAAAATGGCAAGATAAAAGCTCGTGCTACAGGCCGAAACCACTTTAGAGCAAAGGAGTCTCGAAGAGCTCAGCTAGCATCTAACAGAGATGTTACTTTCAATATGAGCAACAAGGATATAGCTTTCTACATAAAGAAATAATTTTAATATAAATAACAAACCAACATGACAAGAGTAAAAGGAGCGGTAAATGCACTAAAATCAAGACGAAATATACTCAGACGAGTAAAGGGTTTTAGAAATGGAAGATCAACAAAGGAACGACAGGCACAGGAAGCTATCTTCCACGCAGGAGCTTCTGCTTTTGCTCACCGAAAGGACAAAAAGGGTGATGCTCGAAACATGTGGAACGTAAAGATCTCATACGCCCTAAAGGAAATGGGAACTTCATACAGCAAAGTTATGGGAGGACTAAAGAAGAAAGGAATCCTACTAGACCGAAAGATTCTTGCGACACTAGTTGAGGAGAATCCAGAAACATTTAAGAAAGTAGTAGCCCTAGCAAAGTAGGATCTCCAAATTTGGCGAATTCCTCGTTCCCAAATTTAAAATCTTCGTCACCTTATGCTCGATAAGGCTCCTCAAATTTTAAATTTCTCACATCGGATTTCACTCAAATTTTGAAATCCTAAACAAAAAACCGCCATCTGGCGGTTTTTTGTTATTTAATGAATTTAAATGTGGAGAGAATTTTATCAAAAAACTCCTGATTATTTTCTGGATGTATATAGAAAACATGTGTAACATCTTCGACGGTATGAGATACTATTCTATAAAAACTATAATGGGTTGGAATTGTATACTCATAATCAAAAATTGTCCATTTAATGTTATTTATAATTGATTCTTTTTCAGCAATTTTTTTACCTCCAAATACTAATAACTTACTAGTGTTTTTAATAATCGAAAAAGTTGTTAAAGATCGACTAAGTCCACCATTATCTACTCCAACATCCATCCTAAATAGGATATCCTGGTTATTTATTAAATTATCGATTTCAATATCTTCTATATAAGGATCATTAAATACCGGATACTTAAACTCAAATCCATACTCCTCATTTCGATAAGTATTCCAGTTAGAAATGTCAGTAGTTGTTGAGTTAAAAAATTTAAATGTTGAGAGAATCTTAATTATATATTTATCATAATCATAAAATGAGTTACCGTTCTGATAGAACTTAGATACTTCAAACTTAAACACATTTTTATTATCTGAAAAATAGTATGAAAATCCATCACTTCCATCTGCACTGTTTATACTTTTTACTACACTATTACCATTGATTATTAATTTTGATTTTGAATCAATAAACTCTGTATTGTAATTTTCTAACCATTTATCAATATTCATTCCATTAGAATCTGTGATTGAAACATATATGCCCTTATAAGGTTTATTTAGATCTTGCATATCTATAACCCTAAACAAATCTTCCTTGCCATCAATAGTCCAATCTTTTGGGTACTTAAACTCAAATCCATACTGTTCATTTCTATATGTTTTCCAATTACTAACATCACTACTGGATTCTACAACATTGTAAGGTTTTAAAGAATATGCACATTTAGGACCTAGCTCATAACCCAAATAATCCTCCTCAAAACAAGGGTTATTAAAAACTACAAAACCGATTACGACCATAATTAATACAATTAATACAAAAAGTGAGGCGACAATTATTATGAACTTACGATTGTTTTTATGTTCTGGTGGTAGAGCTAAAGGAGTTTGTGGTTCCATATATTAATTATACATCCAATTTGTATGAGACTCCACGTTCAGGATAAATAGCATCAACCTCAAGTTCGTCTCGGAGTCTTTGAGAAAGATATGTCGAAGATTTTGGCTCACCCATTACCACAAAAACTTTCTTTACTGTCTTTGCTGTGTTTTCTACCAGTCCAACTATTCCATCTGAATCCTTGTGAGAAGAGTAGCCAGATATCATTTCTATTCTCGCCCTTACTGGGATCATTTGACCTTTTATTTCTATCTCTTTTGGTTTGTCTTGTATCCGTCTGCCCAGAGTCCCAATAGCTTGGTAGCCCATAAGTAGCACAGTGCTTTTTGGATCAGGTAAGAAATGTAACTCATGCCACACCACTCGCCCACCGGATGACATACCTGAGCCAGCGATAACTATCTTTGGACTTTCTGCTCGCTCTATTTCCTGTGAGTCTCTAGAACCATGAGTGATGGTGAGTTTTGGAAAGTTGAAAATGTTGTCACCACCTTTTATTTCTTTTTGTACTCCATCGTTAAAATCCTTTATATGCTGAGCATAAATATTTGTAACTTTCTGACCAAGTGGAGAGTCCAGATATATAGGAACAGATGGTATTTTTTTATCCTCTACCAGATTATTTAACTCATAAAGTATTACCTGAGTTCGTTCTATAGAAAATGCAGGTATAACAAGAGTTCCCCCACTCTGGATTGTCTCTGTGACTATCTGTCTGAAACGTGCGTCTCTTTCTTCTTTTGACTCATGATTTCTATCCCCATAAACACTATCAACGATAAGATAGTCTGCATCGGTTATGGCTTCTGTATCTTTGAGTAGAGGTGTTGGAGAATTACCTGAGTCACCAGTGAAAACTATTTTCTTGCCATTATATTTAAACTCATACATAGAAGAACCAAGTATATGTCCAGCATCCTTCAGATAAACAGAGAAATCTTCTCCAACTTTTGTTTCTGTGTGATATGGAATAGTTTTCCAAAGTGAAAAAGCTGTGTCGAGGTCAGCCAAAGTATAAAGCGGTTCTTCGGCAACTTTGTCCTGTGGGGCATTTAATCCCAGCTGTTTTGCATTCATTTCCATGACCTTTAGTGCGTCAGCAAGCATTGGCATAGCTATTTCTTTTGTTTCTGGAGTTGAATATATAGTTCCACGGAAACCCTCTCTTACTATCTTCCCCACTCTTCCTATGTGGTCGAGATGAGCATGAGTTATAAAAAGAAAATCCACAGATTTAACATCATAGTCAAAAGGTTTTTTATTTTCATCAAAAGCGTCTGGCGTTCCCTGAAGTAAACCGCAATCTACAGCAATTTTTGTCTTTGGTGATTCCAAAAGAAAGTTAGCACCTGTCACTGTTCCAACTCCTCCATAAAAAGTTATTCTCAAATTATCGCTCATTTGTTTTTATAAATTTAAGTGAATATAAGATACCAACATAACCTCCGAAAAGATCCATGATTATATCAAAGATAGTATCTTTGATATAAGAAGCCCCATCTGACAAAAAAGTGATGTCAGCATAAATTTCAAAAAATTCCCAACCAACTCCAACAACCAACACGGAAAGCAAAAACAAACCTATAGCTTTTGCTTTATTTTGAGTAAATAGAGAAAAATAATAACACAAAATAGCAAAAGCCATTGATACAGCAAATCCTCCACCAAAGTGCATTAGCTTATCAAACCACCAGTAGTTCCAAGACAGATACAATTTTTCATCCACAAAATAGAAAAAGGCTATTACTAGCAATAAAGATACAAGTCTTTTAAAAAGTCTCTTTTGAAACATGGATTTATTGTAACCTAAAAATGCCATAAACTAAAACATCCACATTGAAGTGGATGGTCTAGTGGGATCACAGACGATATTTCCCTACCGAAAAAGTAGGTGGGTGCCCGCAAATGTATTCGTCAGAACCAAAAATAAATCAGGCTCATCGTGACACAAAGATATAAGGCTCCCGAAATGTTATTTAGGAGGAAAATATCATGAGTGACCCTGGTAACATTATAACTCTGTTTTTTTGCTACGGAACTTGCAGGAATTACAAAATGGGTTGGAATTATTCTAGAATACCGTCTAGATTTACATCGTACAGTATCTGCTCCTGAACAAGACGGTAATTTATCATTTCCTCTGGCTTGAACCAGTGTTTTATCTCATCTTCTGCATCTTTTGCTGAACCAGAACAATGCAAGACATTTCTGATAGATCTCTCATCTGCATCTGACATAGCATATGAATCCAAAACAAAATCCCCTCTTATTGTACCTACATCTGAAGAAAGAGGTTCTGTACCGCCAGTAATTTTTTTAACAATTTTTTGTGCATGTGCACCCTCCAACACCATAGCAACAAGAGGTCCGGAAGTCATGAACGGCCAAAGTTTATTGAGAAGTTTTTCTGTTACTTCTAAAGGGTCATTTGTTGGAGGAGTTAACCCCTTATCCAAATATCCTTTTATTGTTTTCTCTCCAGTTATACGTCTCCACTCTGGATCAAGTGTGTAATGCTTTATGATTTGCTCTTTATCAGCAACGATCATTTTCATAGCAACTAATTTCAACCCCACTCTTTCAAAACGAGAAATGACTTCACCAATCAGGCCCCTCTGTACTCCGTCTGGCTTTACTGCCACAAAAGTTCTTTCTTTTTTTGGATGCATATCTTTATTATTTAGTTAATATTATGGGATCTCCTTCTGTGATGGCGACTGTATGTTCAAAGTGAGCAGCATTAGTTCCATCTGCTGTTTTATATGTATAACCATCACGAGCAAGAACTATTTTATCTGTACCCAAAGTAAGCATAGGTTCTATCGCAATAACCATTCCAGGCTTTAACAATTCTCCTGTGCCTTTCTTTCCTTCATTTGGTACATATGGGTCTTCGTGAACTTTATATCCCACACCATGTCCAGCCAAGCCTTCTGAAAGACCGTAACCCAAACCCCTGGCGAATGTTCCTATTGCCTCCCCTATATCACCAACCCTAGAGCCCCCTCTGGCGGCCTTAATTCCGAGGTACAAAGCCTCTTTTGTGTGCTCTAGCAACTTTCTATCTTCCTCTAGAACACTGCCAACTGGCACCGTTATAGCACTGTCTGTAATAAGTCCTTGATGAACCAGACCGAGATCCAGAGAAACGATGTCACCATCCTGCAAAATAAGAGGATCTTCATTTGGTATTCCGTGAACTATTTCATTGTTTACAGAAACACATAGTGCTGCTGGATAAGGTCTTTTTGCACCGTGTGGTGTGTAGTTCAAAAATGCAGCAGTGTCCCCACCTTCATGAATTAATTTTTGCGCATAGTCTTCTAGATGCTGTGTCGAAACTCCCGGAGCTACCTTTTTTGCAACTTCAGCAAGAATATATGCGTGGCGTTTGCCACCCTCTCTCATTATCTCTATTTCCTCCTGTGTTTTTATATTTATAGCCATTTTATAATCCAAGTTTAGACATCAACTCTTTGTTCACCTCTACGATAGACTGTTCACCATTTACAGTTATAAAGTTGTAAAATTCATTATTCTTAAAATACTCTACTGCAGAAAGTACATTATTCTCAAACCAATCCAATCTTTTTTCAATTTGCTCCAACTTATCATCTCCTCTTTCTCTTGCGAGCAACTTTTCTCTTGCCCACTCACGAGAAACTTCAATCATAATCACATACGGCTTTTCCCTGTTATAAAACTTCATTGCAGAATTAAGTATTGGCGCCTCATGTGCTCGCCTAGAAAGACCGTCGAGTATCATATGTTCATCACCACTAACATGTCTAACAAAATATTCTGACCAAAGCCAAATAGGCAAGAACTCTGGAAGAAGACCCCCACCATCAATTAACTCTTTCGTCTTCATAGATGTAAATGAAGCCTCTGTCATAAACTCTCGAAAGCGTCTACCAGTTTCAATATATAAAGTCTTTCTTTCCGGATCAACACTTTGTAAATGATCGATAAGAATTCTTGCTTGTGTTCCCTTTCCGGCTCCTGATGGACCGAAAAATATGAAAGTTTTTGGTGTCATAAGATGAGTATAGCAAAATTTATACAAACGATAAACGACGGCCACTCCTCCAAGTGGACGTCGTTAGAAACGAATTTCAGACTGAACTGCTTTGCCATTCCAAGGGACTTCTTCTCGAGGAATATCGAAGAGGCCGTACTGGAAGTGTGGACCCACCCAGACACCTAGGGCTGGGACTGACAAAAGATCCCCGAGGTCTGCTGGTCGAACAACTGGTTCGACGATAGTTTCTTCCGTTTTTGGCACGATGACCGCATGCGGAAGAATCTCGAGGTTAACCTGTACGGGGTTTCTCCGCCACAGAGGGACTCTCGTCAGAAAACCGACAATCTCCTTGAACCGCTTTACTTGTTCGTAGGAAATGGAAGCTTCCCTTTCGAGTAGTGAGTGATGGAGTCTCTCAGCCCACTTTCGGTGACCAGCAGATTCGAAGCGGAACTTTTCAGGTCCATCGTTCCATGCAGATCGCCAACTACGAGCCATGAACGAAAGCTCGTGTGGCACAATCTCACAGGATCCAACCAGCGAAGCCAGCCTCTGGGCCAACTGCCAGTCGGTGTCTGTGTACAGGAAGTACTTGTGGTGGTCACCTTTAGTCCTAGACTCACCAGAAATACTCGGCCCTGGAAAATATGGAACCAACTGCCAACGAAGAGCTATGCAACCCTTTATGACAGTTTGACGGTACAGATAAGTCAGCTTCTCAGGATGCAGACCTTGTCTTATCTTCCTTTGCAGACTCTTGGCCTTGAACAGGAAGTCACCAATCGGAGTTCCGGCAGAATACTCTACATTTTTCCGACTGGAGAATTTACGAGCCCAATAGTCGAGCTCCGCAAGCAGGTCACTGTCTGACAGAAGTGTAACCTGCGGTAGGTAGTACAGACGAACCTCGTCGGACTTTTCAGGGTCAGACTTTGGGTCGTAGTCTGGGAATAGTGCTTGTAGCCTTTTCCCAAACTTAGTATTTTCCTTTGCTGGTGTCGGGGTAATATTTCGTAAAGCCTTCATGGGCGATACGAAAGACAAAACTCTCGCAGCCATGAAAACCTCTTTCTGAAATTCGTGTGAAGAACAGCCTGAATGAATGTTAAACAAACACAAAAACAGTGTCAAAGAATTTTCGTTCTTTGACACTGTTTTTGATTTTCCGCAATGCTGTGTTCAAAATTCTGAGGATTTTTGTTGAAGTTCGAAGTTTGCAGATTTTACTTTCGACCAAGCTGTACACTGAGTACTGCGCGTGGAGGAAGTAAAATCGAGAACAAAGAAATTCGGCGAAAAGACCAGAATTAATATTCTCGGATAGAAACTTGTGCATCAACTCGCTTAATCAGGTCGATTACCACTGATACAACGATAAGCAATGCTGTACCACCAACTGAAACTGCTGTGATTCCTGTAACACCTCGCATAATAAGAGGTAGAACTGCAATGAAACCTAGGAACAACGCGCCAACTAAAGTTAGTCGAGTAAGTATTCGAGCAATATGTTCTGAAGTTGATTTTCCTGGTCGAACTCCTGGAATAAACGCTCCGTTCTTCTGTAGGTTAGTTGAAATCTGATCTGGATCAAATGTAACTGCTGTGTAGAAATATGTGAAGATAAACACAAGCAAGAAATATGCAATAGCGTAGAACCAACTGTTAGCAAGAACTGTTAGGACTGCAGATGAAATTGTTTGAACTATTGAGTTAGAAGAGTTTTCCAAGAATCTCAAAATCATCTGTGGGAAAAGAAGAATAGAAAGTGCAAAGATAATTGGGATAACTCCTGCTTGGTTTATTCGTAGTGGTAGGTATGTAGATGTTCCACCGTATACCCTGTTTCCTCTTACCTGCTTTGCATATGTAACTGGTATTGGTCTTTCTGCTTCTGTGATGATAACCACTGCAACAATAACAATAACTGCAATAACTGCGAATGCTAGATAAACAGGAATCTGTGATGGATCAAATGAGAAAGCTAACTGTGAAATTACTGTAGGAAGAGACGCTACGATACCAGAGAAAATAATCAGACTCATTCCGTTTCCAATACCGTACTCTGTGATTAGTTCACCAACCCACATCAACAGAACTGATCCAGCTGTTATTACTAAAATATTTGTAACCAAAGCAAGAGGAGGAAGGTGTGCTATTACACTCTGACTCTCTAGAAGTTTTATAAAACTGAAAGACTGAAGTACAGCAAGAGGAACAGTGATTAATCTAGAATATTGCGCGAACTTCATTCTTCCTGCCTCACCTTCTTCCTGATACATCTCCTTTAGTCGTGGAGACATGATAGTCAAAAGTTGCATTATGATAGACCCTGTAATGTAAGGACCTACTCCAAGCATCACTATAGAAAGCTGTGAAAGTCCTCCTCCAGAGAAAATGTTAAGCAAACCAAAAAACTCATTACTTGTAAAAAACTGTGCAAGTCTTCCACGATCAACTCCTGGAACAGGAATAGAAGCTAAAACTCTAAAAAGAGCTAAAGCAAAAAGTGTGAAAAATATTCTTCGTCTCAGGATTCTATCTGCAAAGACGAGTGAAAATTTATTAAAGAATTCTTTCATAGTATTTATTTTACACTACCACCAGCTTTCTCGATAGCAGTCTTAGCAGTAGCTGAGACAAGACATCCTTCAAAACTTAGTTTTTTATCTAGTGCTCCTGTTGCCAAAATCTTTACCTTTGGAAGGTTTCCTTTAGACATTGTTAGTACGTTGTACTTTACCAATGATTCTGGAGAAACAACATCTCCGTTTTTACATAGTTTGTTCAATAGACCCAAGTTTACTGTAGAGAATTTTGACTGGATACTTGTGTTCAAGTTCTTTCCTCGTCCTCGAAGCTTTGGAAGTCTCTTTATGAAGTCTCGGATTTCTGGTCGCTTCTTGTGACCTGCTCGAGCATTCTGTCCCTTTGTACCTCGTCCAGAAGTTTTTCCACGAGTTCCACCTCTTCCCATCTGTCGGTGCTTCTTGTTCTTTGTTACTCTTTTTAGTTCGTGACTTTGCATATATTTTTAAATTATTTAGCTGGCTTCAACATCTGAAGAGCTTTTATTGTAGCCTTTGCGTTGTTTATCTTGTTCTTTGATCTTGAGAAAAACTTAGCACTAACCTCTTTGATTCCTGCCATCTCTAGAACAACACGAGCAGATGAACCTGCTAGAACTCCCTTTCCTGGAGCTCTCATGATAAGAACTTGTGATCCAGAAAACTTTGCCTTTACATCATGTGGAACTGAACCATGCTTTGTTAAGTTCACCTTGATCATATTCTTTCGAGCGTCTCGAACTGCTTTGTCGATAGCGACAGGAGTGTCTCCAGCCTTACCCATTCCAACTCCAACTCTTCCTTTGTGATCACCAATAACTACACCAACTGAAAATGAGAATCTTCGTCCTCCAGTAACAACACGAGTCACTCTTCGGATTCCGATAAGTTTCTGATCGAATTCAGGTTTAACACGAGCCTCTCTTCTTGGAGCGCCTTTTCGTGAGTTCTTCTTGAACTCTCTTCCTCCTCGGTTATCCTGTGCAGGAATAGTAGCCTCTACTGGTAGAGTTGTTGCTGTAACTTCTTCTGTTTTTATTACGTCTGTATCCATATGTTTTTATTAAAACTTAAGTCCTCCAGCTCTTGCTCCATCAGCCAAAGCTTTAACTGCACCTGTATAAATAAATCCTCCTCGATCAAAAACTATCTTCTCGACTTTTAATGCGATAGCTTTCTTTGCCATTTCTTCACCAACCTTTACTGACTTCTCCATCATTCCCTTTCCTTTTACATCTCGTGAGTGAACAGAAGCAAGAGTCTTACCACTTGAGTCATCAATAAGCTGAGCAGAGATATGCTTGTTTGATTTGAAAATAGAAAGACGTGGCATTTCTTTTGTACCAGAAATCTTTGATCGTATTCGAGCATGTCGTCTTGTTCTACTTGCTACTTTTGAGTTTGTTGTTTTCATAATTTTATTTTGGAGATTATGCTGTCTTCTTACCTTGCTTTCGTTTAATAACCTCACCATCGTATCTCATTCCCTTACCCTTGTATGGTTCAGGCTTCTTCATAGATCGTAAGTTTGCAGCAAATTCACCGACAACTTCTTTATCAATTCCAGAAACTGTTATAACGTTCTTCTCTGCTGTAACTTTCAAAGTAGCTGGGATAGGTACATTTACTGGGTGTGAGAAACCAAGAGCAAGAACAAGGTTAGTTCCCTTTACTTCTGACTTGTATCCAATACCTTCTAGAATAAGTTTCTTTACAAAAGGAGTTGTAACACCTGCCACCATGTTCATAACATGAGAAGCATATGTTCCCCAAAGTGCTCGGTTTTCAAGAGACATTGTCTTTGGAGCTAGAGTAACGTTTCCATCTGCGATTGTTACATCGATATCATTTTTAAAATTCTTTGAAAGAGATCCTTGTGCACCTTTCACAGTCAAAACACCGTTAACTAAAGTAACTTCTGTTCCTGCTGGTATCGCTATTATTTTTTTTCCGATTCGTGACATATATTTATAATTGATTACCAGATCTTAAATAAAGCCTCTCCTCCAAGGTGTGCCTCTCTAGCAGCCTTGTCTGTCATGATTCCTTTTGGAGTTGAAAGTATAAGTGCGCCATAACCATTTTTAACTTTCTTGATTTCTTTTGACTTACTGTAAACTCGCTTTGAAGTTTTTGAAACTCTTTCTACGCCAGTTATCTTTGGACCATTAGCGTCGTATGAAAGACCAACTTCGATAAACTTTGCAACTTTCTTTCCTTTCTTTCCAAAAGATTTTATAAAACCTTCCTTCATAAGAACGTCTAGAATAGCAAGCTTTATTTTTGACTGCGGAAATACAACTGACTCTTTCTTTGAATCAGAAGCGTTCTTTAGTCTCACTATCATGTCTGCGATTGGATCGTGCATTTTATTTGTTATTATATCTGGGTAGTTTCTTGCTCCTAGTGGAGGAAGACTTGCCTAGACTTCTTTTATCTTACCAAGAACTTTTCTTGATTCCTGGGATCTTACCTTCGTTAGCCAACTCTCTGAAGCAGATTCTGCAAAGACCAAAGTCTCGCATGAATCCTCTTCCACGACCACATCGAAAACATCGGTTAGTAGCTTTTGTACTAAATTTTGGTTTCTTTGCAGCTCGTGCTTTTACAGATGTTTTTGCCATTGATTTTGTAAATAAAAAAGCTTTTTCAAGCTGGGGTTATACTACCAATAAGGCAGAAAAAAGTCAACGAAAACGAACCAGCCGGCACCAAAGTGGTGCCGGCTATGATGGTCACTGACGACCATCGAGGAACTTGGAACGGGAAGCGACATACTTCTCCAGATCTTGAAGGGCTCTCTCAATATCTACCGGATCCCGATAGTGGCTGAGAACATCTGATATCAATTCGGGAATTTGTTCCATCGACAAATATCCGAATTGTCATAACGTATCCAGACACACTGTCAGAGGATTCTACAACGTAGTACCCATCAAGCACCCTCCACTCTTCCACCTTGAAGCGTGGTTCTGTGAGGAGCTTACGGTACTTACTTGAGAGCTTCTCCTCCCTCTTTTCCCTTAACCAGCGCCTGTACCCCTGACCGATTTTCTTTATACCCACCCAGTATCTCTTGGCGAGCACCGTCAGTGTACTTGTAGGGATTGCACATCCCATACCAAGTGCAAATCCGAGCAGTATTCCACTCAAATCCATATCCCGCCCCCCCTAAACAAGGGTATTCTGAATTATAAAAAAGTCAACGAAAACGAATCAGCCGGCACACCCATAGGGCATGCCGGCTTAGTACTCAGAACCTTGAATCGAGAATTCGACCCAAGTAGATCGTTGTGAATGATATCACATCCTGAGCCGACGCGTTTGCGTCGTATAACCGGATGCTCTTTCCCCAGCTAATGTTCCAGTGGATGTCACCCTTGGAACTTGATGACATATCCACCTCGATGTGGATAAGGGGGATCATATGTTCAGCCACCACAATATGGTGAGCGCCACCCTCTTCAGCACGAACCTGCACCACAAACTGACTACCGAAGTAGCCAGAGATCGCATTTGCGATCCTATTGGTGATGTTGTCTTGTGTCGACCGGAGCTTGTGGCTCCGTCGCTCTTTGCGGTACCTGACCAGCTTCTTCTGCTGACGGCTCTTGGCATCATCGGCGCCAAGTTTCCAGCCAACGAAGAACACGAACAAATACGAAACGATGAGGTTCAGAAAGATGTACATCTTACTATCCTTGTAGGGAGTAAACGTCCCTTGACGTATTGAGGAATTTGGGTACCTCAATTTACCACTATGTATATTATACCACACTTTATATATAAAAGTCAAGCATATAAGAGTATTAGAAAAACCGCTCGATTGAGCGGTTTTTCTTAGTATTATTTCTTTGTGTCTGCTTTCTTAAATGGGAATCCTAGGTGGTTTAGGAAAGCTCTAGTTTCCTTTGGATTCTTTATGTTTGTTACTACTGTAACCGCAAGTCCAAACACATCCTTTAGTTCTTCATCTGAACATTCTGGGAAGATAGTGTTTTCCTTTATTCCCATAGTGTAGTTACCCATCTCATCCATGTTTGTTCCCAAACCTCGGAAGTCCTTTGTTCGAGGAATAGCGATGTTAATGAGCTTGTCTAGGAAGTCATACATTCTCGCACCCCTTAGAGTTATCTGCATACCAACGATATCACCCTGTCGTGTTTTAAATGAAGCGATAGAAATCTTTGCACCTTTCTTTACTGGCTTTTGGCCTGTGATTTTTGAAAGTCTGTCTACGATAAGTTCTATTTTCTTTTTATCCTTTACAGATCCAACACCAGCAGAAACAACCAGCTTCTCTATTTTTGGAGCCTGCATCTTGTTCTTGTATCCGAACTCACCCTTTAGAGCGTCGAATGCTGTTGTTACTTTTGATTTTGTTGATTCCATGTTGGTTTAAGTTACTTTATCTTATTTAGCCTTCTTTACGTTTGAAGCTTGTATTGGCATAGTCTTGTCTACTATTTGTCCTTTTTCTCCTGCTTTTCGAGGCTTCTGGTGAACCTTTAGAACGTTTACTCCAGAAACAACTATTCTTCCCTCTTTTGGCATAGACTTAAGAACTGTACCAGTCTTTCCCTTGTCTTTTCCTGTTAGAACTATTACTTTGTCGTCTTTTTTTACGTGCATATATTTAAAATTAAACTACTTCAGGAGCTAGAGAAATAATCTTCTGGTATCCAACTTCACCGATCTCTCGAGGGATGGGTCCGAATACACGTCCAGCAACTGGCTCTTTCTTCTTGTCATCCTTCATAACGATAACAACTGCGTTCTCATCGAATCGTAGGTATGTTCCATCCTTTCTTCGGAAAGGAGCCTTTTGTCGAACAACGATACCGTAAACAACATCCTTCTTCTTTGTTCCCTTTCGAGGCTCTGCCTTCTGAACTGAAAGTACAACCAATTCACCGATACTAGCGTATCTTTTCTTTGAGCTTCCAAGCACCTTGAAAATTCTTCCGAGCTTTGCTCCAGTGTTGTCAGCTATTTTAACTATTGATCTTGGTTGTATCATGGCTTTTAATGTTATTTATATTACTCGGAATTTCTTGTCCTTTGAGATAGGAGCACACTCTTCGATAGTTACTTTGTCTCCAACTTTCTTTGTGTTTCCCTTGTCGTCTGCTTTGAATCTCTTGTCGATAGAGATGTATTTATCATACTTTGGGTGTTTTACAAAGCGAGAAACTTCAACAACGATAGTGTCTTTCATCTTGTCAGAAACAACTGTTCCAACTAGTTGTTTTCGTCCCTTCTTTACTTCTTCTGTTTTTTTAATAGTCTTTGTCATGGTTTTTATTTAACTTCTGTAGGCTTGTTTAGCAAAGTCATTATTCTTGCTATATCCTTTTTTAAAACACTTCCCTCTTTTACGTTTCTTGCATTACTACCAGCAACTGAAAAACGAAATGCTCTTAGAGCTGTCTGCTTTTCCTTTAGCAGTGTATGTAATTCCTTTGGAGTTTTCTTTATAAAATCTTTCATGTTCGTTTTATTTATGTGCTGCTACTATCTTTGTTTTTAGAGGAAGCTTTGTTCCAGCCTTTCGAAGAGCCTCTCTTGCTTGTTCATCTGTAACTCCGTCTACTTCAAATATAACTCGTCCTGGCTTTACTGGAGCACAGTATCCAAAAAGGTCTCCCTTTCCTTTTCCAAGCTTTACTTCAGCTGGCTTCTTTGTAAGAGGCATATCAGGGAAAACTCGGATCCAGATCTTTCCTGTCTTTCCAGCAGCTCTTGAAAGTGCCTTTCGAGCAGCTTCTAGTTGGTTAGACATAATTCGTGCACCATCTAAAGCCTTTAGACCATGAGAACCGAAAGCAACAGTTGTTCCGCGAGAAGCAACACCAACCTTGTTAGCGTTTTTTCTGAATGTGTGCCACTTTCTGTATTTAACTTTTTTTGGAAGTAACATGGTAGTAATTATTATTTATTGAAAATTTCACCCTTGTAGATCCAGACCTTTATTCCGATTCCTCCGTATGGAAGTCTAGCTTCATACTTACAAAAATCAACATCCGCTCGAAGAGTCTGTAGAGGGATTCGTCCTCTCTTTATTTTCTCCTGTCGTGCCATAGTTGCACCAGCTAGTCTTCCAGATAGTTCGATCTTTACTCCCTCTACATCTCTGTTAGCCATAACTTTCTCAACCATTTGCTTTGTAACTCTTCGGAAAGGAAGTCTCTTTTCTAGACCATCAGCAATCATCTGAGCAACAATAGTTGCGTTTGATTCTGGAGATTTTACTTCTTTGATATCAACTTTTACCTCACCTCCTGAAGATAGTTTGTTCTTTGATAGGAAAGAAACAATGTCGTTCTTTAGTTTTACTGCACCATCTCCTGATCGGCCGATGATAACTCCTGGTCTAGATGTTTCGATAATGATTCGTAGAACCTTCTCACCTCTTTCCATTTCGATACCAGAAACATACATGCCTCGCATTTTCTTTTCTAGATATTCTCGCAAAAGAACATCACTCTTTAGAAAATCCTTGTACTTTCCTTTTACTCCAAACCATCGAGATTTCCAATCTCTTATGATTCCAAGTCTATGTGAATATGGGTGTACTGTGTGTGTCATATTATTATTTTGTAGTTTTCTTAGCTGCTTTCTTAGCCTTTGGCTTTGCTTCTACCACCTCAGCCTTTGGAGCCTCCTTCGCAACCTTAACTTTCTTCTTTGACTCTGCCTCACCTAGCTCAACAAAAATAGCAGATGTTCTCTTTCGAATAGGATGAGCTGAACCTCGTGCAGCTGGTCGTCTTCGGTACATTATAGATCCACTATCAACTTTGATAGTTTTTATGATCAAGTTTTCTGTAGGAATATCTAGTGCCTTTGCGTTAGCAAGAGCAGAAGCAATAAGAGTTTTGATAGGAGCAGATGCTTTCTTTGCAACAAAGTCTAGGTTTACTAGAGCCTCTGATACTTTCTTTCCTCGTACAGTGTTAGCCACCATTCGCATTTTTCGAGGAGCTTGTCGGAAGTTTGATAATGTTGCTTTTGCAGTTGCCATGATAGTTTATATTATTTTTTCTTAGCTGCGTCGCCAGTTGTCTTAGCTGCCTGTGCTGAAGCTATCTCACTTTCCTTCTTCTTCTGTTCTAGCTCCTTCTGCATCTTTCCTCCGTGTTTTATGAATTTCTTTGTAGGAGAAAACTCACCTAGTCTGTGTCCAACCATGTCTTCATTTACAGAAACTTCGATGTGAGTTTTTCCATTGTGTACACCGAAAATGAATCCAACCATTTCGGGTGAGATTACACATGCTCGTGACCAAGTTTTAATAACCCCAGTTTCACTAGATTTTTTACCCTCAATTTTCTTAAGGAGTCTTTCGTCAACGTATGGACCTTTTTTTGATGATCGTGTCATTTTAATTTGTATAACTTTCAACAGGTTGGATAAACGGGCTTAGATGCTAGGCGCGAGAGAGTTTTGTGGTGAGCCGTACATTTAGTACGGTGAACCAGAAAACTTGATCGCAACAACGCATATGAGTCTGTTTTTCCAATCTGTCAAAACAAAAACCACATTGGTTAGTGGTACTGACTTACTTAATACCTCAAACTGTTGTGACGCCTATACTATACAAAACAACTAATAATGTCAACACTTTATAAACGACAAAGGGCGACTCGAGTCTCCCCCGTCGCCCAATAACTATTCCTCTCTCGCACCAAGGAAACTGAGGTGGTCTGCAAGGGCGTAGGCATCCTTCTTGGTAAGGATACACCTATATTGCCCACTCCCGGCAGGGAGCACAGCTACCGGCTTCTCTACACCAGCCTTCTCCATGTACTGGTGCATATTGTGTACACCAATGTCTGCCAGCTTTATGTTTAGACTTTGACCTTCAAAGCTAAACAGAGACCATTCGTCTCCTAGAAGTCTCACACTAAATTTCGGCATGGCTACTCCTGATATGTAGATTACCTATAAATTTTAAATAGTCAAAACTTAACAAGAAACCCGCCTGAGATGGCGGGTTTGAAGGACCTGAGAACCTACATGCCTGCGTGGACGAAATTCAGCCAAACAAGAATGCGGTCCGACTGAGGGGATCAACCCTCACTCCCTCTCCAGATGATGTCCCCCCTTAAAATCAGAGAGCCGGCAATCATATGCCAGATTTGTGGGCACTGCTTAATTAGGAGTCGTTTGCTCAGGTCCTTTTTTATTCTATCATTATTTATCACAAAGGGCGACTCCGGCTTTTGCCGTGTCGCCCTTTTCTTCACAAAGTCAGGGGTGTCTTACCTTGTCTCCCCAAGCTTTATGTTTGCGAAGTGATTTAGCACTGCGATCTCTGCCAACCTAAGACGGCAATGATCCACAGTGCAGGATCTCCTCGGAATTAGCCATTCGGGAGTACCGGGAGCATACTGAGGCTGTCTAGTCCAAAGACCAGCGCAGTGAAACTCCCACAAGAGCTGTACAGTATCCGTCCGGCACTGGAATGACTTTTCAGAGAGAATCTTCTCTGCACACTTCTTGAAGAATGGTTCTGATGGACTCCCTGTTGAAGCATAGTCATACACCAGCTCAAGAACTTCAGCAACTACCAATAGAACTTCCGCTTCACTCACGCGCACCTCCTCCAACTTAAATCCATTGCTAAATATATATTTTTGTATAAATAAGTCAAAACCGCCATTCGGCGGTTTTGTTTTGAATTACTTCTTCTTTCCAACTTTTCGGCGAGAAACGATAAACTTGTTTGAATACTTCTTTGGAGTTCGTGACTTCTGTCCCTTTCCTGTTGGCTTTCCGT
>CAZPGQ010000003.1:0-72616 GCA_964586695.1 uncultured Candidatus Saccharibacteria bacterium
TCAGGTCGTACTTCTCGAGGAATCTGGTAGTTAGCACCACCAACTCGTCTTGATCGTACTTCTGTTAGAGGTCCAGCATTTTTCAAAGCTGTTTCTAGAACTTCCATAGGATCTTCTACTTTTGCTCTTTCCTTTACTAGATCAAGTGCTTCGTAAACTATACCTCGAGCTGTTTCCTTTTGACCTCGTAGCATTACGTAGTTGATAAACTTACCGATCTTTTCTGATCCGTATACATGGTCTGGTCCTACTATATTTCTGTTTGTTACTTTTCGTCGCATATGTATTTAAATTATTTTGGAAGATTATTTAGCCTTTGGCTTCTTGTTACCGTATCGTGATCGTCCCTGTCGTCTTGAGTCTACTCCAGTAGCATCCAAAACACCTCGAACAATAGTGTATCGAAGACCGACGTCCTTTACCTTTCCTCCTCGAAGTAGAACCACTGAGTGTTCCTGTAGGTTGTGACCCATACCTGGGATGTAAGCAGAAACTTCCATTCCGTTTGTAAGTCGAACTCTCGCGTATTTTCGAATAGCTGAGTTAGGCTTCTTTGGAGTCTTTGTTGTTACCTTTGTACAAACACCTCTTTTAAATGGTGAACCATAAAATACTGGTCGGTTTGTAAGAGTGTTAAAACCACGAGTAAGAGCCACGGCTTTTGGCTTTACCTTTGGCTTTGATCGCTTGCTTTTTATTAACTGATTTATTGTTGACATTGGTCACTACTCTAATATATCCGAGATAAAAACGCAAGCGACTACACCATAAGTCCTGTTATAAGTCTGAACTCAAGAGCAACAACTGGCATCACAAACGACCAAAGAAAGAATACAAATATCAAAACAAGGAAAAGCTGGTTTCTTTCCAAAAAGTTTCGTACATACTGCATATTGTATGGCAAAAGTGAAAAAAGTATCTTTGAACCGTCCAGAGGAGGTATTGGCACAAGGTTAAATGTAGCCAAAACAAGATTGACTAGCACTATCATAGACGACATATATAGAAAGGCGTGCCCGAACTGGCTGGCAATACCAAAACGGATAAGTAGACCGAAAAATACGGCTATACATATATTAGATAGAGGTCCAGCAACCGCCACTATGGCTTCCCCCCATTTCTGGTTACGTAGGTTATATGGGTTAAAAGGTACT
The DNA here is from genome assembly GCA_964586695.1 of uncultured Candidatus Saccharibacteria bacterium. Lineage (GTDB taxonomy): Bacteria > Patescibacteriota > Minisyncoccia > Phycocordibacterales > DATDWN01 > C7867-006. The sequence continues at coordinate 1,155 of CAZPGQ010000003.1, forward strand.
GGTTTTGCCCAACCGATAATAAAACCTCCTGTTAGATATGAGACTGTCGGCAATATAATAGAGCCAAAAAGCTCAAGGTGTTTTATGGGGTTAAGGGTCAGTCTTCCTTGATATTTGGCTGTATTATCCCCCAAAAGATAGGCAGAATAGCCGTGGGACACTTCGTGGACCACAACAGAGAAAATGAGCACTAATATAGAGAAGATAAAATCTATTTGCATATTTAGAATATTATGTTAGCATATCCAAACAAATAAAACATATGGCAAAAGTCTGCGCAATCACAAATAAATCATCACAGATGGGAGGAGGATACTCTAACAGAACTCGTGCTACACAGTTCAACCCTACTGGAATGAAGAGACGATATGCAAACCTTCAGAAAAAGAAGATCTATATTCCTGAACTTAAAAAGTCAGTAACTCTTACACTATCTACAAGAGGAATCAAAACTATTCAGAAAAACGGAGCATATGCTACACTACACAAAGCAGGAGTAATATAAAACTAAAAACCGCAATCCAGCGGTTTTTAGTTTGTCCGACACCCGACTATCGCCCCCCTCGCATTCTTATTTTTCAAAACAAACTTTTCTCCATCAGATTCAAAAACTAACCTTCCATTGTTACAGGTGTCATACGTTGGGATTTTTAATTTCTGCATAGTCTCCAAAGTTTCCTTGTGTGGGTGACCGTAGTCATTGTTTACTCCAGAAGATATAACTGTCATTTCTGGTTTTACAAAAGAAACATATTCTTCGGAACTACTCGTCTTACTACCATGATGCCCTGCTTTGAGAATTGTGCTTTTTAAATTATTCTTATCTAGCCCGACTAAATAGTGTTCTATATTTGAAGTTGAATCCCCTTGCAACATAACTGACGTTTCTCCATACACCAGTTTCATCACAAGCGATCCATCGTTCGAAGAAAGTCCTGATATGTCTCTGTCTGGGAAAAGGATTTGCAGATACGCTCCCCCACCAAGATCAACCACCTGTCCACGACGTGCTAAAACTTTTGGAATTTTCTTGTCACTTATTTCTTTTTCCAAAAGCGCATAGGTTTCTGTTTTGGAAACTGTCCCCGGTTCCAGAACCACATCAACTGAGTATTTTTTCAAGAGAGATATAAAACCCTCATAGTGGTCTTTGTCTGGGTTGGTCACAACAAGCATGTCTATGTGTCTGTCATACCAAGGTATTACTTTTGGAATTTCTTTCAAGAGTACGTTGTTCGGTCCACCATCCACTAGCACCTGAATACCTGTCGGTGACTCTATCCAAAGCGCGTCCCCCTGACCAACATCTAACACTTGAAATTTTAATATCCCCCTTCTATCTTCATGCAAAATGGCCAGAAAAATAGTTAGACTAAGCAATACTAAAACAAGCAAAACGTACCATCGTAGATATTGTTTAACATGAGAGAAAACAGTCTTCATGTGATATATTATACACACAATTATTAGGCTAATATTTATCAAATGGCACAATTCGAAGAAAAGAAATTTAACATTGGTGAGCTAAAAGGTATAAGCGCAAAGACAATCGAAGAACACTTGAAGCTTTATTCTGGTTATGTAAAGAACGCAAATGTAGTGGGACAAAAACTCTATGAAATGTTTCAAGAAGATGCAGAGAAAAATTCATATGCCATAGCAGAAACCAATCGCCGATTTGGTTTTGAATACAATGGTATTAGAAATCATGAGGTATATTTCGATTCACTTTCTGATGGACCAGTAACTCTTAGCGACAACAGCGAACTCAAAAAAGAACTTGAATCTTCATGGGGAAATTTTGATACATTTATGCAATTTTTCAAAATGATGGCGATGACTCGCGGTGTTGGATGGGCAATGCTTTATTGGGACAGAAAAGACAAAAGACTCCTAACTGCTTGGGTGGATGAACAACATTTAGGACAGCTCCAGGACTGTGCTCTTATACTCGCTCTCGACATGTGGGAACACTCTTTTGTTGCTGATTATCAACCAAGTGGAAAGAAACAATACGTTGAAGACTTTTTCGCAAACCTAAACTGGGAGAAGATTGAGCAGAATTTTGTAAACGCTAAATAATTAAAGTTTAAAATAGTATTTGACAAAATACATTATATAGTATATAATGTATTTTGTATTTAGGTGGGATTCCCCACTCAAAATGGAGACAAAGTTGGACATTCAGACGATGAGAAAATACGCACTCAAGGGAGTGGAGCTGGAAATCGCAGAGTTGGAAGTGAGGCTCGAACTTCTGCGAAAGCACAAGGTCGAGCTGACTGGTGAGAAGAAGCAGGTCAAACAGCCGGCCCCCAAGAAAATCGTCCGTTCGCCGGCCTACCGCAAGGCGCACAGCGAGCGGATGAAGAACTACTGGGCGAAGAGGAAGGCCTCAGCCAAGAAGGCGACCAAGTAACAGAAGGTCGCCGAAGAGACTAGCCCGACGTTGGGAAACCAACGTCGGGCCTTTTTATTTATTAAACTTTTTACTAAAAAATAGTGTAGAGAAAATTACCAAATAAATAGCAATCAACACTATCGGCGAAAATGCAGAAAGATTTATATAACCATAAGGTACACTTGCTCCGATATGTACGACAGTTAACTGGTACCACAAAAGACAATATGCAAAGACTCCTGGAACAAAAGAAAGATAAAGTGAAACAAGTCCGAACATTCCAGTCAAAAAACCGAGAAGCATTGTAAGCGGTATTGTACTCAGTATCAAAACATTTACCGGAAGCGAAACAATAGAGACTATTCCTGTTGAATAAATCAGATAGGGCAAAACTGTTATTTGTGTAGAAATAGTTGCAGATATGATTTCACGCAGACCAAACTTTTCTGGAACTCTTTTTAAATTTGGTTCGATAAATGGTGAAACAAATACAAGGCCGATAGTTGCCAAAATTGAAAGTTGAAACGATGGATCAAAAACCAAAAGTGCTGGGTTGAGTGCAAGCATAAGTACAACAGCAAAACCAAGAGCCCGAGAAACTTTGTAGTCGCGGTTTGTTTTCTTTGCAAACAGTGCAACCAAAACCATTATTGCTGCACGCCATGCAGACGCTCCCCCACCAGAAAGAATAGTAAACAAAATAATTCCAAACATACCACCAGCAAAAGAAATATTTTTTGGTAAAAATTTTAAAGCATCCATTATGCTTTCTGCAACGATAGCAATGTTGTAGCCAGACAGTACAACAATGTGTGATGTGCCAGTTTTCTGAAATTCAGAAAGTAAATCTTTGCCGAGACTTTGTTTCCCACCAAGCAAAAGTCCGGAAAGTAAACTAGATTCTGGTTCTGGCAGTGCGTTGTTGATCGAATCAGTAAAAGCATGTTTGACTTTGAATAACGTTGTTTTTACTATGCTACCGTGATTCGAGGAGATAAGTCTTATCGTCGTGAACTGACTTGTGTACCAGATACCACGAACACGGAGATAACCTTTGTAGTCAAAAACTCTGCCATCCTCACCCTCAATAAGTTGTGGCTCTCTCAAAACCAAACTAAGTGAAACTTTGTCACCATATTTATATTCTGGATGGATGGGCACAGTAACAAGCACTCTCTCACTAACACTTTCACCCTCTACATTTGTCAGTTTCACAGTGAGTTTTGTATTCTTCTCCCTAACGTCTGGCTCTTCTACCACAATACCACCTGCTTTTATTTGTTTGTTTATATACCTATCTAAATGAGAATCGGCATATAAATCAGAAATGATCATTCGACCCATTCCAAGTGTTACACCGATCAAAACAATAGTAGAGATCACTATTATTTCTCGACTATTTTCATCGACAAAATATTTATAAAAATAAATATGTATTGTCAGAAAAATGCAGGCAATAAAAAATCCGAAACTAATCGGAATAAAAGATGCTATTGCTATGCCTGCTATGAAACCAATTGAGAGTTGAAGTAGCATGTTAGTATCCAGATGGTGGAATTACTTTTTCACCCAGCATTCCGAGTTTTAAATTTTTTATTTCTTTATCAGCTTCACTCACAAATTCTGCCAACTTTTTCCTTTCACCATCTGTCTTTGAAGACAAAACAAAATCCAAAGCTTTTTCAAAATTATTTTTAAATTTCTGATTTATATCTTTCCAAAGTACCCCCTTTAAAATGCCTCCTATTTCTTCAGAATAACTCAAAACCTTAATCTTCATTAAAAAAGCTATTGCCGGATATCCTAAAGTATCTGTCCAATAAGAACTGTTATCGTTGGACATTATTTCATTACTTTCTGGTGCATAATTTATTTCATAGAACTTATTTCGAGAAGATGAAAAAACTTTTCCAGTATTCCCAGAAATCTCAACTCTTTTATCCGCAACCGCACCAAGCGCTTCATATATCTTTACGGGTTTTGGATTTTTCCATTTCATAGCTATTCAACAAATTCTTTTATAATTTCTTCTTCGTCAGATGGAGATACAGATTTTTTAAAACGTGCACCAGAAACCCCATTCACCCGAGCTTTGCATTCATCCCAAGTTTTGTGAGTTTGAACAACCCCATCCACCATACTCACATACGAATACGCCTTACTTTTTGATTTAGATTTTTTATCTGAAACAGTTTCACTAATTTTTATATCAACACCATATCTTTCTCGTGATCCGTTATATAAAATAACCGGATCATTATCCGCAAAAGATGTAGCAATAACATCACATCTTTCGTTCCCTGCTGTACCACTGTGACCTTTTATTAACTGCCAGTTTATATTTTTGTGAACAGTAGCCTCTACCATTTCTTGCCACAAGTCTTTGTTCAAAACATCATCCTTTGTGGATGTCTTCCAATTATTTTTCTCCCAACCTTTCACCCATCGAGTGGCGCCATTTAGTACGTACGCAGAGTCAGTATACAAAGTTATTTCTTCATCCTTTCCAACAGCATTGAGTGCAGAAATAACAGCAGTCATTTCCATTCTGTTGTTTGTGGTTTCATCTTCTCTACCTCCGATTTCAAAAGCTTTTTCATCGGATAAAATTATTGCACCCCACCCACCTGGTCCCGGGTTACCCCGAGAAGATCCGTCAGTAAAAATAGTTATCATAATATTTATTATAGCAAAAGGGCGCCTCAATTTCAGGCGCCCGTTATCATGCGTACCTTTCTACTCCCTGTGACGGGAATGGATACAATACCAACCGAAAGGGTTCAGAAGCCCGTAGCTTTCTCGATAGATTTCCTTTCTGTTAAGAACTACTTATATTATATCACCTCCTATTTTTTTGTCAAGTAGTTTTTAGGATTAAAAAATATCCACTATTCTTAGTCGTAATTCTGGGAAATTGCGAAAAACAGACTTTTCGAGAGTTGCGACAAGGTTTATAGAACTCCCCTCTTTTATTGAAACAGGAAACTTATCACCAGTCTGAAAAAAAGCTATTGCTGTTACATCCTTGCCGTTTGAATTTTTAAATTTAATCTCTAAATGATTTCTCTCTTTACCAAAAAGTTTCATTGCAGATACTGTTATATTTTCAAAAAGGAAAAGCGGCTTTGGGTTATCCAAACCAAAAGGAGCAAACTTTTCTACCGAACTGTATGTGTTCCAATTCACATCATCAAGGGAAAGTTTTTTATCTAGTAGTGTATCTTCTATTATTCTGTTTTCATTCAAAAGCTCAACGAAAGCCTCATTCAACCTTTCCTCTAGTGTATGAACATTTTCTTGGAGTATTGAAAAACCACCGGCGCCTTTATGTCCGCCATAGTCAACAAAAACATCTTTGACTTTTTCCATTAGCTTTACAATATCAGTATCACCTCCCGCCCTGCACGAACCTTTTATCAACCCATCGCCTTCTGTCTCACCATTTCTTCCCCAAAAGAAAACTGGTCTGTTATGTTCGTCACCAAAACTATTTGCAACAAGACCGAGTAGCGATGGCTTCCATTCTGGATTTCCAAAAACCAAAACGTGTTTCATTTCTGTATCACTTCCTTCTATCCTTTTCTTTACTTCCTTTATCATGCTTCCCACAACACCCTTTCTTTCATCATTTTTATTATTCAAATGTTCTGCAAGCATACCTGCTTCAACTTCGTCTGTAGTAGATAGTAATTTAAATGCATCAAGTGGAATTCCCATACGGCTTGCTGCATTTATACGAGGAGTAACCATAAAACCAATGTCATCCTCTGTCAGAGTACTTTGGTTGATTTTAAGTAGCGAAAGAAGTTTCAAAAGTCCAACACGAGGACTCCTCTGCAAAACTTTCATTCCAAAATAGGAAATAATTCTATTCTCACCCAAGAGCGGCACCATGTCAGAAAGCGTAGCCAGTCCCACCATATCGAGAAACCATTTTTCGTGACCGTCTTTTATATCTATTTGCCCTGTTTCTTTTCCTCTTATTACGAGAGCCTGAATAACTTTGAAAATAACCCCGGACCCACACAGCATTTTCTCTGGGTACTCACAGCCTTTTTGCTTTGGATTAATTATGGCAAAAGCTTTTGGGAGTTTCTTTCCTGGGATATGGTGGTCAGTGATAATCACATCCATGTCATGCTTGTTGGCAGTCTCAACCTGCTCAACATCTGTGATACCACAGTCTATTGTAATAACTAGTTTTACATCTTGAGATGCAATGTTATCTATAGCTGTGTGGTTTAGTCCAAAACCCTCTTCATTACGAAGTGGTATGTAGTTTATGAAATTGTTGTAACCAATCTTTTTGAAAAAGTCGTGGAGTGTCACTCCCCCAGGAATACCATCTGCATCATAGTCACTAAAGATAGCTATTTTCTCGTTTTCCTTTATTGCTTTTAAAATCCTCTTTGTTGCCTTGTCCATATCCTTTAGTAGAAATGGATCATGAAGACTCTCATACTTTGGATTGAGAAAACTCTCTGCATTTACCAAATCCTCTATCCCCCTAGAATATAAAAGTGAACGAACAAGTGGAGAGTATACCTCAAACAATTTATCTATACTTTCTGGAATCGGCTCACGTAAGGCATACTTTTTGGACATAAAGACATTTTAGCACACAGACAGAATTAGCGTTGAGCCAACACCTTTTCAGAGCATCCGCAGGCTAGAAGCATGGTCTTGTCAAAGTCCGAGTGGAGCGAGGTTCATTGACAAGTTCTAGCTGAGGACTAGAACGAACTTTTCGCCGGAAAAGTGAGTGTATCTGAAAAGGTTTTGGTGAGAAAGATTATTCTGTTATAATTCCAAAATGAACGATTGTATATTTTGCAAAATAGTTAGAGGAGAAATACCTAGTTACAAAGTCTATGAGGACAATAAATTCCTGGCCTTTTTAGACATTAACCCTCAATCCCCTGGTCATGTGCAGGTAATACCGAAAGACCATCATAGATGGGTATGGGATGTGCCAAATGCAGGTGAATATTTTGAAGTAGCAAAAAAAGTGGCCTTAGCGCAAAGAAAAGCTTTTGATACAGAATGGATTTTGGAAAAAATAGTCGGCGAAGATGTAGAGCATGCTCACATCTGGGTTTTTCCAAACAAAGAAGTAAAAGGTGAACTAAAAGATTTTGAAGGAAACCTAAAGGTAATAAAAGAAAATATGTAAACAAAAAACCACCATATGGTGGTTTTTTGTTTATTCTTTATTTATTCAGAGCCTCAATTCCAGGCAAAGTTTCGTTGACTAAATAGTCGAGCATTGCCCCTCCACCAGTCGAAACAAAACTGAAACCATGTTCGAACTCAGCAACATCTATCGAAGCCAGCGTATCTCCCCCGCCAACTATACTTTCTGCTCCATTTTCACTAGTTGCGCCAGCAATTATTCTAGCTAGCTCTTCTGTTTTATCTTTAAAACCTTTTTTATATTTGCCCAACGGTCCATTCCACACAATAGTTTTTGACCCCCCCACTAACTCCTTTAGTTTTTCTATTGTCTTTGGACCAACATCAGAAATATATTCGTCAACAGAAACACTATCAGGTGATTTGAATTCTGTTGTACCGTCTGGTTTTAAAACCATAACATCAATAGGTGTAACAAGTTTTGGATTGTTTATAATATTCTCCAAATCAAAATCTCCTTCTGTTAGAAGTGAAGTTCCGACTTCATAACCTTTTTGTTTAAAAAGATCATTAGCCAAAGCACCTGCAACAAAAACGGTATCTGCCTTTTCTAGATATTTATGTATTAAAGGTAGTTTTGTATCAAACTTTGCTCCACCAAGGATAAAAAGAAATGGTTTGTTGGGATTAAAAGCTTTTGAAATATTTTTGATTTCCTCTTTGACAAGAAGCCCTGCATAGTGAGGAAGAAACTCTGGCACACCAACAATGGAAGCATGTTTTCTATGCATAGCACCAAATGCATCATCTACATATATTTCTGCCATCTGTGAAAGCTTTTTTGCAAAGTCTTTATCATTTCCTTTTTCCTCAGGGTTCATTCTCAGGTTTTCAAAAAGAAGAACTCCTTTGTCTTCCAGTTTAGCTATCATATCTATAGCAATGGCATTGAAATATGTCTGGCAAAAATCTACCTTGTAAAAACCATTCAAATATTGAGCGACCGGAAGAAGCGACATATTACCTTCACTTTCTGTATGAGCAATAATAATGACTTTAGCTTCGTGCTCTCGCAAATAGTCTATTGTAGGTATAGCCCTCTCTATTCTATATGCATTCCCCACCTGACCATCAACTATTGGAACATTTAGGTCCAACCGCAGTAACACGTATTTTCCTTTCAAATCGTCTCCCTTTAGTTCATCTATATATTTCATATCTACAAAATTACTGTTTATCAACTGACTTAATAATTTCTACAAAATCTTTTGGTTCCAGACTTTGTCGTCCGATCAAAAAGCCAGAAACGTTTCCATCTTTTATCAAACTTTCTGCATTAACTTTATCTACCGCACCGCCATAAATAACGCGAACATCTTCACCAACAATACTGTAAGTATCCTTTAGAACTTTTTTTATATAAATAGACATCTCATGCAGGTCTCTAGGTTCCATTGCTGACTTTGCACCAATAGCCCAAAGTGGCTCATATGCAATAACAATATTTCCAAAAGATTTCTTTGGAACATCCTTTAAGGCTTTTTGAATCTGCTGTTTTATAAAATCAAAATAGTCACCACTTGAATCACGCAGAGACTCCCCCACACAAATAATAGCTGTCATACCCAGAGAAACAACAGACTGAACTTTTTTATTTACAACTTCATCTGTCTCTCCCATTTTTCTTCTTTCAGAATGACCGACGATAACAAATTTTACTTTGAACTGTGGTAACTGGAGATGTCCAACCTCGCCAGTAAAAGGTCCAGCAGTTTCACTATTTGCATTTTGAGCACCAAGATAGAAACTTCCCTTTGGTGAAGTTGAAAGCGGTGAAAGATAAACAAAAGAAGGACAAACCACAATGTCTGTTCGTCTTATACTCTTCATTGCACGTTTAATAACACTTACTATCTTTCTACCTTCTTCAAGAGAAGTTGGATTCATTTTCCAATTCCCCACCACAAGTTTCTTTACTTTTTTCATACCCATCATTGTACCATAACAATATTGGCATTATAAAATTTCATAATCTGGATGAAATTCAAGGCGGAATGAAAAAATGCGAGGAGCCTTACTATAACGTAAGGTGACGAGAATTTTTGATATTCCAACGCAGAAGTTCGCCAGATTTGGAATTTTACTTCGTTTCGTCCCAGGAGATGGTTTGATATTGATCTGAAGTCAGCGGAAAGCTCGGTGGAGGTCCATACAGCAAGTTTGCATCATATATAATGTCTCGTTCGTCGTAACCAGTACCGTCTGTATAGGCAAAACCATATCTACCGTTTGATCCTATCATTCCATAAAGAGTGAGTTTTGTTCTCTGGTAAGCAGTTCCACAGCTAGAATTATAGTAGTATCTTCCAGCACGACCGTTTTGAGCCACAAGAGCTGCATCAATTCTCAATGTGTCCAAACTAGAAAGACCGACATTTATGTTTCCTTGTGAGATTAGTGACAACACATCCTGACCACTGTAGTTTGTATACAAAAGATTGTTGTTTACAGTGATGTTTGGTCTTGTTGCTGCATTGTCTGGGAATCTACCGTTTGCAACCGTTATACGTGCACTGTTTATCTGACCCTCTACCCACAAATGATCCTCTACAAAGATTAGGCCGTTAACAGGATTTGCATAGTTGCCAATAAGAGTTTGATTTCCATTTCCAGAAGTTCTTATACTCCATGTACCCCAACCGGTTTGGTTTTGAACATTACTACAGCCATTTGGTGCAGAAAGTAGGTTATTAACTCTATACAAGTCATAAGTATCGTTTGTTTTAAATACAATTCGATAACCTTGAGCACCTGAACTTGGGATGTATTTTCCAGCTGACTGCGCATTGGTTTTTATTTGTGACAAATCTGTCGTCATACCAACAAAATCGACTGCAGGCACAGGAAATTGTCTGCCAGATTCAAAAACATCTATTCTATTTTGGAGAGTAGAAGGTGGAGCCTCTAACGCACGAAAAGTGTCGCTTATATTACCCCCAGGCAAAACAACGTGAGTATGAACACCAAACTCATCGTTACCTGTGTGGTCTGGATCATTGTATTTATCCTTTGCGCTGGTAATTATATTGTGAGCTAAACCATCAAAACGAATTCCTCCATTAGAATGAATAGGCCCGAAAACTTCTGTTCCCTGTCCAAAACGCATATCTGTGTTCGCAACCACTGCAAATTTTGCTAAAGAGGGCTTTGCCAACTGAACAGATATGACTCTTGATATTGTAGGATCAGAATCCACCTTTCCTGTTGATTTGATTTTTACCAAAGTAAAACCAAGAGCTGGAGGGGTTATCTCAAGAGAAAATGTACCTATCTTGATTCCATCTTTGTCATAAAAATCGTGAACATAAGGTCCAGGTGTTGTAGTTGCGTCAGTAAAATCAGTTGGACTATGTGCTAAATGCCATCTATAGTAGTCTATCCCTGCTTCTGCTATCTGTAGTGCTTGTTCTCTTTTTAGACCAACCTTTGATGCTTTTATATTTATACCTGCCCAGGCAACAAGTGAACCAATCATCACAACAGAAATGGTTGCAAAAACCAAAGCTTGCACCAATATTGTCCCTGACTGTTTTTTGTTTTTTTTATTCATTAAAGATTATCCTTAAGATTACGAACACTAACTTGAGATGTTGTGATTATACTTATAGGAGATCTGTTTGGATCTTTATCAATTATAACAGCAACTTTAACCAAACGTATAGATGAGATATCGACAGGAACAGTAAGCGGTGATGATGTTCCAGCATAACTTGATGGATAGTATTGGAAAAGTGGCAAAGTAGAACTCGAAACAAAGCCGGAAATAATTGTAGAAAGTTTTTCTTGTGTATCGTCGTAGACTAAGGGACTTCCAGTTGGAGTCACAACTCCTCTTTTTAGGTTAGTTCCACTTATAAAATATCTAACCTTCTCTCTTATTCCGTTATTATCAACATCAGAATAAAAAATAAGATTTGATGGTGTCGCAGATGCAATAGCGTACGCTCCCAAAGCACTTGGACCTGCCTCTCGTAATTCTGTAACAATAATTTTAACAACATGTCTTGAATCTATTTCTGCATTTAAGTTTCCCTGCAAAACATAGTTGAGAGAGAAGATGTCTCTTGCAAAAGAGCTTATCAATAATGATATAAGCAAAAATATTGAAACTCCTATAATAGTCTCTACAAAAGTAAAACCTCCCTTTCTGTTGTTCTTTATATTTTTCATATTAACTAGCTACTAAAGTAACTTCTATTGACTGCCACGATGTATTCAATGGAACATTTATATCCTGACTTTGATAACCAGCTTTAGAAAGGTGTAGCATATAGTCACCTGAAGGTAAGCCCTGGTACGAAACTTGTCCTGGAGGAGTACAGAGAGTTGTAAATGTAAAAGAAATATCTGAAATATTTGGGGTAAAAGCATCTATCGCTGTATCAAAGAATATTTTATACCGTAGGTAACGATTCCCGTTATTAATAGAATTTATATTTTGATTTGCAACAGTGTAGTAAGTGCCTGCAGTTCCATCTGGTCCTGCAAAATTCCAAGTTGCACCGTCATTGTTTGTAGCTATTTGAACACGTATATCTGGAGTTCCTGTCTGTATTGGTTGTGCTGTTGGGTTCCAAAATAGTTGTTGGAAGTTAGAAGCTGAACCAGTATCAAATGATGACGATGTTATAACCCCAGATAAAACGTAACTTCCTAAAATATTTTTCAACTGAATATCACCAACAGGATCAGAATTTTCTATGTTACCGTCAGAAGAAAGGTACATTGTTGGATCAGTCGAAGTTGCCTGACCTCCCCCACCAGACCAGTCAGTCTGGCCCATAAAACCTTGTCCTGTTATTTTTGTAACATCAACAGCTCCCCCATTTTCAAGTCTTGCGGTTACTCCTGATAATGGCAGGCCAGTAAGACCGTCTTTTACTGTAACGAGTAGTGTTCGAGGATTTTTTGGTGAAACTACAAGCTGAACACTTTGATTACTGTTTGGTGCTATAGTCACAGGTGATATTGGATTTATCCCTATTAAGTCATACAAAGCATCTATATTTGCAAAAGAATAAATATCCCATTCTATATTGGCCAAAGTAAGCAAACCACTACCATTTGTTGATTGGTTCTGACTATATTTTAATAAACTAGGTGTACCTATAAGTTTTGAGCCTGATAGTGAAAAGTCCATCGAGCCAACAGGAGAACACACATCATCTACTGAACTAATATTAAATGTACTAAGCCTATCGATAACAAAACTTATCTGTGTTACTTGTTGTAAAACTACAGTGGCATGAGGTTTTACTGGGTTCGGATTTCCAACACTCACAACAAGCGTTTGATCTGTAGAATAACCAGACTTTGTAACCGTTATTTCATAAGCATTCACTCCTGGAGGAGCATCAACCACCTGGAGAAGTCCGCTTGCATTTGTAACATCATCAATAACTATGTTAGGAATAACTTGATTATTTTCTATATGAACATTTGCATCAGGAACAGGATTTCCATTTGCATCAAACACTTTTACGAACAATGCTCCGTTTGTAGAAGCCGTCTCAAGATTCTTTGGGGCTACTCTTGTAGTAACAATCATTTCTGGGAAATTCACCCTGCAGTCAGTACAGGTTATATCTATCTCAACTAATTTAAAATCCGCAGGAGAAAGATCGTTTGGCGAACCTCCCAAAGTTCCATCGAACGGATCATCAACATTTCTAACCGTTGTAGTTACAGTATATGTGTATTTATCTCTATTTATTGTCTGAATATGATCAAGTTTACCTCTAGGAATACCACTCAGAATACCCACGTCAGAATAAGGAAGGTTTCTAACAATTTCTAGTTGCTCATTTATAATACTTATTGCTTCTATCTTTGCGCGACTAGCATACACAACGTCAAAAATACCGCGATATGCGTTGTAAACAGAAATGATTATAAAAGCAAAAACTGCTACACCAACAATCAGCTCAACAAATGTAAAACCTTTATTTGTTTTTATTTTGCTTTTATTATTTTTAAACATTTTATTTTAGAGAGCATCCGCAAGACTGTATGTAGGACCCAACATAGAGATAGCAAAGAATCCTACAGCAACACCGATAAAAATCATAAGTATAGGTTCTATTATCGATGACATATCCTTTGTCTTTTGATCCACTTCGTCTTCATAAAAAACAGCTACAGAAAGAAGCATCTCCCCTATCTTTCCCGTTTCTTCTCCCACAGAAACCATCTCTCCCACGAATATCGGGTATAGATCATTGTATCTAGAAAACACTCCGGATATTTGATCTCCTCTTTGAATTGTTGACTGGATCTCATCCAAAACTTCTTTATAGTAATGGTTTTGAATAACATCTTTTGTTACCCCAATAGCCACAACAATATCTACTCCAGAAGAAAGAAGAGAGGAAAGTGTTCTTGCTGTTCTGGCTGAATTAACCTGCTTTACGATTTCACCTATAACTGGCACTTTTATTGCAACAGTGTCTACAACTTTCTTTCCTGATGCAGTTCTTATCCACCAAACAAAACCAGTTACAAACAGAGCTGTGCCAACAATAATATATGGGAAATAATTTTTTAGCGCGTCACTAACAGCAATTATCATTCTAGTAGAAAGTGGTAGTTTTACACCTAGACCAACAAAAGTAGATGTCAGAGTTGGCACCATGTAGACCATCATCAGAACTCCAATAACAGCCATCAATGAAAAAATAACAGCTGGGTACATCAGAGCACCTCTTATCTTTCTCGTTAATTGATACGACTTCTCCATCTGAATACCAACATTGTTTAATGCCATTGATAGATTTCCAGACTCTTCACCAGCTCTAACCATAGAAACAAACAGTGTAGAAAAGACATCTGGATAAGCTTTCATTGAGTCACTAAATGTATTTCCTTTTGAGATTGAGTCACCCAATTCACCTATAATTTTTTTGAATTTGCCTTTAGACTGTCTCTCTATAATAGAAAGGCCTCTGGTTACAGGAAGTCCTGCATCAATCATCTTTGAAAGATTTTTTGCAAAAGTGATTTTGTCGTGAGCTTTTACTCTACTTAAAAAAGGTAGGTCTATGTTACTGCTAAAACTGATTCCCTTTTCTGCACCAACTTCTTCGACAGATACAACAGTGCTACCGTCCTGTTTTATAGAATGATACAAAGCAAACTTGTCCTTTGCCTCCATCTCTCCCTCTTTCACCTTTCCTTCAGGATCTAAAATTTTATATTTAAATATAGCCATATTATTCAGAAATAACTCTTAATACTTCTTCTATTGTTGTGTAACCTTGAACTGCTTGGAAAATACCATCTTCTATCATAGTTAACATTCCCTCTTGTTCAGCTATCTTTTGGATTTCGTCAGCATTTCCAGATTTCAAAATTGCTTCCTTGATTGCAGGAGAAACTTTTAATATCTCATGAATACCAGATCTCCCAGAAAAACCTTCTTCTACTGAAACATCTTTCTTCACTCTCCAAAATGGAACTTTTTCCCAATCATCAGACTTACCAACTACTTTTTCTTCCTTTAATGCTTCTAGAACTTTATCTAGATTTATAGATTTACCCAGAGTGTTTATTTCTGCTTTTGTTAAAAAGTACTTTTCCTTTTGATCAGTTAGTTTTCTAACCAATCTCTGACCAATGATAATATTTACAGTAGAAACAATAAGGAAAGGCTCGACTTTCATATCTATAAGTCTTGGTATAGCACCTGCAGATGAGTTTGTGTGGAGTGTTGAAAGTACAACGTGACCTGTAAGCGACGCGTTAACAGCAAGAGACGCTGTTTCGTTATCTCGAATTTCTCCCACCATAATAATATCTGGGTCTTGTCGCACCAAAGTTCGGAGTCCAGAAACGAAAGAGAATCCTATTTCTGGTCTAACCTGTGTCTGATTAACTCTTTTCATCTGGTACTCAATAGGGTCTTCAATAGTAGAAATGTTCACGTCTGGTGTATTCAATATATCCAAAATTGTATAAAGAGTTGTAGTCTTTCCTGAGCCTGTTGGACCTGTAGCAAGTATCATTCCTGTTGTAGACTTCAAGGCCGTGTGGATTCTTTCAAGACCTGTTCCATGAAATGACAGACCCTCTAGAGTAAAACCAGATACACTATCTCGCAAAAGTCGCATCACAATTTTCTCTCCGTAGTATGTTGGCAGTGTAGAAACACGAAAAGAAACTTTCTCTCCATCAGAATCTATTTTGAAACGACCGTCTTGAGGCAGTCTTTTTTCATCCAACTTTAGAGATGAAAGAACTTTTATACGCGCAGCAATACTTGGTGCCATATTCTTTGGCAGAATCATGGCGTCATGCAAAAGTCCGTCGATTCTGTATCGAACAAGCAACTGCAACTCCTGAGGTTCTATATGAATATCGGATGCGTTTTGCAAAATTGCGTGTTTCAAAAGCGTATCAACGATACGAATCATAGGAACATCATCAGCTAATTTCTTCAAATCAGCTTCGTTCATTTCATCCAACTTGTCGTCAGGAATACTTTTTATCTGACCAACATCTTCTGCAATAAGATCGCCGAATTCTGCTTTCAAACTTTTCTGGTATTGCAAAATAGCACTCTTCATTGAATCAGCATCAGTAAGTCGAGGAAGGATTTTCAAACCAACTTTCTTTTTTACGAAATCAATAGCTGTTAAGTCCTCTGTATCAAGCATGGCAACCTCCAAAGTGTCGTTTGTCTTTTTAAAAGCTACGATGTTGTGGTTTCTTGCAATAGGTTCTGGAATAAGAGAAAGAACTTCAAAAGGGAGTTTCTCCCCTTTCAAATCAACAAAAGGAATCCCAAGAATGTATGCTTGCATTCGTCGCAAGTCGTCTTCTGTAAGCTTTCCTTTATTAACCAAAATTTTACCCAAGTTCCCCGCTGTTTCTTTGGCTTCTTTTTCAGCGGATTCCAAATCTGCGCGAGAAACTAGACCAGAGTCTAAAATAAAATTCTTTAATTGTGATTCTTCAATGTGCATAAGAGTAATTTGTTTTTAAATTATATCACGTGCTCACAAATAATTTCTATTTAAATATGTTAATAAGAATTTCAGTTATCTTTTTTACAAAAGAAATTGCATCTTAGAATGTTAAAAATGGACTATTTGACAAATAAATTGGTTACTGCTATTATTATTGTATTGAAGTTCGCCTCACGGCGGGCCATTTTTTTACCAGATTTTCAAGAGATAGGGTAAAATAATAAATAGATTAAAAATTTGTAACAATAAACAATATGATGGACTTAAAAGTGATAAACAGTGTTCTAGCCCAGCTAGAAGAAGAGCGTGGCATACCTCAAGCAAAAATAATTGAGGCTATTGAACTTGCACTAGCTACTGCATATAAGAAAGAGTACGGAAAGAAAGGACAAATCGTACGTGCAAAATTTGACTTGAATTCAGGCAAAACTGAAATGTTTCAGGTTAAAATTGTCGTAGATGAGTCAACTATAGTAATGAATGAGGATGAAATTCCTCTAGAACTAAAGGAAGGTGAAGTGGAAATCGAGCTTTATAACCCAGAGAAGCACATAATGATAAGTGACGCTCGAAGAATCAAAAAAGACGTAAAACTTGGCGATGAAATGGTTTTCCCTCTAGAAGGACAGGATGACTATAGTAGAATCGCTGCTCAGACTGCAAAGCAGGTTATTATGCAGAAAATCCGAGAAGCAGAGAAAACTCATATTATTAGTGAATTTGGAAAGAAAGAAGGTGAAATCGTCTCTGGAACAGTCCAAAGAATGGAAAGAGGTAACATATTTATAGATATGGGCAGAGCTCCAGGCATACTTCCTTATGAGGAACAAATCCCAGGAGAGAGATTTGGCCAAGGAGAAAGAATTCGAGCATACCTATATAAAGTAGAAGAGTCTGGAAAGGGTGTGTTCCTACGACTTTCTCGAAGTCATCCAAAATTCCTTGAAAAATTGTTTGAAACAGAGGCTCCAGAGATAGCAAACGGCTCAGTTATAGTAAAATCTATTGCTCGAGAAGCTGGTTCTAGAACAAAAATAGCTGTTTCTTCAAAGGATTCACATATTGACCCTGTTGGATCAATGGTTGGACAGCGAGGAGTGCGTGTTTCTACAGTTATGTCAGAGCTAGGAGGTGAAAAAATCGATATTATAGAGTGGTCAGAGGATCCAAAGAAGTTCATCGAAGATGCTCTATCCCCTGCAAAAACTATTGATGTGAAGATTAATGAGGCAGAAAAACAAGCAACTGTTACTGTTTCTGAAGACCAGCAGTCACTGGCTATTGGAAAAGGAGGACAAAACGTTCGACTAGCCGCAAAACTAACAGGCTGGAAAATAGATATTCAGTCAGCAGGTGGAAATACTGAAGCAGTTGAAAGTGAGAAGGTAGAATAAATAATAATTAAATAAAAACCCGAGATTATCTCGGGTTTTTATTTATGGAAGTTTTAGCGCTGGGGCAATCTGCTTCTTTCTAGATAGAATTCCTGGAAGGACCTTTGTATCACCATCAATTGAGACACCGAAAGATGTTTCTACTAATTTTTTAGTAAAATCGTTATACGTGAGAACAATTGCCTCTTCCTTAAAAATATCAATAACAAAAACTAGAACATCATCTGTATCTGGTTCTTGAGACAGTATCTCAGCTATAGCAGATACAAGACCTGACTTTCTTTCCAATATTGGTGCTGTATCAGTAGTTTCCACCACAGAAATTCTCACTGTTTTATCTCCAACATCAAATTTCTTACTATCGAGATGAAGTAGTCCGATGTCTGTAAAGTCTGAAACATCTGATTTTGCCTTAAACATCTCATTTGCATATGACTGAATGTCTACATCAAGCTGTTTTGCCAACTTTTCTGCAATATATTTGTCGTGAGCTGTTGTTGTTGGTGATCTGAAAGCTAAAGTGTCAGATAAAATACATGAAAGCATTATTCCAGCAATATTGTTAGGTAAACTATTGGCAACATCACCGATCAAATCATGGATAACAGAAGCAGTTGATGCCAAAGGTCTCAATGTAACTTCAATTGGGCCTTTTGTCTCCAACCCTCCAAATAACTTGTGATGGTCTATTATTTTTAAAATATTTGCGTCCAAAATGTTTGGAAATAGTTCCTGAGGGTTATTTGTGTCCACAATAACAACATCATCGCCAGCATCTATAGAAGACAAAAGATCTGGTTCAGAAAAACCCCATCTATTTAACACAAAAGATGTTTCTTTATTCAACGCACCAAGCACATACGGTCTAGATTCTACTCCCCCGTGTGTATTCATATACCAAGACCACAGGATCGCACACCCTGTTGCATCTGTATCTGGAGACATGTGTGAAAATACTTTTATCATGATTAGCATAATACAGTATTGTATTTCAAAATCAAATTGCTAGAGTGCAGTGCTATTGATATAATATTCTCATTAACAAAAATTATTTTAAGTATGAAAAAAATTATTTTAAATTTGATTATGGCAGTACTTGTGTTTGGAGGTGCCAATTTTGTATACGCTGAAGACGGAATGGCGGGCATGGATATGCCAGCAAGTAGTAGTATGAAAATGAACAAACCTCCAGTAAGACCTCAACCAGTAAAAGAGGCTGTGCAAGCTAAAAGAGAGGCTGGACAGGAGAAAATTCAAGATATAAAGCAGAAAATGGCTAGTACAACTGAAGTCAAAAGAGATTTGCGACAAAAGATGGCAAGTACTACAGAGGACAAGAGAGAACTAAGACAAAAACTGGCTAGTACAACAGCAGAGAAACGAGATGAAAGAAAAGAGTTGATTAAAACTAGAATCGAAAATAAGTTCGGCAAAATGTTTGCTCGATATCAAGCAACAATAGAGAGAGAAAGAGAAATAGCAACAAAAATCACAGCTAGAATAGAAAAAATCAAAGCTAACGGCGGAACAACTACAGAAGCTGAAAAGTTTGTAGCAGAAGCAAAAACATATCTAGACGAAGCTCAAAAACAACTTGATGCACTAAAGTCTACAGCAATGAACGACTCACAGGTAGCATCGTCTACAACAGCTTCAATTGCAAAAGAAACTTTGTCAGCAATGAAAAAAGCTAACCAAGATCTAGAAAAGAACTTGAGATCAGCACACCAGTCACTACAAAAGTCAGTCGGTAGTCTAAAGGGAATGTCTCAGCTTAAAAACGCTTCATCGACTAGAGAGCAAAATAGCTAATAATTAACAAATAAAAATATGGAACCAACAATACAACCAACAGCGCCTATACAGCCACCTATACAGCAACCTATTGCACCACAAGATACAAACAAGTCTTCTATTGGATCAATAATAGGAATAATAGTTATTATTGCAGTAATAATACTAGGTGGACTATATTTCTGGGGCAAAAGAGTTGAAGAAGCAAAACTTAGACAGAGTATAGTAGAAGAAAATGCAGTAGCCACACAAGAGACTGTACCTGTAGACGAATCAACAAAAATAAAAGCAACAAGTCAGTCAGACGACTTAAATTCAATTGAAGCGGATTTGAACGCTACGAACCTTGATGATCTTGATGCAGAGCTAGATCCTCAAGCGATGTAAATATAAAATCTCTGTAAAGTAAAAAGCCACTAAATGTGGCTTTTTACTTTACAAAATACGGCCTACAATATAGACTTGGAAACTATGACAACAAAGCACTATAAAGATATAAAAATCAATATTCTTCCAGAAAGAGAGGTTGAAATAATCGGCTCTATTACTGCAGAAAAAATGAGTCTAATGAGAGAAAAGGCTCTAAAAAAGCTGAAGGGGTCTGTTGAAATTCAAGGTTTTAGAAAGGGTCATGTTCCAGAAAACCTTATTGCCCAAAAGGTTGGAGAGGGATCGCTTCTAGAAGAAGCTGCTGAAATTGCCTTAAATGAAGAGTACCCAAACATTCTAGAGGAACACAAACTTGATGCTATTGGACGACCAGAAATAACAATAACTAAAATTGGTGTTGGAAGTGATATGGAGTTCAAAGTCAAAACTGCACTTATGCCAGAAGTAAAGCTTGCTGATTATAAAAAAATAGCAAAGAAAACAATATCGAAAGATACTAGTGCAGTAACTGTAGCAGAAAAAGAAATTGACGATGTCATAAAAACAATCAGAGAAAACATTGCGCACGAAAAAGTTCACGCTGAAGCTGGTGGAGGCAAAGAACACAATCACAGAGAGATAACTGATGCTGATTTGCCAGAAGTTAATGATGACTTTATTAAAATGCTTGGTGATTTCAAAGATCTAGAGGATTTTAAATCAAAAATCAAGGAAAATATAACAAAAGAGAAAGAAATCAAAGAGAAGGACAAGAGAAGAACTGCAACTTTGGAAAAAATAATAGAAGAATCAACAATAGACCTACCTAAAATAATAATTGACGGTGAGTTAGACAAAATGACTGCACAGTTTAAAGATGATATCGCTCAGTCTGGTTTTTCTTTTGAGGACTACCTAAAGCATATAAAGAAAACTGAAGAAGACCTTAGAGCAGAATGGAAAGATACAGCAGTAAAGAGAGCGAAGTCACAAGTAATCCTAAATAACATCGCAAAGGATGAAAATATAGCTCCAAAGGAAGAAGATATAAAAAAGGAAATGGAAAATATCCTATCTCACTACAAAGATGCTGACCGTTTCCGAGTAAGAATGTATGTTGAGACATTTATGACAAACGAGCTTGTATTCCAGTTCCTAGAGAATCTTAGCTAATTTTTGGCTTAATAAAATTCTAAAGTAAAAGCAAACTTGTTGCAGATATTGCGGCTGTTTCTGCACGCAAAACTTGAGAGCCAAGCGAAACGGCTGGGATGTTAAAGGTTTCGAATACTTTTAGCTCATTTTCGCTCCAACCACCCTCTGGACCGATAAAAATAGAAACTTCTTCATCATTTTCATCTACAGCATCTCTAATATACTTTCCGTCTAAATGTAGTAAGAGCTTTTTCTCTGGCAAATTACCCTCTTGCAGTAACTCTTGCAGATCTACAATGTCACTGATAGCAGGAACACTTCCCCGTCCAGACTGCTCAGATGCTTCGACTACAATTTTCTGAAGTCTCTCCATATTTAAATTTTTCTTTTCACTTCTTTCACACAAAATAGGAATTATTCTTGAGACTCCAAGCTCTGTAACTTTTTCTGCAACTAATTCAAAATTATCTTTCTTTATTAGAGCCATACACAGTGTAAGAGCGACTTTTGGTTTTTCACCACCATCTAGCTCCTCGACGACCTCGACCGTTGCGCTTGCGTTAGTCAAAAGTGTAATCATACATAGATAATCTGTCCCACTACCGTCAAAAAGAATAACCTGACTACCAACATTGTATCGAAAAACAGATCTCCACTGATGAACCAGATCCCTATCGGGAACATCGAACTTTGAACCACTGACTGGTGTATTCAAATAAAATCTATGAATTCTCATAATAAAATGATAGCATATTTTCTGGAGGGCGCCGATGACACAGAGGAACCGTGGATACATCTGTCCGAATTGTGGGCAGAAGTTCAAGAGATTGGATGGGCACGATAATTGCCCCAAGAGACTTTGAAACCAGGAGAACCCGCCGCGACCAGCGAGTCCGTTCTGCATATCGATGATGCATTCGGCCGAAAGTTCCCGTTCTGAACCCACGAGCCCCGATGAAGCGATCTTCATCGGGGCTCTAACGATATGTTTTGCCTATTTTTGACTTTCTGATATACTCATTGTCATGTTAATACCAACAGTAATAGAAAAATCACAGTTCGGAGAGAGAGCCTACGACATATTCTCTCGACTTTTACGAGACAATATTATATTCCTAGATGGTCCTATCGATGACCATGTAGCCAACCTTATCATAGCTCAAATGCTATTTTTACAGTCAGAAGACCCTAAAAAGGATATTTCTTTCTACATAAACTCACCTGGAGGAAGTGTTACAGCTGGTTTGGCCATAATCGACACAATGAACCACATAAAAAACGATATTTCCACAGTAGCTGTAGGAATAGCCGCTTCTATGGGGGCTCACATCCTAGCAGCAGGAGCAAAAGGCAAAAGATTTGCCCTGCCTAACGCAGAAGTTATGATTCACCAGCCTTGGGGAGGAGGAATTGAAGGAAAAGTCTCAGATATTGAGATTACAGCTAAGCAAATGCTCAAAAATAAGGATAGTTTGAACAAAATCTTCTCAAAAAACACAGGAAAACCCCTATCACAGGTAGAAAAGGATATGGATCGAGACTTCTTTATGTCAGCAGACGAGGCAAAGAAGTATGGAATAGTAGACAAAGTTCTATAATACTAAGCTTTTATATCACTCGATAAATTCCAAATTTCATCAAAAACGGCACGCATCATCTTGGCGTGCTGTTTTGATTGAATTAAAACAGCACTATTCTCCTTTTTAGGAGCGATGTATAACGTCTTATCATCATAAATAAAAACAGTTGTTTCAAAGCTATTATGCATAGATACAGGTAGTTGCCTTAAATCGGACTCGGAATAATATTTCCTCAAAACCTCTTTATTTGGAATGTCTTCCCATAAAGCCTTAGTCTTAAGACCTCTTTTCAGTTTTTCTCCTACATATTCATTTATAAAGTCCTCTCCAAGTTCGTGAAAAAAATTGTTTCCAGGGACAATTGACCGAATAATTTTCTCCTTTCCATAAAGAGTAAAAAATATCGCTGATTTTATCGATATAAGATTATCAAAATTAGAAACAATAGTCGCATTTTCTCTCTTTTTTAAAGGGTAGTACTTCTTAATTTTCTCCGCTCTATCTAATAATTGGTTTTGCTTCCTAATATTGATATTTATTAGCTCTAAAAGCTTATCCAATGGTTCCAGCTGGAATTTATTACCATAATCTTTACCTGTTTTACTAACCAACCCTCTTTTTTCCAATGATGCCAATGAATAATACACTGTGGGTCTTTTTTCATTAGTAATCTTCATTATTTCTTTAACAGAAATTACACCATCAAGTAGTGCGGAATATACGGATATTTCCGCCTTTGGAAGACCTATTTCTTCCAAAATTATTTTTAGCTCTTTTTTGTCCATAATTTATAGTTGTATAGTTATTATTATACATTATTAAACAATTCTTTCAATTAACCTACTATAAACATAGATAGTTCTTTGAAAGGAGAAACCAATGAGTGCAGAAGATTTTGTTTTCACCCTGATAAACATCTGGTTTGGACACTTTCTTGCCGACTTTTTCCTTCAGACAACGGAAATGGCGGACAACAAGTTTGTGCAGACAAGAAATGGAACCTACTGGTGCACGATTCATGTAATCGTATACACCTTAACCATAATGCTATTCCTTGAACAGAAAGATGTTGTTGCCTTCTTAGGAATCTTCATTCCCCACTGGATTATCGACAGATACTCCTTGGCATACAAGTGGATGAAGATTACAGGCGGTTCAGCAATGCTTTCTGGAAATAAGGAGGTAGCAAGTCACCCGTTTGGTCCAGTTGTTTACGTTGTAATGGACCAGATGCTTCACCTTTTCTCTCTGTATCTTTTGTTGAGATACATATCGGTCTTCTAGGAGGTATGAGATGGGACTTGGATTATTTCGTGGCTCATTTTGTTCGAATGAAAGCGATTTCCAACAAATTAAGCCTCAACGACGTGCAAAGGAACAGACACCAATTTCACAAGAACTGGTACTTGGGAACCCAAATCCCAACAACTTTGAGATCACCCGACTTGAAAAAGTACTCCGTTTTGTTGTGGTGATGATCAAATACCCAGATTGTAAGAACTACGAAGGAAACAAGATCCTCGTTTTTGAGGGGGTACCAACAAAGACCATTCTAAACCAGAAATCAATTGATCCACACTTCTGCAATTCCAAAACTCATCCTTCTCCTGTCGCAAGGTTTGAACCAACAGAAAAAGGTTGGGGTTATGCTGTTAAATTCTGCCAAACAGCATAAAACGAAGAGGCGTCGATTGTTCGGCGCCTCTATTCTTATTTTTGACTTATTATCGAGTTTCTTATATAGTGAGGTTATTATTGATTAAATAATAACGGTTGTTTTTTGTTTTTCCCGTCATTTCCTGTTTATATCCAGACAATCAGAAATCCAAATTACCTTAAATATCTTAGAAAATTTAGAATTCATTCCCTACAAATACTAGAAATTTCAAAAAGAGAGACGAAGGACGGCCAGCATAAAATATGATTCCATTACAAATAGTAGCGTACCTGCTTATAGCAGCATCGCTGATTTCACTAGGACTTGGTTACGGTTTGCGAATTTTGGTTTCTCGAGGAAAAAGAGGCTCAATGGAACTCGACATCAAACAAATGATGCTTGAGGCAAAGGACAAAGAGCAAAGGATCCTGACAGAAGCAGAAGGTAAAGCAGAAGAAATACTTAAAGTTGCTAGATTCGAAATAAGACAAAAGGAGGATGCAAACAAGAAAAATGAAGAAAGACTTATCAAAAAAGATGAGCTTCTTGATCATAGACAAACAGAAATAGACAAAGAAGTCGAAGAAGTAAAGAAAAAAATAGAAGAAATAAAAAATATAAGACAAAGTGCAGAGCAAATAGAAAGCCAAAAGAAAGAAGAGTTACAGAAAATTGCGAGACTAACAACAGAGGAAGCTCGTGAAGAAATTTTGAAAACTGTTGAAAAAGAATCTGAAGAGGATATCTTGGTAAAGATGCGAAAGATGGAACAGACTGGCCAAGAAAAACTAGAAGACAAAGCAAAAGAGATTCTAGCTACATCTATCCAACGACTAGCAAACTCTGTTTCATCAGACATGCTCACAACTCAAGTCACAATCCCAAGTGATGAACTTAAAGGAAAGATCATTGGTAAGGAAGGTAGAAACATCAAAGCTTTTGAAAGAGCGACAGGTGTGGAAGTTATTGTTGACGATACTCCAGGTTCTATCACCATCTCCTCTTTTGACCCAGTAAGACGACAAATCGCAAGAAACGCTCTCGAGAAACTTATTGCTGATGGAAGAATACAACCAGCAAAAATAGAAGAAATGGTACAGAAAGCAGAGAGTGAAATTGCAAAAACAATAAAAGAAAAAGGTGAAGAAGCCGTCTATGAAACTGGTGTATTAGGACTAGACCCGCGAGTAGTTTCCATACTTGGACGACTCCACTTTAGAACAAGTTATGGACAAAATGTTCTTGCTCACTCTATAGAGATGGCACACATTGCAGGAATGATAGCAGAAGAGATCGGTGCAAACGTACAAGTGGCAAAGGCAGGCGCGCTCGTTCATGACATAGGAAAAGCTCTTGATCACGAAGTTGTGGGAACACATGTAGAAATCGGAAGAAGAATTCTTCAGAAGTTTGGTACAGATGAAAATATCATCAAAGCAATGCAGGCTCATCATAATGAGTATCCGTACGAAACTCTTGAATCAATGATAGTTCAGTCTGCTGACGCAATATCTGGCGGAAGACCTGGAGCAAGACGAGACAGTATAGAAAATTATTTGAAGAGACTAAAGGATCTAGAAGCTGTTGCCTCTTCATTTACTGGCGTAGAGAAATCTTATGCCTTACAAGCAGGACGAGAAATTAGAATTTTTGTTACACCAACAGAAGTTACAGACCTTGAAGCAAAGAAAATGGCTAGAGATATAGCACTACGAATTGAATCTGAACTGAAATATCCGGGAGAGATAAAAGTTACGGTAATAAGAGAGTCTAGGAACATCGAGTTCGCAAGATAAAATTAGACTCGCTCGATTTTAATGCAACTTATTACAGACTCTGTCAATCTATTGCGCTAAAAAAGCCTTAATATATAATACTCTTATAGTAGATAAGGTTGGTCATAAGGTTTAGAATTATCATTAGTTAATTTTATCATTATGAATAAAGCATCAATAGTAGACGCAGTTCACGCGAAACTAGGTGGTACAAAAGTTCAAGCAGAGGAAGTTGTAGATACAGTTATTGATTCTATCGTTTCTACTCTTAAAAAGGGTGGCGAAGTTTCAATCGCGGGTCTAGGAATCTTCTCTACAAAGACTAGAGCTGCAAGACAAGCTCGAAATCCTCGAACAGGAGCTACTATCTCAGTACCTTCAATGAAGGTTCCAAAGTTCAGAGCAGCTAAGGCTTTGAAGGAAGCAGTGAAATAGTCGCTTGGTCTTTTTTGCGAATTTCTTTGTTGTTCGTTACGTTTGCTCCACGCGCAGTATACTTATACAGCTTGGTCACAAGCCTCACTCACAACTTCGAACTTCATCAAAAAATCCTCAAGCTTGCGTTCTCTCGAGAGAATATCAAAAAAGAGCCTCATGGCTCTTTTTTGATTATTTATACTTTTCTAACATTTCTAATGCTCTTTTCATTAGATGATCTCCTATTTCTCCCCATTTAACATATTCTTTGTAATCTTGAGGGTCTATTAGTTTTATTTCCAAAATATCTCCATCAGGGTCTGACTCAAATTCCCCATACGGTTCAACAATAGCAACCATTCTAGCTTGTCTTGATAGTGTTTTTTCTTTTTCAAACCATACATCTTGATAACCTATATATTCCATAGACAAAACTCTCATATTCGATTCTTCTTTAATTTCTCTTTCTGCAGCCTCAGTATACGTTTCTCCTTTTTCAATAGCCCCGCCAGGTGGAGTCCACTCACCTCTCCCATTTTTTACAACAACCAATTTACCCTCACAAAAACAAAAACAGTGTACTCCATGCAAGGTAGATTCACCTAAGTTTTGGCCAGGATCTTCATCTTCATAAGTTACATGATATGTTTCTCCTCTATTTTCAATTTGAGTTTTTATTTGCATGTAAAAATACTAACATGATTAATATATGCGGGATAGCGGATGTCTCACTTCTTGGAAACCGACGGTTTTCCAACGGAAGCAAAGCTTCCTGCCTTCCTGCACGGGAAACCAGACAGGTTTCCCGACCCCTTCCTTGGTTCGACTCCGCTCCCACAAAACAAAAAGCCCCCTAAAGGGCCTTTTGTGTTTTGTGCGGGATAGCGGAGTCGAACCGCTCTCCACAGTTTGGAAAACTGTTGTTTTACCGATAAACTAATCCCGCAATACAAGCTATAGTATCAGAAAATAAATACTCTATCAAATTGTATTAGTGGCAAGTGATATAATACTGTTATGTTTCTAAAAACCGCCATTTCATTCATATTTGCTCATTTGCTTCTTTTAAGTGGAACAAACACCAAAGTTTATACTGCTCCAGATGTAAAACCTACGCAAAAAGCCAGTTCTACTATTGCGATAATAGCTACAACAACAAAACCAATAATCAAAGTTGCAAAAACGTCTACTACAACTCCAAAAACAAAAGTGATACCAGTAAAAACTGTTTCTGAAACACCAAAAGTAGAAACTAAACCAGAACCAGCCCCAGACTTTGTTGCAATAAACGAATTTGCACGAAAAGCTACAGTAAATATTCTCTGTACAGCAAAAGGTGGTGAATTGTCCCCTATTTCTGGTACAGGTGCGATAGTTGGACCGAGCGGACTTATACTGACCAATGCACACATTGGACAATATCTGCTTTTGAGAAACTATAGAGAAAAAGATTTTATCCAGTGTGTAGCAAGAACAGGTAGCCCCGCTTATCCAAAGTACAATATCGAATTAGTTTACATCTCCCCCACTTGGGTTTCGGAGAATAAAACCCAACTAAAGG
Organism: uncultured Candidatus Saccharibacteria bacterium; assembly: GCA_964586695.1. Taxonomy (GTDB): domain Bacteria; phylum Patescibacteriota; class Minisyncoccia; order Phycocordibacterales; family DATDWN01; genus C7867-006. Next base: position 29,414 of record CAZPGQ010000003.1, read on the forward strand.
ACCAGAATCCACAAGGGACAGGAGAAAATGATTTTGCCTTTCTACGAATAACAGGAATGGTTGATGGATCAAAAACTCCAGACAGTTTTCCTTTTGTGACTATGAATATCCGCGAAGCGATAAACGTGAATGAACCAGTTTTGCTTTCATCATATCCAGCTGGGTTCCTTGGTGGACTTTCTATACTTCAAAATTTAAATGTAACTACTGCTATTACAAACATACAGGACGTTTTTACATTTAAAGACGGAACTATAGATATAATCTCTGTTGGAGGCACAGTTGTGTCACAAAAAGGCTCTTCTGGCGGACTTGTAGTTGATAAAAATTCAACTCTTATTGGTGTTATATCAACTAGCTCAAATGGTGACACTACAAGTAGTAGAGGCCTTAATGCCATTACTTTAGGTTACATAAATAGAGCAATACAAAAGGAGCTAGGCTTTGGATTTAAAGAATTTCTATCACAGACACCGGAAAATTTTGCGAAAACATTTGCAAGTACTACAGCTCCCCTACTAACAAAAATAATTACAGACGAACTAAACAAACAATAGTTATTTATTTGCAAACTCAGCAGAAATCTGGACTATCATATCAAAATTATCTTCTTTTACTGCCTTGTTAGGCTTTTCAAAACCACACTTAACACATTTGTGTTTGATAATATATTCTTTCCCCTTTTTCTCTATGCCAATAGGCTTCATAAAGCCTCCACAAGTGTTTAATCTATCTCCAGGGTTAATGTCTACATGTTTTGAATATAAACATTGTGGGCAATGATTTGTATATCCATCCCCTTCTACAGAAAAACCACAATGTTCACAAACAAAATCTTCAGTTTTACGGATAAATGTCATCTTACTTTTTAATGGCTATAAAATTCAGATAATTCTTATTATTAGGTCTGAATTCCTGAAAAAATACTTCTTCAAATCCAAATTTCAAAAATAATTCTCTTATTTCCTCCTTGGTATAAAAACTAAACCATCTTTCCATATTTATTCCAGAACTTTCTTTATATAGTTCTTTCTCTCCCTCTATCAAGCCTAGCCCCAAAACTCCCCCAGCATTCAAGACCCGCGATATTTCTTTAAAAGCAGATTCTACTTCTGATTTTGGAATGTGTAAAAGAGATGTATACGACCACACACCGCCAAAACTTCCATTTTCAAAAGGAAGATCAAGAAAATCCCCTTCTATAGCAACTAGTCCTCTTTCCTTTGCTATTTTAACCATTTCTGTAGAGGCATCTAGGCAAACAACATCAAGTCCACTATTTTTTAAAAGTAGTCCATCCCTACCAGGCCCAGCACCTATATCTAAAATTTTCCCAGAAACTAAATTCACAAAATTATCCAAAATACTTCTGGGAAATCTATCCCAGAAATCTACAGTTTCTTCATCATATTCCTTAGCCATCTTATTGTAAGTATTTATGGTTTTTATATCCATTTCTTAAATACAATAAAGATTAATCTGTCGGAGTGCTGGGATTCGAACCCAGAGTCGCCTGTTCCCAAAACAGGAATGTTAGCCGTTACACTACACTCCGAATACCGACAAATACAAGTAAGAGTCTAACATAAATAACTCAAATAACAAACAATATCCTAAAGAACAATGTCCTCTAACAAAAAGACACGACTTATTCTTTTGGACATATCTATATGGACGGTAGCTATATCAAACTGCCAGTCTGTTTCATCTGAAACATCCCTTTCTAGCAGATATGACTGGATCGTCCTCCCCAGTCTCTGAAGCTTCCAAGGATGGACATTATCCTCTGCTCTATAGGAATCGTTGGATGTTACATGTGTAACATCTGACAAAACCCTTGAAACAGCCTTTACTTCAATAAAGTGTAGCTGCTTACCTTTCCTAGCTATAACATCTATCTCTCCCCACTTCTTCAGATAGTTTCTCTCTATAACCTTATAGCCATTACTTTCTAGCCATTTACAAGCAGAATCCTCCCCTATCTGGCCGATTTTTTGTTTCTCAGTTGGTTCCCTGGAGAAGTTCTTGTTATACATAACATAATTATATACTTGGAACACCAGAGTTACACATGTAACATATATCTATCATTTCACGTGAAACATTTTCTATTATTCTAAAAAACAGACATAAAATGGACATTTGTCTGTAAAAATACCCTTATTTAGAGCCACATCTCGGATAGATTTTGTAAAATGTCTTAAAAATTGTCAGTGGTCAAAGACCTGTCTTTAATACACATGTCCCCAGACTTATCCACAGTTTTCCACAAAGGACAGGGGATAAATAGGGTACTTTTAATTTTAAAAACTTTAGTATATGATGATATACGTTCAGTTATTGCGGGCATGGTTAAGTGGTATAACAGGTCCTTGCCAAGGACCAGTCGGGGTTTCGATTACCCCTGCCCGCACAAAGAACATAGACAATAGTCTATAAAACTAGTATTGTATTAAAAGATTAATGCACCCGTAGCTCAACGGATAGAGTACCGGTCTTCGGAACCGTGGATGTGGGTTCGATTCCTGCCGGGTGCACCATTAATATAGCTATAAAACACGAAGTGTTTTGATCGTTGGCAGGAATCGAAGCCTGATTGAGATATTTTACGAGTTTACGAAGTAAAATATCCAATTGGGGTACTGATCCTGTAAGGATCGATTCCGTTAGTATATAATTCACTTACATGAATTTTCCTATCCCAAAAGAGGTTTCATATGTAACAAAACAGCTAGAAAATGCAGGTTTTGAGGCTTTTGTCGTGGGTGGATGTGTAAGAGACCTTATTCTAAACAAGGCACCAAAAGACTGGGATGTAACAACAAATGCAACCCCAGAGCAGATTATCGCTTTATTTCCAAAAACTTTTTATGAAAACACCTTTGGAACTGTCGGCGTTGTGAACGAGGAAACTACTGAACCAACCTTAGTAGTAATCGAAGTCACTCCATACAGAATAGAAGGGGAGTATTCTGACAATCGACATCCAGATACTGTTATTTTTAGCCAAAAAATAGAGGATGATCTAAAAAGAAGAGACTTCACAATGAATTCTCTTGCTTATTCTGTATCAAAAAAAGAAATTATTGATTTATTTGATGGTGAGAGAGATATAAAAGACAAAGTAATTCGAACTGTAGGGGATTCTGTAAGCAGATTTAAGGAAGATGGACTCAGAATACTACGGGCTGTGCGTTTTTCTGCTGAACTTGGCTTCGAAATAGAAGCAGGGACTGAAAAAGCCATATTTGAAAACTCAGAACTACTGAAAAATATTTCTCTAGAGAGAATACGAGACGAATTTACAAAGATGATAATGTCGGCAAGGCCCATGGATGGCTTAATTGCAATGAAAAAAATGAGTCTTTTGTCGTACATAATTCCTGAATTGAAAAATACTATAGGTGTAGAACAAAATAGGGCACACTCATACGATGTATGGGAGCATTTACTTAGATCTCTACAGGGAGCTGCAGATAAAAATTATCCTTTGGACCTGCGTTTAGCGGCTTTGTTGCACGATATTTCAAAACCAGAGTCACGAAGATGGGGAACAGAACAAAATACTTGGACTTTCTATGGACATGAAGTACTTGGAGCTCGTGTTGCAAAGAAAATTCTTACAAATTTAAAATATCCGACGAAAATAATAGAAAAAGTTACAAAAATGATTCGTTGGCATATGTTCTTTTCTGATACAGAGCAAATAACGCTCTCAGCGGTCCGTAGAATGATTGTAAATGTTGGACGAGAGAATATATGGGATTTGATGAATCTACGCATATGCGACCGTATAGGGACTGGTAGACCCAAAGAAGACCCGTACCGCCTCCGAAAATATCATGCAATGATAGAAGAAGCTCTGCGAGACCCGATTTCTGTAGGAATGTTAAAGATAGATGGTAAAAAAATAATGGATGTTACAGAAATTACTCCTGGACCACGCATTGGTTACACTCTACACGCACTCTTAGAGGAAGTTTTGGAAGATCCAAAGAAAAATACTGCAGAATATCTAGAAGAAAGAGCGAAAACTCTTGTAAATTTACCTATAGAGGAGCTGGAATCACTAGGAGAAAAGGGAAAACAGTCAAAAGAAGAAGCTGATGAGGAGCAAATAAAGAAAATCCGCTCTAGCCATCACGTTAAGTAAAACCTCAGATTTGAGTATAGTTCAAGGCGGAATGAAAAAATACGAGGAGCCTTACTTAGAGGTAAGGTGACGAGAATTTTTGAAATTCCAACGAAGAAATATGCCAAATCTGAGGTTTTACATTTAAAAAACCGCCCAATGAGGATGATTCGTACGTTATCTTTGTACAAATACTCATCATTGAGCGGTTCGAGGGAAGAAGAGCTCTACAGTTAATGACGCAGTTAGTAAACAGCATCACGAATTTAAAATAAAATAGTAGATAAAGTGGGGATGTGTTGATTGTCCAACCACACATAACCAGAGAGTCTTCTTAAGAGAGGAGGTGCGCACCTCCTAAAGCACATATATTTAAAGAACAACTGAGAAGTTCCATCAAACGCAGGGTTTATTGCATTAAATTTCAAATCTCGATCTGCCATTCATTGTATGTTTTTTAAAAAGACAAGTAAAGGACAGTAAAAGACAAATGTGTGGATAACTTTGTAAAACAACTAAAATTACCCCATCTACGTTGTTAGACTTCAGTAAAATAATCCTCACTTTATATTTATAAAGCTCGAATTATTTTCCTTGTCTGCCTAGTATCTGAGGCAATTTAATTTGTTTTACTAACAAGTGTCTTTTATAAATCAATATCTATCTGAACAGGGCAGTGGTCAGATCCCAAAACATCCTTATGGATTAAAGCTTTTTTGACTTTTCCTTCTAGTCTTTTGCTTACAAAAACATAGTCAATTCTCCAACCAACATTTCTCTCCCTCGCGTTTGCAAAATGACTCCACCAAGTATAGTGACCATTTCCTTTTGTAAAAATTCTAAATGTATCTACAAAATTTTCATCTATCATATTCTGTATTCCTTCTCTTTCTTCTTTTGTAAATCCTTTTTTACCAATATTATCTTTGGGTCTAGCGAGGTCATCTTCTGTATGTGCAACATTTAAATCACCACAAAATACAACTGGCTTCTTTTTGTCTAACTCTTTTACATATGACAGAAAAGCAGGGTCCCACTGTTTGTGACGGAGTCCTACTCTTGAAAGGTCGTCTTTTGCGTTTGGTGTATAGACTGTAACTATATAAAAATCATCATATTCTAGTGTGGTAACCCTACCTTCTGTGTTTGGATCACCGTAACCGTTCTCATCCCAGTCATATTTCTTCGTAATATTCTCTGGCAAACCCAATAATATAGAGAGGGGACTTTTCTTTGCGAATATCGCAGTGCCACTATAGCCTTTTCTTTCTGCAGAGTTCCAATATTCACTATATTCTGGCAAATCTACTTCACTTTGGTCTTCCTGAGCTTTTGTCTCTTGCAGACAAAGCAAGTCTGGCTTGTATTTTTCTACAAACGGCACAAACAAACCTTTTTTATGAACTGCACGTATTCCGTTTACATTCCAAGATATTATTTTCATAAACAAAGTTTAACATAAAACGAATCGCCCGCACCTACAGCGTTGTAAGTGCGAGCGAATTAGAGCTAGTGTCGTTCGGTGAGTCGATTGAAAAACTCACCGAGTGCGCGCTCGTACTCGGGTGAACCTCGACGGACGACTCTGAAGTGACGGCGAGCGAGTTCGATGACAGAAATCCGAATAGCCTCACCGGAGGTGTAAGCATTCGGGGAATACATGTTGACTCTGTCATTCTGGGTCTCCGGCTCCGGACCAACAACTACATAGACTTGTTCCCCAGAACTGACCAAGTCGCCCAGATGAACCGTCATCAGCTCCCTTTCGAACCCGGTGTGAAGTGAACCATGACCCATGTGAGCCTTGGCTTCTTCAGTATTGATTGAATCCACTCGTCTTATTCCCGCAAGTAGCAGTGCAATAAGAATTACACCTGTACTCAATGCGAGGATTTTCTCTTTCCAATTCATGCTTGGCCTCCTGCCCTAGTTTGAAGTATGAAATATTTAATATATTTGTCAAATATATTTTATCCCTTCTTATGGAATTTCTTATGGACGTCGCGGAGATGTTTGTCCGTCACATGAGTATAAATCTGTGTAGTTATAATACTAGAGTGGCCTAACATAGCCTGAACTGAACGAATATCTGCTCCATTTGAAAGCAAATCTGTTGCAAATAGGTGACGCATTGTGTGGGGAGTAACTTTTTTTGAGATTCCCGCCTTTATTGCGTGCTTTTTTACAATTCTCTCTATGGACCGGTTATTTAGAAAACCATACTCTCTTGTAGTGTTTTTCTTAAAACTTTTTTCATCAGCTGGAGAAAAAAGTGCATTACTTATATCTTTTCTTACAGCTAAGTATTCTTTTACGGCCTTTCTTGCTCCGTCAGATATAAAAACCAGGCGAACCTTGCCACCTTTTCCTCTGACAGAAAGCTCGTCTGAGTTTAGATTTATATCGCGAGTTAGCGATCTTAACTCTGAAAGACGCAGTCCTGTAGAGAAAAACAACTCCAAAATAGCCTTGTCGCGCAAATCTCTTTCATCTTTACCACCTGGAGAAGCAATAAGCCGAGCCAGTTCTTCTTCTGTTATAAGATCAAGAGACCTTTCAGAAACTTTTGCTAGTTCTATCCTGTCTGCAGGCAAAGTCTTTATCTCTTGTCTTGCCATGTATTTGAGAAATGCTCTCAGGGCTATTAGATAATAGTTCTGTGTTTTTCGAGACAAAGTCTCACTATTATTCTTGTGTCCTGTGGGTTGTCTGTTGAGCCAAAGGCGAAATTGACGGACCAAATCATCTTTTATATCCGCTGGGTTATCAGTTTTGATAAAATCGAGGAATCGGTTGAGGTATCGGTCGTAATTTTCGACGGTTTTGACAGAACGACCCTTTTCTATCTCTACATATTCCAAAAATTGTTGTTTTAAGCGCTTTAAAGATGCCATATTTAAGTTAATTATAGCATTAAGTCATAATATTGTGCGACATGGGTCGCTCGGGAAGGGGGTACTCTTTGGGCTTGCAAATGCCTATCTTTTGTGATATCTTATAGGAACAATGCTTACAAAGACAAAGAAATCAAAAGTTATAAAGGATGTCCAAGTACACGACAAAGATACTGGTTCTCCTGAAGTACAGATAGCTATTTTGAGCCGTCGAATAGACGAGCTTGCATCTCACTTGAAGAAAAATGCAAAAGATAATCACTCAAGACGAGGATTGCTACAAATGGTAGCAAGTCGAAAGACTCACATGAAGTATCTAGAAAAGAAAAATCCAAAAAGATACGCTGCATTAAACAAGAAGTTAGGTTTGAAGAAATAATCTCCTCAAAAACAAACTGAAAAGTTTGTTTTTGATTTTGGACAGAGTAAGCATTTACATTTGAAATAGTATACAATTAGATTGTTAGCTTTTTTGAAATTTTAGAATTAATTTTTTTTATATATATGAGTGTAATTAAACACAAAAACCAAAGGGTTGGTATCTTCATAGATACCCAAAACCTATATCACTGTGCCAAAAATATTTATGGCGCAAAAGTAAACTTCGACCAAGTTGTAAAAGATGGTCTATCAGGCAGGTCTCTAACAAGAGCTGTTGCATATGTTATTACCACAGAAGCAGGGGATGAGAAAAACTTTTTCGAAGCTCTTGAAAAAATGGGGATAGAAACAAAAACAAAAAACCTCCAGATATTTGCTGGTGGATCAAAAAAAGCCGACTGGGATGTGGGTCTTGCTGTTGATGCAATAAAACTTGCGCCAAAACTTGATGCCATAATTCTTGTTACAGGAGATGGGGACTTTGTTCCGCTTGTCATGCATCTTCAGAACGAAGGATGCCAAGTTGAAGTTATGTCTTTTGGAAAGGCAACTTCTGCAAAACTTATAGAAGCAAGTGACGACTTTATCGATCTCGATCTAAACCCAAGAAAATATTTATTAGGATTCCGAGATAGAAATACTCGACGATCCCCAAGAATAAAAATTGAGGAAGAATAGCTTTCCTCTTTGAGTTTTTTTGCTAAAATAATATAAATGCCTCCAGAAGAAAAAAAAGACAGAGTTCCAATAAAATCATTGCGAACATATCAAGGTGATGTCGAAGAAGCTATTGGAAGAAACAAAGAATCCAGTACAACTATTTTTGTAGCAGAAGAAAAGAGGAAAGTAGAGAATCCAGAAAAAGTTGTTGAGGTGAAATACAACCCGACAAAAAATAAAGTTTTTGTTTATATGGGTGCTGCTTTTTTTATCCTTGGTATTTTTGCAATAGGGGGTGTTTACTATTTTAGATATAGCGAAAAAACTGTAATTGAACAGCAAGCCAAAACCCTCCTAAAATTCTCAAAAGAAAAAACTTTATCTCCATATGGTCTAAGCAAAGACAGCTTTATACAAAAACTTGTTGACGAAAGAGAGGCCTTCCAACTACCAATAAACTCTGTGCTGTACGTAAACACAACAATAGAAGGCAGTGACTCTCTTGGTCAAGTACTTGCTCATGTTGGACCAAATATGCCAGGTTCTTTAGTGAGGTCTTTTGACCAAAATTATATGATTGGAGTTTACTCATACGACACAAACGAAATCTTCTTTATCCTAAAAGTTAAAGACTTTGCTTCAAGCTATTCTGGAATGCTTAAATGGGAAAAAGATATGGCCAATGATATGCAAGAAATATATTCTATTGATCCTTTTCTGGTTTCCTCATCAACTCCTTTTATAGATGAAGCAATAAAAAACAAGGATTTGCGCGTAATAAAAGACCAGAGTGGCAAAACCCAACTACTTTATACTTTCCTGGACAAAGAAACCTTACTTATAACAAAGAACGAGAGCATATTCGGAGCCATACTGGGCAGATACACTGTTAGCAAACAAGCGAAGTAAGCCCCTCGCTTGTGCTTTTGTTTTTGGTATAATACATATATGACTATAGACACACAACAATTTAAGGATGCGCTATTAAAAGAACAAGAAGTTCTAGAAAAGGAACTGTCTTCAATGGGTCAGAAAAACCCAAATGACTCCACAGACTGGGATGCGAAAACAGAAGCTGACACAACAGATGACGCAGATGAAGGTGATGTGGCAGATTCAATGCAGGAATTCGAAAACAAAAATAGCGAAGTAGACCAACTAGAAGTTCAGTTAAGGGAAGTAAAAGGAGCACTAGAAAAAATCGAAGGTGGGACTTACGGAAAGTGCGAAGTTTGTGGTGAAGACATAGAAGTAGACCGACTTTCAGCAAACCCTTCCGCAAAGACTTGCACTGTGCACATGAATTAAATTTCATTATGGCTGTCTCAAAAATTTATTCAGCTCAAGCAACACTACTCTCTGCACAACAAATAGATATAGAAGTGGACCTTTCAAAAGGGCTCCACTCTTTTTCTATTGTTGGGTTAGCGGACAAGTCAGTTGATGAGTCAAAGGATAGAGTAGGAGCAGCAATAAAAAACTCTGGTTGGAAGTCGCCGAAAAACAAAAATCAAAAAGTTGTAGTTTCACTGGCACCTGCTGATATCAAAAAAGAAGGTCCTTTGTTCGATTTACCTATCGCATTGGCTTACCTTATATCCTCCGGAGACATAGATGCCGAGGTAGAACACAAGTTATTCATTGGGGAACTATCTCTGGACGGAAAATTGAGACCAATCAAAGGAGCTTTGCCTATAACACAGATGGCGAAGAAAAAAGGTTTCACCGAAATATTTTTACCTTTAGAAAATGCGGAGGAAGCGTCCAGCATAGATGGTATAAAAGTTTTTGGGGCAGAGTCATTACTCGATGTAGTAAAGCATATAAACACAAAAGAAAGTGAGGATGAGGATGCTCTACCAAAAGTAAAACTGAAAGAATATAAAAGTAAAAAGAAAAAGAAAACAAAAAGAGAGATAGAGGTGGATTTTTCCGATGTCAAAGGTCAAGAGTCAGCAAAAAGGGGATTGGAAATTGCAGCGGCAGGTGGACACAACATAATAATGTATGGGCCACCAGGAACAGGGAAAACGATGCTGGCCAAAGCATTTTCTCATTTACTACCAGAACTTTCTTTTGATGAAATGCTAGAAGTTACTTCTATCTACTCTATTGGAGGAATGCTTCAGGAAGGACTTATCGAGAACCCACCATTCAGATCACCGCACCACACGGCTTCATACGTTTCACTCGTCGGTGGTGGAACAAATTTAAAGCCTGGGGAAGTTACACTTGCTCACAAAGGAGTATTATTCCTAGATGAATTTCCAGAGTTTGATAGAAAAGTTCTAGAGACACTCCGACAGCCTTTGGAAGATAGGGAGGTGACAGTTTCTCGTGCAAAAGGTTCTGTAAAATACCCTGCACATTTTATACTGGTTGCCACCATGAACCCCTGTCCGTGTGGAAACTATGGAGTAAAAGGTAAAGACTGTGTTTGTTCTGCTGTGGCTATAGAAAGATACAAAAGGAAACTGTCTGGACCGATAGTAGATAGAATAGACTTGTGGGTGGAAGTTTCAAAAATAGAACACGGAAAACTTACAGACTCACGCGACCTGCACGAGAAAACAGAAAATATTATTCCGCGTGTAGAAAAAGCCAGAAAACTCCAAACAGATAGGTACAAAGATATAAAAATAAAAACTAATGCAGAGCTCTCCGCAAAGGACCTTATAACAAATATAAAACTGAGCGAGAAAGTTAAAGAACTACTGAATGCTTCGGCAAAACAACTGGACCTCTCTGCTCGTTCATATCACCGAATAATAAAGCTAGCCAGAACAATAGCAGACCTTGACGGGGTAGAGGATATCGGAGAAAACCACATACTCGAAGCATTACAGTACAGACCCAAGAAATATCAGACATTATAGATTCTAAAAAATCTCCTCGCTGGAGATTTTTTAGAATGGGTTTCGAGCGCCTCTAATTTCAAAGTGTAGATGTATTCCAGTATGTCCAGTTACCTGACCAGAATTACCCATATATCCTATAACTTGACCCTGCTTAACGTCATCTCCAGCTGAAACTGCTGTACCACTTAGATGACCATACAATGTCTGAGTTCCATTTCCATGCTTAAGTACAATGTATGAACCGTATCCTCCATTCCAACCAGAACTCTTTGAAATTAGAACTTCTCCATCTGCTGAAGCATAAATCTTTGCTCCATAAGAAGATGCTAGATCAACTCCGTTGTGGCCATGAACTCCTTGTGTTTTGATACCTCCAATAATAGGTCGCATATAGTATCCATTGTATGAAGGAACAGAACTATTAGATTTTGTAGTTTTTGAGCCATTATTTGTGGCAGGAACTGAAACAGCCTCACCATCTGGCACAAAAATCACATCGCCAACTGCAATTTTAGAATTTTTTGCTAGGTTGTTATACTGCAGAACCTCATCAAGATCTCCTTTATGTTGTTTTGCGATGCTTTGAAGTGTGTCTCCAGATTTAACAGTGTGTTGTATTCCAGAAATAGGCAAAATAACCAGAGTCTGACCAACTGAAATTGAGTTTCCCTTTATATCATTTCCCCAGCGAATAGTATTTACAGAAACACCGAACATTTTAGCTATTGCTGGTAAAGTATCACCCTGATGGACTACATAAAGACTAATTTGATCGTTATCTACAACTTTTGAGTCCGGTGAGACTTGAGTTTCTGTTGCAAGGGAATTACCGGCAACAATAACAGAAGAATCCTTTGTGGTTGAAGCTTTTGGATCTGGAGTTATTACAGCCTGAAGTAGCGCCATGTTTTGAGAATTTGTCTCAATCTCCTCAGCCATAGCAGAATCCGCACAAAACAGCCTGAACACTGAACACGCAACATCACCCACACTTGCGTTTGTGTGAATTGGGGCTAAAAATAACGTCGAAATCAAAATTGAAGGGATAACTGACGTTCGTATGTTCACCGAGGTGATGACTGATCCCACTTTAATTAGTTTTCTCTTGAAAACAGCAAAAGTGATTTTAAGACCAGACCATGACTTTGGATCCTGTAGTGGACCTAAAATAGGCTAAATTTAAACGTATATTCTGAATTTCAGAGTATAATATGGCTCTGTTAAGCCGTATTATTTACAACATTTTCCGTACCTAACCATTATATAGTCTAGGACCCTGGGGTCAATAGCAATTACACACAGGCTAATTTTTAAAAATAAGTCAAAGAATAAGTTTTTTTGATATTTATTTGTATAATATCTAATACAAAATGAAAAAAACCTTTAAAAACCCTTTTATATATTTACCTCTTTTTACTATTTTATCTTTTTTGAGCTCTACTCCAGCCTTCTGGTTAGTTAGAAATGGATCAATAGAAGGGAACAGTGTTTTATTTTTCTTTCTTGTGACTATTGGTGCATTTTTTACGATGCTAATATTACCCTCTTTTCTAATTAAATACATATGGGGTGAGAATACTTCTAGTTACGGACTTCGTATGCCGGAAAAAATAGAATATGCAGTAAAACTGACATTTTTAGCCTTTGTCCCTATTATTTCACTAATAATACTACTTTCAAGAACCGAAGCGTTTAGAAGTTTTTATATAACGGACCCCAAATTATCTTTTGTATTTTTTATAGAAATAATCCTAAGTTTCATATATTTTTTTTCTGAGGAATTCCTTTTTAGGGGTTTTTTACTCTTTAGCTTATGGGAGAAACTGGGACAAAAAGGTTTTTGGGTAATAAATATTATATTTTCATTACTTCATGTTGGAAAAGCATCTGGAGAAGTATTTATATCATTTTTTATTGGTATAGTGTTCAGTTACCTATCCATAAAAACTCAATCTATCTGGCCAGCAGTTATCTTACATTTCTGTATGGCAATATTACTAAACTTTCTTATTTTTTTCTCAAATTAAGATAAGATTTTTAAAAATGCTATAATCTCGCAATGACTGTTAGTAAAAATTATCTAGATTCATTAAATACGGAACAAAAAAAGGCTGTTCTTGCCACAGATGGCCCAGTTCTCATTGTCGCAGGTGCAGGAGCCGGAAAGACAAAAACTCTTACACACAGAATACTACATTTAATAGCCAGTGGTGTTTCTCCAGATAGGATATTGGCTATTACGTTTACCAACAAAGCAGCAAAAGAAATGAGGGAGAGAGTGATGGGGCTTTTAAGTAATGATCCGGAACTTTCACATCTACGAAGAAACCCTCCGTTCATAAGCACATTTCACTCGCTTGGAGTTCAACTAATAAAAGAGAATGCGGAGTTACTTAAACTACCTCGTCACTTTAGCATTTTTGATACTTCTGATACAAAAAAAATATTAAAAGACGCAATAACCAAAATTGGTCTTGATCCCAAAGAACATTTGGATAAAATCCGTCACATAATATCCGGAGAGAAGGGAAGAGGAGTCACAATGACAGAGTACCTTGAAAAGGGTAGTTATGATTTTAATTCTGAAATGACAAAGAAAGTTTGGGCAATCTATGAAGAATCCCTTCGAAAAGAGCACGCTTTGGACTTTGATGACCTGCTATTAAAAACTTTAAAACTATTAGAGAAAAATCCTGAAGTATTGAAACACTATCAAGAAAGGTTTCTGTACATTCATATTGATGAATACCAAGACACAAACAGAGTTCAAAACGCTATAGTTGAAATGCTTGCAAGAAAGCACAGAAATCTTTGTGTGGTTGGAGATACAGACCAGAACATCTACAGTTGGAGAGGTGCAGAAATAAAAAACATGCTTCATTTTGAAAAAACATATCCTGACGTACAAACTTTTTTCCTTGAACAGAATTATAGATCAACAAAGAATATTCTTGCGGTTGCCAATGAAATAATAGAGAAAAATAATTTTCGAATTCCTAAAAAACTTTTTACAGAAAATACAGTGGGGGAGAAAATTGGAATCTTTGAAGGCCGAAATGAAATAGACGAAGCTCATTTTATTGCACTAAAAGCAAAGGGGTTGATCGAAGAAGGAACAAAAGCAGAGAACATTGCTGTTCTTTATAGAGCCAACTTTCAGTCTCGAGTTTTGGAAGATGCATTTATAGCATATGGTGTTCCTTACCAGATGCTTGGAACAAAATTTTTTGAACGAAAGGAAATCAAAGATATGATTAGTTTTATTAGAGCAAGTTTGAATACAGAAAATGTTAGTGACTTTGCCAGAATAATAAACATCCCAGCTAGAGGCATCGGAAAAACTACTCTCCAGAAAATAATTGATGGTAAAGAAAACGACTTACCGGAGTCAATGAAAATTAAAATAAATAATTTTAGGAGAATGCTTGTAGATTTTGAGAATGTTTTGAATACAGAAAAACCGAGTGAAGCTTTAAAATATATTATTCAAAAATCTGGAGTTGAAGATTCATTGAAAACAGGATTAGAAGAGGATACAGACAGGTTAGAAAACATAATGGAACTTGTAACGCTAGCAAAAAAATATGACGAATATATTGGAGAAGAGGGAATAGAAAAATTCCTGACTGACACATCTCTAGCTTCCGACCAAGACTCATTAGATGGTGAAAAAACAGGAGTAAGGTTGATGACTGTGCATGCCTCAAAGGGTCTAGAATTTGATTACGTTTTTATTTGCGGACTTGAGAATGACTTGTTCCCACACAAAGGAATGGGTAACTCAAAAAAGAGTGGGGAGGATGCGGAAGAAGAAAGAAGGCTATTTTATGTTGCTGTTACAAGGGCAGGGAAGAAGCTGTTTTTAAGCTACGCCTCAACCCGTACTATATTTGGTACAATGGAGGTCAACTCCTCCTCAGAGTTTTTGGATGATATTCCAGATCAATATACAGAGAGGGAGGGTTTTGGTGGTAAGCCGAAATCTCCGTTATTCAGCATAGATTTTTAAATAATGTTAAAAAAGAAATCACTAGGTCAAAACTTTTTGAACTCTCCGAAAATCGTGAGCGATATTGTTGATGCTGGAGAGGTTAACTCTAGTGAAACAGTTCTAGAAATAGGACCAGGGGAGGGCGTGATGACAGAAAAATTACTTGAAACTGGAGCTCATGTTATTTGTATTGAAAAAGATGATCGCTTAATACCAGAACTACACAAAAGATTTTTAAAAGAAATTTCTGGAAAACAGTTGGAACTAATTCACGCTGATGTTTTGGATACTGGTATAACACACATAATAAAAGTTAAGTACAAAGTAGTTGCAAACATACCATACTATATAACAGGTCAGATAATAAGAATGTTTCTAGAAAGTGACAACCAACCTGAAAGAATGACACTACTAGTTCAAAAAGAAGTTGCTGAAAGAGTTGTGGCAAGAGATGGAAAAGAAAGTTTACTTTCATTGTCTGTAAAAGTTTTTGGTAATCCAAGACTGGTTCGTGTTGTTGGTAGGGGAGCATTCACACCGCAACCAAACGTGGACTCTGCTGTGTTAAATATTGAAAACATATCCAAAGAAAGATTGGATGGTGTAGATGAAAAATTATTTTTCAAAATTATTCACGCTGGCTTTGCACACAAAAGAAAACAGCTTCTACCAAACCTAGCAAGTATTTACAAAAAAGAGGATTTGATTTCAGCTTTTGAAAAATGTGGAATAGATCTAAAAGCTAGGGCAGAAGATATTGAATTAAATGGCTGGGTTAAACTTTGCAAAAGCTTTTACGGCAGTTAAACTTGTATGATACAATAATAAATAATGTTGAGCTTAAAAATTCACAATAAAACTTATGTTGTTCTTGTTATCTGTATAGCGTTTATTGTATCTGTCTGGCTGGTACAAAGGAGTATTCCAACGAAGAAATCGCCAGATAATATCCTAGAAACATACTCCACAGAAAATACAACAGATGAATCTTGGAAAAGCACTCTATCAAGCATAAATTTTAGTGATCCAGACATATCCAGCACACTATCACCAGATGATCCGAATACATTTGACGAAACATCACTGACAGGCCAGATGGCTCGAGATCTGTTTTCCAGATACTTACTAACAATAAAAGATAACCCTACTCAAGAAAACCTTGACAAGATATCAGACTCGATATTATCTTCAGAAAATTATTCAAAAATATCTAGTGTTACATATAATCTAAACAATATAAATATTAGCCCATCAAACACACCACCAAGCACAAAACAGTATGGGGATAGTTTGAACAAAATAATAGTGGGGGAAATGATGGCCACTCAAAAAGCAGATCCTCTCCCAACAATACTTATAGAATCAATACAAAGCGAAAATAAGAAAAGGCTTGGTGACTTAGAAACATATGTTAAGGCTTTTAAAAATATAACGAATGGCCTATTGAATATGTCTGTACCAAGTGATTTCTCTCAATTACATCTAGAACTCCTAAATTCTTCTAGTGCTGTTTACACTGATTTGAAAGCAATGTCAGAGTTTCTAGATGACCCAATAAAAGGTATTATCTCTGTAAAACAATACTCTGATGACCTTGTGCTTATGGAAACTATTCAGGAAAAAATAAATGTCTTATATAAACAAAAAATGGGGATAAAATAGTTACTTTTCAACACAAAATGCTAGTGCGAGAAAAATAACTGGTATATAATAATAGATGTTGATTTAGGTCTAAATTCAAATGAAAAAAATAAAAAAAATATTTGGATCTTTACTTTTTGTTTTTGTACTATCCACAACTTTGTTTGCAGTTCCACAAAGAAGTTATGCTTTCTGGGGTATCGCTGATATTAGTTTTGACCCATGGAACTTTGTTCAAAATAACGTAACTGCTGTATCAACAAGCATAACTGCTGGCTCAGGAACAGTA
This sequence comes from uncultured Candidatus Saccharibacteria bacterium, assembly GCA_964586695.1. Classification (GTDB taxonomy): domain Bacteria; phylum Patescibacteriota; class Minisyncoccia; order Phycocordibacterales; family DATDWN01; genus C7867-006. Next base: position 46,260 of record CAZPGQ010000003.1, read on the forward strand.
ACCGCAGTAATGACAACGGGAAGTAAAATAAAGGAATTTATACTAGACCCAGCTGCTAGAGTTGCCATGAGAACCATAATACAGAGGGTTACCGCTCAGACAGTAAACTGGGCGAATTCTGGTTTCAAAGGTAATCCAGCCTTTATAACAAACCCAAAACAATTTTTCTTAAATGTAGGTGACAATGTAGCCTCAAACTTCCTTTCGAGCTCTGGGGTAAACCAACTATGTACACCATTTAGGTCAAAAGTTAGACTTGCTTTGGTTAAAAACTACATATCAGAAGAACAAAATTTCTCTTGTACACTGAGTATACTAAAGAACAACTACACTCAATTTGCAAAAGATTTCACTGGTGGTTGGGATGCTTGGTTTGAAGTTACTCAAAATACTCAAAATAACCCTTACGGTGCGTACATGGCAGCAGAGGATGAGCTAAATGCCAAAATTGCTGAGGAAAAAAACAAATATCAACAACAGATAGACCAAGGTAGGGGATTCCTATCGTGGGAAAGATGTCCTGATAACGCAGTTGTTACGGCAGCAAACCAAGCCCAACTCTCCACTGACTCTGGTAAGAAATTTGAAATTGGTGACTGTGCGGGACCACTAGAGGCAGCTACACCGGGTAGTGTTATAGAATCTCAATTACAAAAATCTCTTGGGGCTGGTATAGATCAATACATATCAGCTAAAAATTTTGATGAGGTTCTTGGTGCTGTTGTTGTCGGCTTATACAAAAGAGTCGTCGGTGGTGGTCCTGGCTTGTTAGACAAAACTCCTGGCGGACAAAATCTTCCTCCTCCACCAACTTCTGGAGCTCCAACTATAGCCTTACAGGGTCAAAACCCTCTAAACGTTCTTACTGGTACGAGACTGAATGACCCTGGTGCTGTAGCTTATGATGCGAGTGGAGTAGATCTCAATGTTCTCGCAGTAAGCAACGTAGATACATCATATGCTGGAAGCTACAATATAACCTACTATGCCACAAGCACTAATGGGCTTCTAGTTTCATCAAAAACAAGAACTGTTATTGTTGGAATATTCAACAATAACCCAAACTCTTGTCTAACACAGACATACGCAACTTACGCCTCAACTTGGCCAGCACTTTTGGATCTATTAACCATAAAACTAGGAAATATAGACGAGGGTCAAATAAAAAGAGCACTTACCACAATGATCTCTGTAACAAATGCAGAGAGAGTCTATCTGATTTCCCAAAAACAAAAGGATGTTATTGTTGACCTAGAAGATATACTAACAAAAATGGACGACTTGTATGAATACGCTGATAGAGCAGATGAAAACTCAATCAGAGATGTCCTGCAACTAGAAAGGGATAGGTCTGATTTAAAAGAAGCCCTGAAAAACTTAACTACAGTCTATTCTTGTCCTATTCCACCACCAACTTATGCACTTACTCCAATAGACACATCACCAACTGCAGGAGGTGGAGGAGGAAGTTGTATAGCTCCTTCAGACGCTTCGACCAGATGGCCAAATCATCAGGCAGAAGTTGATGCAGCAAAAGCACAGCTAGCAGCTAGTGGCATGACATGGCAAACTTCAGATCCAAACTTTGAGTGTAACAGATTTGAAATAACCAGATTGGCAGCAAAAATGATTGGTGGAGCGGCAGGAATATACTCAAAACCTGTAGGAGCAAACTGTAACGGTTATGCGATAGATATAGTTGCATTTAACGATGGTTATCTATATGACGTAACCGTTGGAGTAGACGGTGCACCAACACAATGGGGTGCGGCAACATGTAATCCACCAGATCCTAGTAGGTGGGTAGCACCGTAAGAGTTGTTGGTCTAAAAAATGAAAAAAATATTTACCAATATAACAATAGTAATACTTTTTATAGGGATTTTTGTTCCTAGTTCAAACGTTAATGCCCAAAACCCAATAAATCCTGGTCCAGGTGATATAGGAACTTGTACGTATCCTGGTCCAAATCAACAACCAACACCAAACCTGCCATACAAAATATGTATAGATGGCGGAGGAACTTGGACAGCCAACCCGCCTTCATCCCAAACACAACCAACTCCAGAACAAAAAGCTGATGATGGTGGTTGGTCATTAAGTAACGCTTTTTTTGGTGGAATTAACGACTTTGTAAGTGGAATTTTCTACGGAATACTGATGATGATGTCTTGGATAGTTTGGTTTGCAGGAACACTACTAAACTACGTTCTAGACTTTACTATAGTTAATATGCAAAAAAATATATCGGGCTTAACTGGTATAAATATTGCTTGGAAAATTATTCGAGACCTTATGAATATAGTTTTTATATTCCTATTAGTGTATGAGGGTATAAAGCTAATCATAGACCAAGGCGATCTAAAAAGTTTGAAAAATTTTATATTTGGGGTAGTTCTGGCCTCACTACTCATAAACTTTAGTCTATTTTTCACAAAAGTTCTAATAGATGCTTCAAATGTAGTAACTTTGGGAATTTATACCTCCATAACTGGACCTAGTAACTCACTTATTAACTCTGGACTATCCGACCCAATAACAAACGCTCTGGGTGTAAGCTCAATTTATGGAGATAAAGCTCCACCAGACATATTTACTGGTAGAAACATGGGGAAAAAATTAGTTATGTTATTTGGTTCTGGAATAGTCATACTTGTTACTGCTTTTGCCTTTTTTGCTATAGCAATAATGTTTATTATTAGATTTATAGCCCTAGTTATACTGATGATGACTTCTCCAATAGCCTATATGGGAATGGCCATACCAGCAATGAAATCTTACTCGAAAGAATGGTGGGAATCCCTCAAAGGCCAGCTCCTCTTTGCTCCAATTTTTATGGTTATGATACTTATCTCGATAACTTTCATGTCGAGTCCCGGATTTATAGTAGAAAAAGATTTTGCTTCTCTTATGGACACATCAGCAAAACCAGACTTTTCAACAATGGGCCTGATGCTTAATTTTACAGTTATAATAGGTTTGATATTTGGATCAATAATTGTTTCTAAAAAAACAGCTGCATCTGGATCAAAATACATAGGAAATGCCACAAAAAACCTAACTTCATTTGCCGGTGGAGCAGTATTTGGTGGAGCAGCAAGGTTTAGCAGAAATACTTTGGGCAGGTTTGGAAACTCTTATGCAAACAACCAAGAGCTACTAGACCGAGCAGCAAGAGGGGATAAATTTGCTAGAGCACAACTTGCTGTTGCAAACAAAGCAGCAACCAGCACGTTTGACGCTAGAGGTTCTTCTGCCTTTGGTAAAATAGCCTCCGGAGCGGGTATGGAAAAGGACTTTGGAAAAGCGGATGACTCAAAGAAGCAGAACTTTAGAAAGATCAGAGAAGAACAGATAAAGAAAGATGTTGATGATGCAAAGAAATACAAACCAAATGATGCTGCTGTAGATGAAGCAAAAGCAAGACTTAATAGTCAAGAGTTCAAGGATGCAGAAGAAAAAAGAGCTAGGGAACGAAAAGAATATTTGGAATCAGAAGCTTATCTAAAATCAGACGAGAAAAAGAAGGAGACTGGAATGGAAGAATCTAATAGAAAAGACGCTATCGCGTTAAGAGATAATGACATTAAAATTAAATCATCAGAAGACTCCATCAAGAAACTCAAGGAAGATGAAAGAAATCAGGCTGAGTATATTAAAAAACAAATGGAAATGGGACTACTTAATGGAGATGAGCTAAAAATACAAGAGAAAAAGAGTAGCGAGATAAAAGAAAAAATAAGGAGAAAAGAACAGGAGCTTGAGTTACAAGAGATGCAGAAGAAAAATCTTGCTGAGTTTATTGCAAAAAGAGAGATAGAACTAAAAAATATAGCTCATGAAAAAGAGAACTATATGTCGGAAGAAAAAAAGAAGCTAATTGCACTGGCAGGTGGACAGAAAACAAAGGATGATAATGGCAAAGTTAGAAAAAACAGCGAAGGTAAAATTGTAGACCAATTTGGAAATGTGGTGAATGAAAGTAAAGTAATTGAAAATTCCTATTCTCAGAGACTTGAGGCTCGCGCAAAAAGAGAAGAGGCTGGACCTGCGTGGCGTTGGTCAGCAAACATAATCGGAACGCCGTTATCAGCCGTTATTCCAATGAAGCCAAAAACAAAAGCAGACAGAAGTGAAACTGCTAGGCAAATAAGAAAACTAAAGTCTGGAAAAACTCCTGAACAGGAAGCTGCGGAAGCTTTTAGCAAGTTAAAGAAAGCTGCGGAAGCAAAAGGGGATAGAACATACACCACAGAAGAAGAGTCTGCTCCTGGACCAGTAGCTCCAGAGGCTAAACCAGCCGAGGAGACACCACCAACAGCATAAAAATATGGAGCCAACAAATATAACAACAAAATACCTCGAATCTTTACCTGATAACATTAAAAATGTTATTTCTAATCCAAATATAGAAAGTCGTATCAAAGAAATATCTAGAAAATATTCTTTAAATGCCGAACAAGGAGAGAGTTTGGTTGATATAGTAATGCTAGTTTTAGTGGGGATTGATAGCCCAGACACACTGATCGAAAACATAATGTCAGATTTGTCCGTTTCTGAAATTGTAGCAGAACAGATAATGAATGATCTGGAAGGTCGGGTATTTGAATATGCACTTAAAGAATCTGGTAGCACTGATGAGGTACCAAGGGTTAGTAGAGCAACGGCAGTTGATGTCAATTTGCCAGAAATACGACCTGATAATCTACCCTCAACAGAAGTTACAGATCAAATACCAGTAAAAAATAATGTGCCTGTTTACACACCAAAACCAAAAGTTTTAGTGGGGGAACCTGTGCAGACTCCAGTATCTGTACCACGCTTTAGAGCTGTGCCACTTACCGATAACGAAATCGGAGCTGACTTTATTCCAAAATTAGCACCAAAACCTTCTGCCGGTGGAATAATGGAGTCAAAACTAAACAATGTAACGCCTGGAATTACAGAAACAAAAAAAGACAATTCTCCTATAATAAAGAACTATTCGGTAGACCCTTATAGAGAACCATTAAACTAAAGCTATGAGATACCAAGTACCACAATTTATAGAAGTAGAAGATAAAATAATCGGGCCATTTACGATAAAACAGTTCGTCTACATGGCAGGGGGAGCGTTTATGTGTTACATAATATACACTTATGTGCCATTTTTTATAGCAATTTTTCTTCTGGCGATAGTTGCTCCTCTGGGTCCGATGCTTGCTTTCTATAAAATAAATAACAAACCATTTATAGACTTTCTTGAGTCTGCATTTCTATTTTACACCAAAAACAATCTCTACCTTTGGAAGAAAGAGGATCGGAGTATAAAAAAAGAAACCACTGACTATGCAGAAGAATCTGCAAACCAAGTTTTTGTTCCAAGGCTTTCTGAAAGTAAACTGAAAGAACTTTCTTGGTCACTAGACATAAACGAAAACCTTAATCCACTAACAGGGGAGGATGGCAAAACAACAAAATAAAATGATTTTTTTAATAAATAGTGGATTGAAAAACTAGATGATGATTACTAGATACTGTATACTATTGTTATGGTAGTTTCTTCAAAAGCAACACAAGAATTTGTTCCAATACAAGAGGTTCGTGATGGCATAGTTATGCTAAAGGATGGCACTATGCGGGCTGTAGTTTTGGTATCTTCTCTAAACTTTAGTCTCAAGTCTGATGATGAGAGAAATGCGATAATACTCCAATTTCAAGATTTTTTAAACTCGCTAGATTTTTATGTACAGATATCTGTTCAATCAAGAAGACTCGATATAAGGCCCTACATTGCTCTACTCGAGGAAAGGTACAAAGAACAGATGAATGATCTTATGAAAATCCAAACCAGAGAATACATAGAGTTTATCAAGAAATTTACTGAGACGACGAATATAATGACAAAGAGTTTCTTTGTTGTTGTTCCTTACGATCCAGCAATGCTGAGCATAAAAGGTGGGTCAGGTATAAACCCTTTTAGAAAAACTTCTAGCTCCGAGGAAAAGAGAAGTAAATTGGCCTCTTTTGAAGAAAACAGGACTCAACTTGAACAAAGGGTGTCAGTGGTGGAGCAGGGTCTTTCTAGATGTGGAATACGTGTTGTTAGACTTGGAACAGAAGAAGTTATAGAACTATTTTATAAGATATTTAATCCAGGAGACACAGAGAAACCTATTAAAACTAGCTAAAACATATGGGAATATTTGATTTTTTAAAAAAAGAAAAAAAAGAGGAGGTTGTATCGACAATTCTACCTCAACAAATCTATGACTCAGGAGCTCTAGAATTAAAAGACATTATTGCACCCAGCGCACTAGAGGTTACACCCAAACAAGTAAACCTTGGTGAGAAAGTCTTGAGAAGTTACTTTGTTATTTCTTACCCTAGATATCTTACAGAAAACTGGTTCGCGCCAATAATAAACCTTGATAAGATATTTGATATAGCTATATTTATAAAACCAATAGATACTGCGGGTGTACTTAGAAGTTTCCAGAAAAAAGTGGCAGAGGTTCAAAGTCAGATAAACTCTAGAGAGGCAAAAGGTTTGGTGAGAAACCCTATGTTGGATACAGCATATCAAGACCTTGAAAACCTGAGAGACCAACTACAGCAAGCTCAAGAAAGACTTTTTGATATTGGACTATACATAACAATATACGGGAACTCAGAAACAGAACTAGATAAAATTGAGTCTGAAATAAAATCGATCTTAGAAGCGAAGCTCGTGTATGTAAAACCTGCATTATTCCAACAAGAGCAGGCATTCAAGACAACTATTCCTATAGGAACTGATGATCTAAAAGTATATAGCAAGCTAAACTCTTCACCTCTTTCATCACTATTTCCTTTTGTGTCTTTTGACCTAACATCAGACAGGGGAATACTTTATGGAATAAACCGACACAACTCATCACTAATTCTTTTTGATAGATTTTCTTTAGAAAACTACAACTCTATCACTTTTGCGAAGTCAGGATCTGGAAAATCTTACGGGACAAAACTAGAAATACTCCGTACACTAATGTTTGATACAGATGTAATCGTTATCGACCCAGAAAAGGAATACGAATACCTAGCAGAAGCTGTTGGAGGAAGATACTTCAACATATCACTTAACTCTGAACACCACATAAACCCGTTTGAACTTCCAACTCCATCAGAGGGGGAGTCGTTCTCTAGTGTGTTGCGATCAAACATAATAAATCTTGTTGGACTATTTAGAATCATGATGGGAGGACTTTCTCCAGAGGAAGATGCCATTATTGACAGAGCCATAACAGAAACATATGCCCTGAAAGATATTACTGCAGACTCAAACTTTGAAAACGTCGAGCCACCTCTAATGTCAGACTTCGAGTTGGTGCTTTCAGGTATGGAAGGAGGAGACTCTTTAGCACAAAGGCTAACAAAGTATACCAGAGGAACTTGGGCTGGATTCATAAACAAACCTTCAAACGTAGATATAAACCAAAAATTCATAGTCTTTTCTCTTCGGGACATGGAGGACGAGCTAAAGCCGATAGCCATGTATATTATAATGCACTATATATGGAACATGATTAGAAAGAAGCTTAAAAAGCGACTTCTAGTCATTGATGAGGCTTGGTGGATGATGAAGTCTGAAGATACTGCTTCATTCCTGCTTTCTCTTGCAAAAAGAGGAAGAAAATACTACTTAGGACTCGCCACAATTACTCAGGATGTAGATGATTTTATGAAATCTCCATATGGAATGCCAATTATTACAAACTCATCTATACAAATACTTTTAAAACAGTCACCAACATCCATAGATAAACTCCAACAAACTTTTAACCTTACGGATGAGGAGAAATACCTATTACTAGAGTCGGATGTGGGGGAGGGTATATTCTTTGCAGGATTGAAACACGTCGCAATAAAAATCATAGCTTCATATACAGAAGACCAGATAATAACGTCTGATCCTTCCCAGATTCTCTCAATAAAAGCTGCAAAATCTGAGTTAGAAAACTCTGTAAAATAAATGGATGGAAATAAATCAAAAATATCAAATGTTGAATGGGGTCTAGTTATAGGTGCGCTTTTTGCTATCGATATAACTCAAATAATAATCGAATGGTTGCTTGGATGGATTGGAATCGGTATATTTATCAATTGGATAATTGATTTGATGACAGGAATGAGTCTGGCTTTATATCTACAACTCCGAGGGCAGAGCATGGTCAACCCAAAACGTTTAGCTGGTATAGTTGGAACTTTTGTGGCTGAGCTAATACCTATAGTAGATCAGTTGCCGCTTTGGGGAATGGATGGAATATTTAACATGGTAATTTCAAAGAGCGATACGCTTGTCTCTAAAATTCCTGGTGGCTCAAACCTAACCACCGGGATTGAGCTAACAAAAACTAATCCGAACCTCCAACAAAAACCATAAGGGATCAGATTGATAATTCCACATCACAAATAAGAAAAATGGATGCTGCCATTAAAAATAAATCACAAAAAAATTATGGATCGGAGTGATGTTGTGTACAATATGGTTTTTCATACACAATAATGTGTTAAAATATATACTAATGAAAAACTGTGCTTATATACTATTGTTAATGCTCATTTTCGCACTATCTTCCACAGTTAGTGCACAGATTGAGGTGCCCAGCACAACAGATATAAATATTGAGTTGATACCCTCTAGTCCAAAACCAAACGAACTAGTTAGCGCGTCTATAACTAGTTATTCAACAGACATTAATAGTGCAAAAATAACTTGGAGTGTAAACGGAAAAACTCAAAAAAGTGGCGTTGGAGAAAAAGGTTTTATTTTTAACTCTGGTGATGCTGGCACAACAAATATTCTTTACATATCAGTAAAAACAAAGGAGGGGGAGCTTATAGAAAGAAGCCTGACTGTATCACCTGTAAGTGTAGATCTTATTTGGCAAAATGATAGCTTTGTTCCACCTTTTTATAAAGGCAAGGCCTTGTATAGCCACCAGAACAAAATAACCTTTATAGCTCTTCCACACATCTTTGATAATGGAAAAGAAGTTTCTCCAAAAAATTTAATATACACATGGAAAAAAAATGGATCGGTAGTGGATTCCGCTTCTGGGTATGGAAAAAATACCTATACAACTGAAGGATCGGTCATATCTAGAACACTAAATATAGAGGTTAATGTAACATCACCAACAACAAGTGCTGGTGGGTATGCACATACAATAGTCACACCAATAGAACCCTCAATTGTGTTTTACAAGAAAAACCCTTTGTACGGAATAGAATTCCAAACAGCATTATCTGGAGCCGTTAATATAAAAAACTCAAATGAAATAAACATTTTAGCAGTTCCTTTTTTCTTTGGTGTTACCGATAAAAAATCAATAGATCTTACATATATTTGGTCAATAAATGGCAGTGAAATATCAAATACAGGATCAAGCAATCAGGTGTTTCGTAAAAAAGAGGGGACAGAAGGAAACTCTTTTATATCACTCTCAATAGAAAACTCAAACAAAATACTACAGTACGCGTCTGCGGATTTCAATTTGGTTTTCAATAATAAGTCATCACTATAAAAATATGAATAAAATCATTAAAAATTCACTGCTTATTTTAACAATTTGTTTCTATCTCTTTCCTTTTGTAACAACCGTCGCCCAAACACCAACTCCATCGGATTACGTTGTTTTAACACCATTACCAGGAACAACCAACTGTGGAAACAACACAACAAACAGTGGTTGCGTAACTAACCTTGGACTATATTTGCCACAGATGTTTAATCTTATAGTTGCAATAGCAGCTGGACTTGCTTTTGTGATGATAACACTTGGAGGTATAACTTATGCGACTACTGACGCAATAATGGAAAAAAGCCAAGGTAAAGAGTGGGTTACTAATGCAATTTATGGACTACTTTTAGTTATTTCGGCTTATGTAATTTTGTATACAATAAACCCTCAGATACTTGAATTTAGTCTGGATATTAAACAACCCGTCATTATAAACAACGCTCCTGGTGCTGTAGCCATATCTCCGATGACGGCTCAAGAAATAGCTGATGATGCTGCTGTCAGAGCTCAATTAACAGGAATCAAGGTAAACCATACGGCTTGTATAAATGGTGGAACAAGAGGTTGCACAAACCTGAATGGGCTACCTCAGAATGCAATCGACGGAATAAATGGCTTAGCCACAACAATAGGAGCAAACAACATCACAATAACAGGGGGGACAGAAGGCGGTCATGCAACACATGGTGTGGGAAAACCTATGGTAGATCTTTCTCCAAATGTAAGAATTACTTCCTTATTAATGGGGCCAACAGGTATACCCCATGATGGATATTCCAAGTCTGTATCTTTTGGTCTTAATGGTAAATATCACGCAACCTTCACATACGAGAGTGCTGGTGGTAATCCAAACGGAACATCAACTGGCGATCATTGGCATGTAATATTTAATTAACTATGTCTAAAAAAAACATACTTCTAATAAGCTCTCTCGTTCTAGGATTAATCTTTGTGGGCCTTGTGGTTTATCTTTTATCAATAAACTCAAAAGCGACATCTACTGGTGGAATTTCTGTATTTAGAAAATTCCTTCCTTTTGGTGGGGACACTGTAATAGTGGATGATGAAAATAATACCGCCACCAGCACACCGAAAGAAGAAACTCCTGGTAATTCTGAAAATTTTAAACAGTCTCTTAGAAAAATATCGTCCGAACCTGTTGCTGGCGCTGGAACTCTTGATATAAAATTAGGGACAATAGTGCGTTATGTTGAAAAAGCCACCGGACACATTTATGAAGTTGAACTATTTTCACCAAAACATGAGCGGATTTCCAATACCACAATACCATTAACGTACGATGCTTTGTGGGGCAACAAGAATAACTCATTGGTTGCTAGATATTTAAACAGTGATGACGCGCAAGTAGAAAGCTACTATCTAACACTTAACAACAGTAGTTCCACAGAAAATACACTGAAGAGCATCGCCCTACCAAAAAACATAGAGGACGTATCCTCTTTTGGAGCAAACTTCTTTTACTTAGTACAGAATACAAATTCCTCTACTGGTTACGTGAGTGATTTTAATGGCAAAAACAAAATGATCTGGAGTTCTGATATCAAAGAGTTGACCACTCAATTTGTAAACTCAAAAATAGTAGCTCTGAACACAAAACCTGCACAAAAAATCTCAGGTTATCTGTACTATGTAGATACGGCGACAGGACAAAACAAGAGAATTTTAGGAGATATATCTGGACTAACCACACTTTCTGATCCACTGGGTGAAAAAATTGCTCTTTTATCACAAGATGATTCTGTTAGATTTATGTTTTATACAGTAAAAACAAAGGCTTACGTTGATATTAACCCAATAACATTCCCAGAAAAGTGTGTTTGGAGCAAAAAAGACACAAATGTTTTATACTGTGCCGTTCCCAAAGATTACATATCTGGAAACAGTCTAATATCTTGGTACAAAGGACTTATTTCATATTCTGATGATATATGGAAATACGATCTAAAAAATAATGTATCGACTATAGTGGGAGAATTGAGCAAAGCCTCCTTGGTGGACATTGATGTTATAAAGCCCCTACTATCTGAAAACGAACAATATATAGTCTTTATAAACAAGAAAGACAACTCTCTCTGGAGTTTGGACCTACTTCAGTAAAACCTAAACAACAAGTGTGTGTTTGTGGTACTTTCTCCTTATATATATCTCTTGAACGATTGCAAAAATGTTACTTGTGATTAGATATAAAGCTATAGCAGAAGATATTGTGTAGGCAATAATAGTCATCAAAACAGGGAAGAAGTACTTCATTTGCATAGTCATGGCCTTCTGTAGGTCGCTCTGTGGGGTGTTTTCTTCATTCTTTGTTGTTGGTGAGGAGGCCAAACTTATCTGGTAATAAGTGGTCAATCCAGCAATAACAGCCAAAATCATACTCTTTTCAGAAATGTTGATTAGGTGAAGAAAAACCATGTTGATATTTTCTGGGGAAGAAACAAAAGAATAAAGTATTGTAGTGTTTATAATTGGTAATCCGGACTTCAAAAACACTCTATACAGTCCGATCAGGATAGGAAGTTGAATTATAAGTATAAATATACCAGCAAAAGGGTTTATGCCTTTCTCTTTATAATATTCGAACTGCTTCTTTGCTTGTTCTTCTTTATTGTCTTTGTATTTCTCCTTAATAAGGGCAAGGTCTTTCTCTGCACTCTTCATTTCAAGCTGAGACTTTGAAGCTTTTATTGAGAGAGGAAGAATAATTATCTTTATTACAATAGTAAATATAATAATAATGACACCTGCATCAAAAAAGGGGAGTAGATCCATCAAAAGAATCAGCCCGTTATAAAGTGGTTGTGAAATTATAAGATTAAAAAGTGATGACATTTGGTTATTCTAACATATAAGAACCTGAAAGTAATGCTTCTATTTCTTTCTCCAAAATACTGAATTTTACAGGAATTGATCCCTTCTTATAAACAAAAAAGAGAAAGTACCCGGATTTTATATTACTTAAAAATTTTGATACTACTGAGTACCCAATTCTTCTGTATCTATTTCTATCAACAGCTTTTGGACAAACCTTCTTTGAAACAGAAAAAGCCACTCTTGATGGGCTGTTTTCTGGCATTTTATCCAAATAAAGCAGTAGTTTTGAAGAATTAAACCTTATTCCGTGAGATAGTATATGTGTGAAATTATCTCTCGGTATTCTTCTGTTTTTTGGAAGCATTTTAGATTTACTTACCAACAGTTGTTATAGCCTTTCGTCCTTTTCTTCGTCTCCTAAGTAATGTATTCTGGCCTGTTTTTGTTCTACTTCGAACTAGGAAGCCGTGGGCTTTTGCTCTTTTTCTTTTTTTAGGTTGATATGTTTTTGACATGTTTTTGGTTTATGGTGAACAAATATCAGATATGTCTCTGTACACATATTATTAACATATCTATAGCTTTTTAACAAGTACTATCTTTTTTCCTTTTCTATATAATATGTTCCATGATGGATAACAAAAAACTTTGGGATAGTGTTTTGGTAGAGATGGAGTTAACTTTATCTAAACCAAATTTCAATACTTGGTTTAAAGATACATCCATAATCAAACAAGAAGACGGTGCAGTTTATCTTGGAGTCCCAAATACATTTGTTCAAGACTGGCTTGGTAGTAAATTTCACAACCAAATATTAAAAGCCTTAAGAAATATTTCTAGCACAATACAGTCTCTTCACTATATTATTTCAAAAGAGGAAATGAAGGATAGACCTTCCCAAGAAAAGATCCCTCAACAAACAAGAGAGCTCCCGATAGCAGATACCTTTATAAACAAAGAAGACAACCTGAACCCTAGATATACTTTTGAGTCTTTTGTTGTTGGCCCATTTAACGAATTCGCCCACGCTGCCAGCCAAGCAATTATTAAAAAACCTGGAATTGTATATAACCCTTTGTTTATATATGGAGGCACAGGTCACGGAAAAACACATCTTATGCAGGCGGTGGGGAACCACCTGAAAAATTCTAGTAACAAAAAGGTGTTTTATACTACGTCAGAAAAATTCTCTCAAGAATACGTTAATGCTCTACAGTTAAACAAACCTAATTTCTTTAAAGAAAAATATAGAAAGTATGATGTTCTTATTATGGACGATATTCAGTTTTTCTCTGGCAAAATGCAACTTCAGGAACAGCTTTTTCATCTTTTTAACCATTTATATGAGAACAACAAGCAGATTGTATTTTCATCAGATAAGCACCCTGGCTTAATCCAAGATCTAGAAGATAGACTAAAGAGTCGTTTTAGTGCTGGTATGATTGTTGATATACCAACACCAGACAACGAGTCGAGAGCTGCCATAATACGAACAAAATCAGCTTCAAGTAAGTACCCTTTATCAAAAGAGGTTATAGATTACCTTGCTTACTCTATAACAGGGAATATTCGAGAGCTTGAGGGAATTATAAATTCTGTTACTTGTCAGTCTGATTTAAAGGAAAGGGAACTATCATTGGTAGAAGTAAAGAATTTTGTAAAAAACAACACAAAACCGAAAAAACTAGTATCAACAAAGGAGGTTGTTAAAGCTGTTGCTGAGTTCTATAACATAGAAGAACAATTAGTATACGATAAAACTAGAAAAAAGGAGGTTATTAAACCTAGACAGGTGATTATGTTTATTTTAAGGGAAGATTTTAATATATCTTATCCAGCCATAGGAGAAAAACTGGGTGGTAGAGACCATACAACAGTGATGCACTCTTGCGAGAAGATAAAGAATGACATGAAAGCAGATGAGAATTTGGTTCAAGAAATCACTCAATTGCGGTCTATCTTTGTGTAAAAAACTGTGTATAGTGTGTAGATAAGCTATTTAAAATCCTGTGTAATCGTGTTAATTAGATTTAATAACTTTGTAAAAGTTAGAGTTTTCCACACTTTTACCACAGTTATCCACATGTATATTTGTCATAATATGGCTATATATATAGATTTTATAGAGTAATCCAGTTATATACAGGACTAGTAGTAGTAGATTTCTTAAATAAATAAAAAGACTAAAATTAATACTATGAATATAGAGTGTATAAAAGATAAGCTTTCATATGCGGTAGCAAAGGCAGAAAGGATTACAGCAAAGAACATAACCTTACCAGTTCTGAGTTGTATACTACTTGAAGCAAAAGACTCTACTTTGACTATTAGATCAACAAACTTAGATCTTGGTTTAGAAATAACTGTACCTGTTAAAGTAAACAAACCTGGAAAAATAGCTGTCTCAGGTTCAATCTTGTATAGCTTTATATCAAACATAACCAATGATAAAAACGTAACATTGGAGGCAATAGACGGAAACTTAAAAGTTTATACAAAACATTCAGAATCTATTATAAAAGCATTTCCTGTAGATGATTTTCCTAACATACCAAAGGTTATAAATGAAAAATCTTTTACTTTTAATGTCCCAAACTTAATAAAAGGTTTTAAATCTGTTATGTATAGTTCTTCAGTTTCTACTATACGGCCAGTTTTATCTAGTATTTTACTTGCATCTGAAGAGGATAGTGTTGTTTTTGTTGCTACAGACTCATTTAGATTGGCTGAAAAAAGAGTTGGAACAAAGAATCATAAAGAATTTAATCAGATACTTATACCATTTAAGAATGTTGGAGAAATAATTAAGACATTAGAAGATATAAAAGAGGACGCTCAAGTTTATTTAAATGAAAATCAAATAGCTTTTCATTATAACGACATCTACATAACCTCTAGGGTTATAGATGGAACATTCCCCGACTATAAACAGATTATTCCAAAAGAGACAAAAACAGAGGTTACTTTGTTAAAACAGGACTTTTTAAGTAGTCTTAGAATATCAAATATCTTTTCAGATAAATTTAGTCAGGTTACATTTTATATTTCACCAAAAGATAAAATTTTTAGAATTACTACAAAAAATATGGATGTAGGTGAAAACATAAACAACCTCGACGCTGTTATAAAAGGGGAGGAGTTAACAATTAGTTTTAACTACAAATACATTATTGATTGTTTTCAGTCTATAGAATCTGACTCTGTTACTCTGATGTTATCTGATATGAGTAGAGCAATGGTTATTAAAGGGACTAACGATAAGTCGTTTTTGTATTTAGTAATGCCAATGAATAAATAGTGATGTTCAATATTGAGCAATATCTAAAAAGATTCTCCAGAAACCTATTCTCTATAGAGGAAAATAAAGTAAAAATACTAGAAATAGTTAGAAATTATACAAAGTTGAATTTAAATATTTCAGATTTAGAGTTAAAAAACTATATTGTTTTTGTAAGAACAAATGCGGTAGGTAAGAATCAAATTTTTTTAAACAAAACAAAGATTCTTGAAGAAATTAGTAAACAAAATATTAAAGTAGTTGATATAAAATAGTTTTTATTGAAAACCATTTTCCGTAGCCCATTTCCTTACAGCATATTCCCATCTCTCGAATTGAGAATCCATACTAGGGAATATTGGTTGTCCTCCTCGAGGATCATCCTTATTAACCCAATAAAGTATAGAATGAACACCTCCAGATAGAGATTCTTGCGGTGTGTTATTTGGGTCAAAAACGGTTCCTACTGGTATATTAGAGACTCCACCTTGCCATTTTCCTCTTAATACTGGCTTTAAGTCAAAAGAAGACTCTTTTTGGGGCTTTGTAAAAGTGTTTCCAGGATCAGTTTTAAGTACTTCATCCATGAAAGCTCTCCACATAGGAGCAACTATAAGGCCAGAAACCTTTTTTGCCATTGGTGTGTTGTCGTTATTTCCTGCCCAGGTTCCAACAACGATGTCTGGAGTGTAACCAACAATCCAAGCATCCTTATAGTTGTTTGTTGTACCAGTTTTTACTGCAACATCACGACCAGGGAAGTAGATAGAAGAATTTGTTCCATATAGAGGCGCTCTTGCGATGTTGTCATTTAATATATCTGATATTTTTCTAGCAACTTCTGGTTCCAAAACCTGTTTTGGTCGAGGAGTTATTTCTTCTAATATTTTTCCATTCTTATCTTGAACTTTTAAGATTGCTGTATAAGGATTTCTCATTCCTTCTGTTGCAAAGACTCCGTAGGCGGAAGTCATATCAAGTAAAGAAACTTCGCCGCCCCCAAGAACAAGTGTCAGTCCATACTGGTTTTGATCTCCCAGGTTTGTGATACCCATACTTTCAGCTAGGTTTATTGAGTCTTTTATTCCAGCAAGGTAGAGTGTTTTTACAGAGGGAACGTTTATAGACTGAGCAAGTGAATCTCTAAGTGTCATTGGTCCTCTAAATTTATCATCATAGTTTCCGGGAGAGTAACATCCATCTGTGCTTGTAAAATTATCAACAGCACACTTTGTAGAAAATTGTGTTGGAACATCAAACAAGACAGTGTCCGGTGTGTAGCCCTTTTTAAAAGCTTCTGCATAAACAAACGGCTTGAATGTTGAACCAGGCTGTCTTCTTGCTGTTGTTACGTTAAATTGGCCATCTATTTTTGTATCAAAATAATCTCTTGATCCAACCATTGTTAAAATACCTCCAGTTTTTGGGTCTATCGCAACAAAAGCATCATTCGATCCATTGAAACTTTTCTCGTTTATTTCTGCGTATTGTCTTGCTATTGCTTCAGCTTTTACCTGAAGTTCATAGTTTAATGTAGTAGTAACTTTTAAACCTCCTTGTTCTATAACATCAGCGCCATATTTTTTCTCTAAATAATCTTTAATAAACATAACAAAATGGGGGGCTCGTATACTAGAATTTGATTGTGGTAGAAACTCTACCTTTTCATTGATTGCAATATCGTGCTCCTCCTGAGTTATTTTTTTGTCTTTAAGCATTTCCTTTAGAACCAGATTCTTCCTTTTATCAAGAAGATCTCTGTTTTTTCCATAAGGAGACAGTCTCGACGGTGCTTGTGGGAGGGAAGCTAGATAGGCTGCCTGTGCAAGTGATACAGAACTAGATGTTGTAGCAAAAAAAGTTTGACTGGCTTCCTCAACACCATATATGGTTCCCCCGTAGGGATTTTCGTTCAAATACATACTCAAAATCTGATCTTTGCTTATTACATTTTCTAGTTTTAGAGACAATGCAATTTCTTTAATTTTTCTTGTAACAGTCTTGTCTCCGACTAGAAGTGAATTTTTAACAACTTGCTGTGTTATTGTTGAGCCACCCTGTGAATACTCTCGATTAATAAAATTCACAATTACAGCTCTAATAAAAGAGGTTGGTTTGAATCCACTATGTGTGTAAAAGTCTTTATCCTCTATAGATATGGTGGCGTCTTTAATATACTGACTAATGCTTTCAAGTGAAACGACCGTTCTTTTTGCTTTATTATGAACATCGTACAGAAGTATTTTTCCTGTATTATCATAAATTTTTGTTGATTGGCTAACTTTTCTTTGTTCGATTGTGTCCAAAGAAGGGATTTGGAAAGTTGAAACCCAGATAAGGAGTATTCCACAAACAATAACTCCACATGAAAAGGCAAAAACGAGCAAATTTCTCAGTTTATGTTTTGTAAAAAGACTTTTTTTCATATCTCGTATTTTATCATATTTATGGTAAAGTAATAATATGTTTAGCTTCAAAAACGAAAAAATAAATACTGACTTGGAAAAAATAGAAGATATTCTTACTAGGGGGGTAGAGGATGTTTTTGTTGTAGAGAGTTTAAAAAAAAGACTTTTGTCTGGCAAACAACAAAGGGTGAAGCTTGGTTTTGATCCAACAGGATCAAAAATTCACATAGGTAGAGCAGTTATTCTAAGAAAGCTAAAAGCCTTTCAAGACCTGGGGCATAAAGTTGTTTTTATTGTGGGGGATTTTACTGCCGAGATTGGAGACCCATCTGATAAGTTAGAAAAAAGACCAATGCTAGACAGAAGTAAAATTCTGGAAAATCTAAAGGATTATAAAAATCAGGTTGGAAAAATAATTGATATTTCAAAAGCTGAATTTTGTTTTAACAGTAAATGGTTGTCAAAACTAGGTTTTCACGAGATTGGGCAATTAGCCGAAAGCTTTTCTGTTCAGCAGATGTCTAATAGAAGGAATTTTAAAGACAGGTTAGAAAAAGGGGAGGAAGTTTCATTGAGAGAATTTTTGTATCCAATTATGCAAGGATATGATTCTGTTGTTGTAAATGCAGATATTGAACTAGGAGGTTTTGACCAACTCTTTAATTTAAAGGCTGGAAGAATCATACAGAGACATTACGGCAAGTTAGAACAAGATGTTCTAACAATAAAAATGCTCGAGGGCACAGATGGAAGAAAGATGTCCACTTCTTGGGGGAATGTTATAAATATAGTCGATGAGCAAAACGATATGTTTGGTAAGGTAATGTCTGTTAAGGATGAATTGATAGTGAAATATTTCACTTTGTGTACAGATTTATCAATGAAAGAAATAGCCGAGATTGATAACAGTATGAATTCTGGAGTTAATCCAAGAGATTTGAAAGTAAAACTTGCACACGAGATTGTGAAAATCTACCATGGAAGTAAAAAGGCTGATACAGCAAGGGAAAATTTTGAGAACACTTTTTCAAAAGGAGGTATTCCTGAAGAAGTAATAGAGGTTAGTGTAAAAAAAGAAGGAAAATTAATAGATATCTTCTTGGATAAAAAAATAGTCAGTTCAAAGTCCGAATACAGAAGACTTGTTTCCGAGGGGGCAGTAACAAACATGGAAACAGATATTAAAATAACAGATCCAGACTTGTTGGCAACTTCTGGGGTTTATAGGGTTGGGAAGAGGAGATTTGTAAAAATAAAATTATAAATAAAAATGACCGAGGATCGCTCGGTCATTTTTATTTATTACAGTTCGTCTTCGTCGTCCATTTTGTCATAAAGAGCGTCCTCCTCTTCTTCCTCTTCGGCTGCCTTTTCTAGAGAAGTGTCTCCAGTAGGATCTTCTTCTCCTTCCTCTACAGGCTCCTCGATTTCTGGCTCAGCGTCGTCTTCATCAAAATCGTGAAGTTCCAAAACTTCTGGAATTTCACCTTTTCCACCTTTGGCTTTTTTACCAAAGCCTGGTTCTTGTATACCACCAAATTCATCTACCTCATTTTCATCATCCCTATCGTCCATATTCTTAAAAATATTATAGATTTCTAATAATTTGATAACACTGGCATATTTGTATCAAATTCAGTTTATTTTGCAAATCGATACAGAATCAGTTTTTGTGGATAACCATATATATAGTATGTCGTTGTAATTTTGTATTCTTTCTGTATAGTAACAATATGTTTATAGATGAACTAACTTTGAATATTTGGGCTGGCAAAGGAGGGGATGGAATAGTCTCTTGGCGCCACGAAAAAGGAATTGACCACGCTGGTCCTGGCGGTGGGGATGGTGGTCGTGGGGGAAATGTCTATCTCAAAGGGGTAAGAGATATAGGTAGACTTTCTGAATATAAATTTGTTAAGGATATCAAGGCGGAAGACGGTGAGAATGGCAAGGGTAATCTTATGCATGGAGCAGCTGGTAAGGATATAACAATAGAACTTCCAGTGGGTAGTGTTATTAAACATATTGAAACAGGAGAGGAGATGGAGGTCCTAGACGAAGAGCCAATATTTTTCCTAAAGGGAGGATGGGGTGGTTATGGTAATGACCATTTTAAGGGTCCAGCTAATCAAAGGCCAAAAGAGTTTACATTAGGAAAGCCTGGTCAGGGTGGCGAGTTTTTTATTGAACTAAAGCTGGTTGTTGATCTGGGTCTTGTTGGTTTACCAAATGCAGGCAAGTCTAGTCTCTTGAATACATTAACAAAAGCAAAGGCAAAAGTTGGGAACTATCAGTTCACTACTCTAACTCCAAACCTCGGAGATTTTTACGGATTTATAATCGCAGACATTCCAGGTCTTATTGAGGGAGCTGGAGAAGGTAAGGGTCTTGGTCATAAATTTCTACGACATATATCTCGTACAAAGATGCTTCTACACTGTATATCTTGTGAACACGAAGATCCAATGGAGGTTTATAATATTATTCGAAATGAGCTTGAGAAATATGACAAAACTCTTTGTGATAAGCCAGAAGCTATTTTGTTTACAAAAACAGACATGATTGAAGGGGATAAACTTAAAACTAACATAGATTCATTTGATAAAATCGGTAAGAAAGTTTTCACACTATCTATAATAGATGACTCTTCTGTAAAAGAATTCAGTGATTCGTTAGTAAAAATACTTAAAAATTTATAATATAGTACTTATATGGAAGACTATAAAATAACAGTAGGCTTAGAAATACACGCTGAATTAAAAACAAACAGCAAAATGTTTTGTGGGTGTAAAAATTCACCTGATGAGGGTGAGCCTAATGCTTATATTTGTCCAATCTGTTTAGGTAACCCAGGAACTCTACCTGTTATTAACAAAGAAGCTGTTAAAAAAGTTCTAATGGTTGGAACAGCACTTGGTGGAAAGATAGCCGATTTCACAGAGTTCGATAGAAAGAATTACTTTTATCCAGACATTCCAAAGGGTTACCAGATAAGCCAATATAAATATCCACTAGTTTCTGGAGGATCACTTGCTGGTGTAGATCTAACAAGAATTCATTTAGAAGAGGACACCGCAAAGTCTACCCACGATACGCCTGGCGTTAGTTTGGTTGATTTTAACCGAGCAGGGGTTCCGCTTATGGAGCTGGTCACTGAGCCTGTTATACATAGTAGTGATGAAGCTATGAATTTTGCAAAGGAATTACAATTGTTACTGCAGTATCTTGGTGTTTCTGATGCCAATATGGAAAAAGGAGAGATGCGGGTTGAAGTGAATATTTCAATAAGTAAAACTGAAAAGTTTGGTACAAAAGTTGAAGTAAAAAATATTAACTCATTTAGAGCTGCGGGCAAAGCTATTGATTTTGAATTGGCTAGACAATCTGAACTATTAGAAAGGGGTGAAAAGGTAGTACAGGAGACAAGAGGGTGGGATGAAAATAAAGAGATAACCTTTTCACAAAGATCAAAAGAGAATGCAAATGACTACAGATATTTCCCAGACCCAGATCTTCCAAAGTTGGTTATATCTGAAATACCTGAGTTTGGGTTGGATGCATTAAAGAAAGATCTACCAGAATTACCTAATGATAAAAGACTTAGATATGAGAAAGATTTTGGTATAAAGAGTTCTGATATTGAGACTTATATTAACAATATAGAGGCCGGTTTGTTTTTGGAGAAACTTGTTGTTGAGTTGTCTAATTCTGGCAATGAGTCAATAAAACTGGCTTCAAACTATATAATTTCAGACATTGTTGGTATGTCTAAGTCTCTAGGTGCTGATTTTAAATTAGGTTTTATAACACCAGAAAGCTTCTCTCGTTTGATAGAAATGATAGTAAAGGGAGACCTTTCTTCTCGTGGAGCAAAAGATACTCTCAAAATAATGTTTGAGGTTGGTGGTGATCCATTTATTATTGCAAAAGAGAATGGTTACATACAGAAGAATGATCCTGAAGAAATAAAGAGAGTAATGCAGGAGATTATAGATAATAACCAAGATAGTGTTGTTCAGTACAAGAATGGCAAGGATTCACTACTCCAGTTCTTTGTGGGGCAGGGTATGAAGGCTATGAAGGGTTCTGGTAACCCAGAACTA
This sequence comes from uncultured Candidatus Saccharibacteria bacterium, assembly GCA_964586695.1. GTDB lineage: Bacteria > Patescibacteriota > Minisyncoccia > Phycocordibacterales > DATDWN01 > C7867-006. Next base: position 68,422 of record CAZPGQ010000003.1, read on the forward strand.
ATAAAATCTATTGTGCTTGAATTATTAAAGTAAAACAAAAGCTCTCAAAATGAGAGCTTTTGTTTTACTCTTCATCGTTTCTAAATTCTAACCAAAAAGAGATCATTTTTTTGAAGTCCGTTTTTTTATCAAAGTACCCTGGGAAGGATTTGGGGGATAGGATGACTTTTTCCTTTCTGTTCAAACCAGCATATTCTGGATAGCTAGAATACTCGTACTTTTCTAGAAAGTTTTTAGCACTAGTTTTATTCTTTATGCCATTATCTTTCCATTTTGAGTCTACAAGCTTTATGGGGTTCAGGTGTACATATCCAAACAAGTATTTTAGGTACTCATTTTTACTCGCGTGCTCCGCCTTAAATACACCCTGAAAAAGTCTACCATTTCGGTCATTCTTTTTATTGAAATACATGGTGTAGGCGGTGGTCAATTTATGCATAAATTGACTTATACCGTCTTCTCTAGATTCGTGTAACAGTAGGTGAAAATGGTTTGGCATTAGACAATATGCTCCAATATCTACAAGTCTATTCTTTGGACTCGCATCCAGTATCTCATTAAGAGTGGTTCTTCTCATATCTATATGTACAGGGTCTGTAGAATTACATAAATGAAGAAGAGCGACAAATCTTTTATAGTCAGAATCAGACAAAAAAATTTTTCTTTTCTCGACACCTCTATTATAGATGTGATAGAACTCACCAATTGAAAATGTCATTGATCTTGTCATATACACTTATTATACACGAGCAAAAACCTATGCGCGAGGCGAAGCCTCGCGCATAGTGTGAATAGCACAGGAGTCTTAAACACTTATGTAGAAGGGGGGGTTACAAGGCCACTCACTATTTACTTTCAAAATTCTTTGTGTTTTGGTTTTTTAGCATAAAATTACTAAAAATGAATATAAAATAAATAGCAAAAAATACATAGCCGTAGTTGGATGGGAAAATCATATTAGTGTAGATCCTTGATAATTAGAACAAGCGTTCAGAGCTAAGCTGGGATGCTTAACCCAAAAGTACACATCTAGCTCATTCTTTGATCGTAGTCAAAAAGAAGTACATCAAAATATCAGTCATAAAGAATACAACGCAGTAATATAGATTTTACGTTGATAATGATTGATAAACATTACTATCAAATTAATATTGTTTATATAATTATATTAATGTTGTCTTGCTATATTCATGAAATTGATCTACAAGTTTTGATTTTGATTGGATCTAAGCTCGAGTTTTCCTTGGTAGTTTTGTTGCTTGTACTGAGAAGTTGGTAATTTTAACTAACCTTAACCCTTGTAGCTTTGTGGTTCCATGTGCCCAAATTTGACCATAATTGATCGTTTAGTTTTGTGTTGGATCTTTCATAATCGATCTCATTTTTTGTTAGATTTTTTGTTTTAGAAATCATCCGAGATATCTTTTGTTATCCCCATATTTTCTGTATTTTCTTATCTTTTGAAAAGATATAATTTCATCAATGGGTTCAGAATTATTTTTTGAAAATAAAAAGTACATTCCAGTTCGCGAAGCGAACGCTCTTACTGGTTACTCAAAGGATTATATTGGTCAACTTTGTCGAGCTAACAAAATTGATGCTAGAAGAATTGGCAAAGTCTGGCATGTTTCTGAAGTTTCAATATTAAATTATAAACCGTCGCCAAAAGAAGTTCCGTGTGTAGAAAATTCTAAGAATGCAAATGCTAATTTACAAAGCAAATACTCGATTTCTCGGCTGAGCGAGATTTTTGCCTCACGCAGAAATAAGGATATCTCGGATGAAAAAAATAGTAATGTTTTTGCTGATAGTGCTGTTAAACCCTCTTCTCTTGTAAGTGTGCCAACTCCCTTTAAGTTTTATTCAAACTTTAGACCAGTTTCAGTACTTGTGGCGATAGTTTTTGTTTTTGGTTTAATTTCAATTGGTGGTCAACTTAAAAATGTATCTCCAAGAACTTTGACATCAGCTGTTGTGAATGCTGTTTCAAAAACTATAAATCCAGTTGACCATTCTGGGTTAGTTGTTTATGAGAATATCAATAGTTGGGTTGACAGAAACATCTATTCTCCAATTTCAAATCTTTTTGGTAAGAAGGGGAACACTATTATATATGTAGCTCAGACCAATACTACAAAGAATAATATCTCGTCAACAACAAAAGTTTCTACAAAGAAAACAGTAGCGGTTGCTCCTGTTGTGACAAGGGTTGTAAATAATACAAATGTAATAGAAAGAATAATTGAAAAGAATACAGTTACTTCAGGTATATCAAGTGAAGATTTTGAAGCAAGACTTCAGGAATTGAACAACAATATAATGTCAAAGTTCTTTAGCCTATCTACTGGTAGTGGTGGAAATGTTACAAACATATATCAGCAAATAGCTCATAGTCAGAGAATCGACCAACTAACTAACACTGTTATAAATAATCCGACTATTAATGGAGGCTCTATAACAAACACATCAATTAGTGCTGGTTCAATTTCTGCAAATTCTGCAAGTTTGGGTACAACAACCTTAACAAACCTTACTGTTTCAAACACATCAACCTCTACATACGCTGGAGGAATAGTGGTTTCTGGTGGATGTGTCTCTGTTAATGGTGTTTGTCTTGGAACTGGAAACGGAGGATACTCTATTATAGAGGATGAAGGTGGTGCTCTTACAGCAAGGACAACTATAAATTTTGTTGGTGGTGGTGTCGTTGCTTCTGATTCTGGATCAGTTACAACAGTGACAATTAATGGAACATCATTTACAGGGGCAGCAAATTCAATTATTGCTACAGATGCAAGTGGAGCTCTTGTTGCAACTGGAACACAGTTAACAGTTGGTAACTTGATATCTACAACAACGGCAAGTTCATACTTCTCTGGAAATCTTGGAGTCGGAACTACTTCACCATACGCTCCTTTGTCAGTTGTTGGACAGATTGTTGGCTCATATTTCACAGCCACAACTTCTGCCACATCTACATTTGCAGGAGGTGTTCAGGCAAACCTTCTTAATGTGACTTCAACAACAGCAACATCAAGTTTTGCTAATGGAATAAATATTACTGGGGGATGTTTTGCTATTAATGGAACATGTTTCTCTGGAACAGGAGCTTCACCTCTAACATTTACATATCCTCTACAAGAGTCATCTAATATAGTATCTCTTGCTTTTGGTACAACGACTGCTAACACATGGGGGGCACTACAGACTTTTGAATTTTCATCAACTACATACGCTTCATTTAACACAGCTTCAACAACTAATCTGATATTTGGGGGATCAACATTTACATCACTGCTTGGTACTGGATTATCTAATGTAGGAGGAATACTAACAATAGATTCAACAACTCAGAACAATGCAATTAACTCATATATTGCAGCTTCCACGACAATACCTAAGACATACACATCTAATACATTTACAGCACTACAGACATTTGCAAATGCTACTGCAACACTACTATCATCAGCATACTCATCATCAACATTCGCTACAGTAGGAACACTAACACTGCCTAACCTAACATCAGGTTTCCTAGGTGTAGGAGCTAATGGTTCTACATACTCATTTGCTACATCTACTATCCGAACATCACAACTAACAAATGATGCTAACTTCTCAACATTCCCATTCACAGTTAACACAGGTTACAACGGAACATCTACAATCATCGGATTCAACGGACTATTCTCTACAGCATCATCTACATTTGGATCATCTCTATTCCTACCATCACTAACACAAGGCTTTGCATTCACAGGAAGTAACGGACTAGTACAAACTATCGCTTCATCATCAATCCGACTATCATGGTTCAACAATGATGCAGGATTTATCACATCACTAGCAGGTGCTGCATCATCTACACTACTAAGTGATGCGAATACTTTCTCAGGAGCTAACACATTCAACGCTCTATCTACATTCTCTAACTCATCAACAACACTTGGATCATTTGCATACTCATCATCAACTCTGTCTTCTATCGGTACACTAACACTACCATCACTAACTACAGGAGCACTTGCAGTAAATGGTAGTGGAGTAGTCTACAGCTTCTCAACATCAACATGGACATTTGCTTCATCTACACTACTGTCTGACACAAACACATTCTCAGCACTAACACGATTCAACTTCTCATCAACAACATACGGATCATTCAACACATCATCATCAACATTCGCTACAG
>CAZPGQ010000004.1:0-16764 GCA_964586695.1 uncultured Candidatus Saccharibacteria bacterium
GCATCTAAATTAATCATTCGGCTAGTATAACAAAAAGTCTAAATTAATCAAGGGTGGTATAGCTCTAGTGCTTAATCTCTTCCTCGTCACACCTTTTTCTAGTACCGGAATAATTTTCTGCTGAAAATTTTCCTTTTACTCAGTCCTTCACGGCTTCCGTAAACACTAGAAAAAGCTATGACTCAAAGAGATTTTACAAATTGTTAAAAAATCGCAGTTTCTTCTCCACAACCTCCTGGACAGCCTTTACCCCAGGCTTTAGGAACTTGTATGGAGCAACCTCCTCTGGGTTTTCTTGTAGTGACTTCTTTACTGCATCCCTGAAAGCCACACGGATTTCTGTATTTATATGAACAATAGATACGCCATTTGCTATAGCTTGTTTAAAATCGTCCTCTGAGTTACCAGAACCACCGTGTAGTGTAAGTGGGATACCTGTAGTTTCGTAAATTTCTTTTGTTCTCTCTATATTTAGTTTTGGATCAACTCCTCCTCGAAGCATACCGTGAAAGTTTCCTATTGCTGGTGCTAGCATATCTATACCCGTCATATCCACGAACTCTTTTGCTTTTACAGGATCTGTTAGAGAGCTCTCATCCAAAAGCACTCCTTCTGGGATCTCATCCAACACTTTTGATGATTGACCAATGTAACCAAGTTCCGCCTCTACCAATACTTCTCTACCACTAGCTTTTGCATATTCTACACATTGTTTTGTTAGTTTTACATTTTCTTCGAAAGAAAGTTTTGCTCCATCGATAATTACAGAATCAAAACCAGCATCTATAGCCTCTTTTACTCTGTCGAATGAATATGTATGGTCTGCATTTAGATAAATAGGATAGTCGAACTCCTCCCGTATGCTTTTTACCAATGCCACAGCCTGTTTTACACCAACAAAATCTCTCTCACCTTCTGAGACACCGATAATAACAGGAACATTTAGCGACTGTGCCGCTTTGAAAATTCCCCAAAGTGCTTCCAAGTTAGAAATATTAAAATGACCTATTGCGACTTTTTTCTCTCGTGCTTCGAGTACTGATTGTTTTAATGTTTTCATATGTGCTGAATTATAACATATGATATAATTCAGCACATGGAAAATAAAAATATAGATATTCTTGCCATTGGCGATATAGTAGTTGACGCTTTTATCAGAATGAACGATGCGGAGGTCAAATGTGACGAACATAACGAAAACTGTAAACTTTGTGTAAGATACGGTGACAAAGTCCCTTATGAATCAGTAGAAATCTGTTACGCAGTTGGAAACAGTGCAAATGCAGCTGTGTCGGCATCACGACTTGGACTTTCTTCTGCTCTGTACGCATATGTTGGCGGTGATCAAAATGGAAAAGACTCTATATCTTCTCTACAAAAAGACGGTGTTGAAACAAAATACGTTCATGTAGATAACGAAAACAAAACAAACTACCACTATGTACTATGGTACGACGTTGACCGAACTATCCTAGTTAAACACGAACACTACAAATACGATTTTAAAGTCGACGAAGCTCCAAAATGGATATACCTTTCCTCTCTTGGTGACAATACATTCGATTTTCAGATGCAAATAATAGACTTTGTCGAAGCACATCCAGAAACAAAACTAGCTTTCCAACCAGGAACATTCCAAATCAAGATGGGTAAGGAGAAACTAGAAAGAATTTATAAAAATTCAGAAATCTTTTTCTGTAATGTAGAGGAGGCTCAAAAAATACTAGATGAATCAAGTAGAGATTTGCCGACTCTTCTGAAAGGTGTAAATACTTTGGGACCAAAGACTGTAGTAATTACAGACGGTTTTAATGGTGCTTACGCATTTGAATCTAACACTGGTGATATTTGGTTTATGCCAATATACCCTCACAAACCTTTGGAGCGAACAGGTGCTGGTGATGCATATGCATCAACTGTTGTTTCTCTACTAGCACAAGGTAAAACTCTGGGAGATGCACTAATTTGGGCACCTATAAACTCTATGTCGGTTGTACAGGAAGTTGGTGCTCAAAAAGGACTACTTACACCTGAAAAAATAGAAGAATATCTAAAAAATGCTCCAGAGGACTACAAAATCAAAAAGTTATAAACATTTTTGTTGTACAACAAAATCAACATTGTTATAATAAAAATCTAGAGGTGTCTAAATGGATACTGAGGTTCTCGACAGGTTATTTACAGAGTGGGTCGCTACAAAACCCGAATTCTCTCCATACGCTTACTACATCGACACCCTCGATACTCTTGTCGTGGTGGAGGATGACTGTTCCACAACACTGGAACACGTGACGGGAACGCAAATCTCTCTCCACATTCGTAACCACGAGGTAAGGGGAAAGAGAAACCACGTCGGGTTCGAGGTGGGCGGAATAAAGAAATTCTGCCGGCAGAATGGAATACCTTTCGGAGAGGAAATGGACTTGGTTCAAATCCTCCGAAAGATGGCCGACCTAAATAAAGTGGCCGTACCGGCGATTTTCGATATCGCCATCCCGCTTGTCAAATACAACAAGATCACTTCTGTTATTTTTTAACCCAAGGAGGAGTAGGCGCCGAAATCCGGCGCTTTCCCATTTATAATATTAAAAATCTCTTTGAGTCACAGCTTTTTCTAGTGTTTACGGAAGCCGTGAAGAGCTGAGTAAAAAGAAAATTTCTAGCAAGAAATTATTCTGGTACTAGAAAAAGCTGTGACGAGAAAGAGATTATAAATCTAATTTTTTCTACCTATAACTTTCTTCACAACATCTTTTATGCTCGCTTCTCCCATTCCGTAATGTTCAATTAGCTCTTCTGGTTTTCCACTCTGGCCGAATCTGTCGTGAACTCCAATAAATTCTTGTGGCACAGGAAAATTTTGTACCAAAACTTCTGAAACAGCAGAACCAAGTCCACCAATAATCTGGTGTTCCTCAACTGACACAATAGCTCCACAAGTTTTCGCTATGTTTATTACCGCTTCAGAGTCTATTGGTTTTATCGTAGAAATATTCAAAACTTTGACTGTGATTCCCTCTTTACTCAAATCTTCTGCAACTTTTAATGCTTTGTGAACCAGTGCTCCTGTAGCTATTATTCCGGCATCTGCCTTTGCATTTTCATCTCCAAAATAGAGCTGAGCCTTTCCAATTTCAAAAGGAGTATCTTCTGTTGTGATAACAGGAGTTTTTTCTCGAGCAAGTCTAATATAAACAGGCTTTTTAAGCTCTGCAGAAGCCATAGTTGCTTTCTTTGCCTCGATAGCATCACATGGAGATATAACAACCATGTTGGGTATTACGCGAGTAATAGCGATGTCTTCTACTGCCTGATGTGTTCCGCCGTCTGGACCAACAGAAACTCCAGCGTGACTTCCAGCAATTATCACAGGTCTGTCGTTGTAACAAATAGTTGTTCGTATCTGCTCCCAATTTCTTCCTGGTGAAAACATTGCGTAACTAGATATAAAAGGAATCTTGCCCATCGCAGACATTCCACTTGCAACAGATGCTAGGTTTTGTTCAGCTATACCAATTTCTACAAATCTTTCAGGAAATTTTTCTCGAAACATACTCATCTTTGTTGACTCAGTAAGATCTGAACAAAGTCCAACAACCTGTGAGTTTTTCTCTCCAGCTTTTACAAGACCTTCACCAAATCCCTGACGTATAGGTAGTTGTTCTACCTTTTTATCAAAAATCTTCGGATTTAATTTTTGGTTTGGATTCAGCATTTAATTATTTTATCATAATTCGAATTGAAAACTTTAAACTTTCATAAACTGTGTGAAGTTCGAAGTTCGCAGATTTTACTTTCGACCAAGCTGTACATCTAGTACTGCGCGTGGAGGAAGTAAAATTGAGAACAAAGAAATTCGCCAGTTTTGGAAGTTTTATTCATGTTCGGAAGTTATTTGGCCACCCAGAGTTCGTAGATCATGAAGTGCGATCTTTGCCTGTTCATCCTTTGGTGGTTCACCCGCCATTTCTGTTCCCGGAGGATTACCATGCCATTTGTAGTCACGCTCCATAAATGAAACTCCTTTTCCAGGAATAGTTCTTGCAACTATCACACTTGGTCCATCAAAAACAGCTTGTGCACGACCAACAGCAGCAATAATTTCTGAAAAGTTATGACCATCTATTTCCTCTGCATGCCAACCAAAACTTTCGAACTTGTGAACAACAGAGTCTAACGGCATAACATCTTCTGTATATCCATCTATCTGAATATTATTTCTATCAACAAAAACGATTAGATTTCCAAGTCGCTCCTTTGATGCAAGCATTATTGCTTCCCAGTTTTGCCCCTCATCCAATTCTCCATCACCGAGCAAACAGTAGAAAAATCTATCTGATGTTTTGCCTTTATCCATTCTGTCTGCAATAGCCATTCCAACAGCCTGTGATAGTCCTGCTCCAAGTGGGCCAGAACTTGTTTCAAGCATTGGCAAAAATTCTCTGTGTGGGTGACCCTGAAGTCGTGAGCCAAATTTACGTAGTGTTAACAATTCTGGTACAGGGAAATAACCTGCATGCGCCATTGTGGCGTACATAACTGGGTTTATATGACCGTTTGAAAGGATAAGCCTGTCTCTATCTTCCCAAAAAGGCTCAAGAGGTTTGTGTCGAAGTATGAAAAAATATAATGCAGAAAAAATATCTGCCATACCAAGTGGACCAGCAGAATGTCCTGAACCAGCAGAAACAAGCATTTCTATAATAGAAATTCGTATGGCTTTCGCTTTCTCTTCTAAGAGTTTTATTTTATCGTCTGTTAAGTTGGCCATTACCATTTTACAATGTTAATTTAGAGAACTTAGAAACTCAAAAACACCTTTTGGATCTTCGGAATTCAGTATCGCACCGCCAGAGATTAGTTTGTTTGCTCCAGCTTCTACAAGATTTTCTGCTGTGTCTTCGTTTACACCAATATCAATAGCAATTATACTCTGTGAATATTTGTTTCGCAATTGTTTTATCATTTCAACTGCATCATTTTCTAAATCAACACCATGTCTTCCAATATTATCTGAACCCATAACTTGAATAAAATCAGTTTGAGAAACAAAATTTTCTAATTTTGAAATATCTGTACTTGGTTTTATAGCAATACCTAGTAGAATATCATGTGATTTGCAAATATCGATAACTTTTTGAAAATCTGGTGTCGATTCTATGTGTGCAACAACGGCAGAAATACCAGTTGCGATCCATTCCTCCAAAATATTTTCTGGATGAGCCACCATCATATGAAGTTCGATATTAACGTCCTCCCATTTTGGCCAACCAGCCATTTCTGTTTTGAGTTGTTCAAAATATTCTGTATCGCGACCATTGTATGGCCATGTTTTTACTGGAGCAAAAGTCCCATCGGCGATGTCTATCTGCACAAAATCAGCAAAGCTAGAAACTTTACCCATTTCTTCTTCTAACTGAATCTTGTTTACTGGGATAATTGCTGGAAGAACTTTAATCATATTTTTCTATTTTCTTTATTCTTCTCATATGTCGAGGTTCACCAGAAAATGGAGTTTTGAGCCACAAAAGTACTGCTTCTCGGGCTTCTTGAGTAGTAATAAAATGAGAAGCGAGAGATAGCATGTTACAGTCATTATGTTCTCGTGCCAAAGTTATAATATGCTTGTTTCCACCATAGTATAATGCACATCTAACGTTTGGGAAACGGTTGGATACTATGTCTTCACCTGTACCTGACCAGCCCATAACTATTCCAACAGCATCTCTGTCTTTAGATACGCTAGAAGCCACAATGGAAACATAGTCAGGGTAGTCGTCGTCGTGGTCATACTGTTTTGGACCACAGTCAAAAACTTCATATTGTTGTTCTATTAGAAAAGAAATTAGGTTTCTTTTCATTTCAAACCCAGCGTGGTCTGACCCAATATAAATTCGCATAAAATAATTATACTAAATTTATATTATTTAGATATAGAGTATTCAACAAATAGTTATTCTCCTTGAAACTGTCCTAAAATTACCTTTATTTTTTCCACAAAATCAGAGACATTTATGACCTCTCCAGTATCTGGATCAGTAACATTTTCAATGTTACTTTCATCTATTAGTTTTTCAAGAACACCCAATGTAGATGTTACGCTTTCAAAAGTGTCCTCATTTTCAATTTTTTCTATACCAGACAACTCTGAATATATTCTCAAAAACTTTACCTCAGGAGGTGTTTCGGGTGCTGGCATACTTCTTATAAATTCACCGAACTCATTGATTGGCATATTTTTTAATTTAAGTTAAATAGTTTTCCCTGTTTTAATAACATGATCAATAAGCATATTTGTATAGCCTGCTTCATTGTCATACCAAGCCATAACCTTAATTAAATTCCCCCCTACAACTCGAGTCATTTTCAGATCAGCAATAGAACCGTAGTGACTTCCGAGAATATCTGAAGAAACAAGTTCCTCGTCAGTTGCAGAGAAAATATTTTTCCATCTGTCGCTTCCTCCCGCCTTTCGTAAAACATCATTCACCTCTTCTGCTGTAGTATTTTTCTTTGATATAAAAGTTACATCAACAATAGAACCTGCGGGAACTGGAATTCTGATTGAAATACCATCAAATAAACCCTCTAGCTTTGTGAATGCTTGTGTTACAGCGATAGCTGCACCAGTAGAAGAAGGCACAATGTTTTGTGCTGCTGCTCTTCCCTCTCGCAAATCTTTTTTTGAAGGACCATCGACAAGAGCCTGTGATGCTGTGTAGCCATGAACTGTATTCAAAACAGCTTTTTCGATACCAAAGTTTTCATCCAAAATAGCAATAAGAGGTGATGCTGCGTTTGTTGTACAAGATGCGTTTGAAGTTACATCACATGTACCAAACTTTTCTTCGTTCACACCCATAAGAATAGTTTCGCCTTTTACAGAACCATCACCACCCTTTGAAGGAGCAGAAATAACTACTTTCTTTGCACCAGCAGTTAGATGGACTGAAGCTTTGTCATATGAAGTGAAAAGACCTGTAGACTCAACAACAACATCTACATTCAAATCTTTCCAAGGTAGTTTTGTCGGCTCTTTTTCAGAAACAAATTTTACAGTTCTTCCATCTATCACAAGATTTCCTCCATCAACTTTTACATCATGCTTCCATGTTTTATATACAGTGTCATATTTCAAAAGGTACGCCATGTTGTCGACACTTCCTAGGTCGTTTACCGCAACCACCTCAAGAGCTTCGTTATCCCAAGACTCTTTTAGAAATTGTCTGCCAATTCTACCGAAACCGTTTATCGCAACACGTACTTTTTTTGTTTTACTGAAAAATGCCATTTGATTAATTTATGCAAAGAATAATGAGTAAATTATATCATATTAGAAAACAGCCAAGCTAGCCTGGCTGTTTTCATTCGATAAATACTTTATTACTTAGAAACTGAGAAGTTTCCGAAGCATCCTGAACCCTGATCAACATATGACCCAGATCCTATACTTGCACCAAGTTGACCAGTTAGAGATATTTTACTTCCAGATAGATTCCATCCTCCACTCATCTTTCCATTTTTATTAACATTTCCACCTCCGTAATAAACTGCCCCCTTTATTGTAACTGGACCCTGAAATGTTCCATCACTAGCGACATTGAATGCAACTTCCCCACCTGGACAACCCTGTGAAGCAGCGATTGCGTTAGCTGTGAAAGTTCCGTTCCAACTTCCTGTGTATGAAACTGAAGTTGTTGTTTGAGTTGTGTTTGTTGTAGGAGCAGGACTTGCTGTAGTTGTATTTGAAACATTTGTAGTACCACCTGATGAAGTTGTTGCACCAGAACTTGTAGTTGCTCCGATTCCAACAGCAGTTTTTGCTTTGTTTACCAATTCGTTATGACTTAAGACAACTTTTTTACCGACAGTCACGTTTCTTCCAAGAGTTAATGAGGTAGAAGACTCAACATAAAGTACATCTATATTTGAATCAGCAGCAATAGTTAGACTCTTGAATGCATACATTGTTCCTATTTTTGAACCTCCACCAACAATTATACTTTCACCAACAACAAGAGTTGCCTTACTGAAACCACCAATGTTTATTGCCTGTCCAACTAGCTTTGAATTATTATCTGTAGCACGTGCATTTACAGTTTTACTATAGTTTCCCCAAGGAAATTCTATTCTTGCCTCTGTGTTTACAGCCTGCTGTGTACCTGTGGTATTTTGAACCTGGTTTTGATCAGAAGTTTCTGTAGTTAAATCAGTTTTTACTGCACTTGTTTTTGATTTTTCTACATAAACCCAACCACCAATCGCAGCAAGACCCAGAACTGCCACAACTGCAACTATAGCGATACCGATAAAACCTGCTTGTTGTTTTTTCATTATATTAATCTTATTTTTTAAGTCTGTAAATTATACCAATTTAACCACCCGTAGCACAACAAAAAAACCGCTCAAAGCGGTCTTTTTGTGATTACTCAGAGTCTTCCTTCTTTTTTGTTGCACCTGCGTGAGAGTCCACCTCGTAGCTTGTGTTCTGTGATTCAAAGAAGTTCACCAACTCAAACACGTCTGTAGCTGTACTCATCCACTTTGCCGGGTTAGTTACGTTGTAGTATTTTGGCATTCCAAGCTCCTGAAGTCGTCTGTCGGCTACATACTGAACGTATTGGTTTACATAGTCGGCGTTCAGTCCCAATATTCCATTCGGGAACATATCTTTGTTATATGCGACCTCAAGATCAACACCTTCAATAATTATGTTTCTGATTTCTGCTGCAAATTCCTCTGTAAGTAGTTCTGTATTTTCCTCCAGAACATTGTGGACTAAGTTAATACCAAACTTTAAGTGGAGTGACTCGTCTCGCAAAACCCAGTTGATCATTGAACCAAAGTTTCGAAGCTGGTTTCTCTGACGGAATGAAAGCGCCACCATAAAACCAGAGTAGAACCAGATTCCTTCCATCACAATGTTGGTTGCAACAAGGTTTCTGATAAAATCTTTTTTACCATCTACAGTTTCAATATCCAACTTATCTTCTGTCATTCGTGTTAGATATCTATTTATAAAAGCTTCTTTTGCTGTCATAGAAGTAACTTCTAGGTGTGTATTGAAGATAGATTCTTTGTCAAAAGGAAATGTTTCAAGTACATACTCAAAAGAAACACAGTGGTTTGCTTCCTCCCACATCTGCTTTGCCAAATACAGGTGACACTCTGGTGACTTTAGATAAGGGTAAATACCGAGCGCGATAGATCTGTTGACGATAAGCTCTGCAGGGTTGAAAAAAGCCATAAGAAACTTGATTGCGTGTCTCTCATCCTCTGTCATTTTCTCGAAGTCATCAAGATCTTCTTTCAAGGCAATTTCGTGTGGGAACCAAGTATTTCTAACAGCTTGGTTATATAGGTCGTACGCCCACTTGTAGTTTAGTGGGTGGAGATTCATGTCCGTCGGAGACGGCTTACCAATTAGTGTCATATATTTTATTTTTTATTAAGTTAATAATTTCGCCAAATTCTAAAGTTTATTGACAAGAAAGGCAAATGTTCTCATCCGCTGGATCCTCTGGACCTATAATATTATATTTCTTTCCACCAACAACCTTTTCAAGTGACTGGTATTCATTCCTAGGTGTCTCTTTAACTAAAACTTCTTCTCGAACAAGCGCAACCTCCGGTGTTTTTACTTCTATTGGCTTAGCAACTGAAGCAAAACCTTTTTGCAGTGGCTCATCTGCTATTATTCTAGTTGTTGAAACTAATATTTCTTCTTCTAATTTTATATTTTGTATCGCTTCATTTTTTACAGTAGAAACAATAGATTCGACAACTACAGAAGCAACACTGACTGGCTCAGAGACAGGAATAGAAACTGGAACTTCTACATCAAGAGACTTTTGAAGTGGAGCAGAGAAAGCAGGTGAAGTGCCAAAGTTCAATGCACCGAAACCAACCTTACCCATTTTTGCTGCTTTGTTTACGTTTGTTGTTGACTGTTCTGCTGTGTGTCGTGGCTTCATGTGCAGATAGTATGTAGTCTTGAGACCTTTCTCCCATGCAGTATTATATATCTTCATTGTCTCATCTATGTCTCGTGTTTCAAGATACATATTTCTAGACAAAGCTTGGTCAACCCATTTCTGTGCACGAGCTGCGACTTCTATATAAGCAAACGGTGATGTTGTAAATGAAGTTTTGTAAACATCTTTTATATGTTGAGGAATATCTTCGATAGTAGAAATATCACCTTGCAACTCGATTATTTTTTCTTTTACTTTTTCCCAGATACCAAGATTTGTTAAATCTTTTACTAGGTTATGATTTATATCAAGATACTTTCCAGAAAGTGTATTTCGAGAAAAGACCTGTGCAAACCTAGGGTCGATACTTGGCACTGTTCCTCCAACCAAACCGATAGTCGCGTTTGGTGCAACAGCCATAAGTGTTGCATTTCTCATCCCCTTTGAAACCTTTGCTCGAAGAATATTCCAATCAAGACCCTTGTGCCTTGATTCTTTTGCGATAGTCAAAGGCCTCTGTCTTTCAATTTCTAGTTTGTTTAATGTATCAACTGGCACGACACCCTTTGACCACGCTGAACCTGGGAAGTTTTTATATGATCCTCTTGTCTGTGCCAAGTTAGCACTTTCATCTATCGCCATGTATGAAATAAACTCAAAAATTCTATCTGTGAAATCCCAAGCGTGAGGTGAGTCATATGACATACCGAGCTGTTCTAGAACATCTGCAAGACCCATAACACCTAGACCAACCGCTCTGTTTTCACTATCAGACTTTATTGCTTCTGGTATAGGTAGCTGGTTGATATCTATAAGGTTATCCAGCTGTCGTATAGCAAGACGAGTAGTTTCTTCTAGTTTTGCCCAGTTAACTGTTTTGTTTTGTATGTGTGGAGCAAGATTAAGAGACGCCAAGTTACATACGGCAATATTTTCTCTGTCTTGTGGCAAAGTAATTTCTGTACACAAGTTAGAAAGGTGTATCGTTCCTGTGTTGTTGTTTAGTGCTCGAACGTTAATAGGATCTTTCCATACTAGCCATGGGTGTGAAGTTGACTGAAGAGATATAAGCATCTTTCGGAACAGTTCATTTGCTGGCATTTTTTTGAATGCTCGTAGTTCCCCGCGGTTAGCTTTTTCTACAAGTAGATTGTATTTCTCTGAAAAGGCTTTTCCATAAAGTTCGTTTAGATCCGGAGCTTCTGCTGGGTCAAAGAAATACCAATCTTCCCCAGTAGCCACTCTTTTCATAAATTCATCTGGAATAAATGAAGCTGTATTTGCTGTTCGCATTCTCATGTGGTCATCACCAGCATTATGCTTCCAATCTAGAAACTCCATATAGTCCAAGTGCCATGGTTCCATATAGAAACACAAAGCTCCACGTCTTTTTCCGGCTCGCATTATGGCTCGGATAGCAACGTCGATTATTTTTGCAAATGGTGTAGGTCCAGAAGAAGCACCGTTGTTAGACTTTAGAGGAGAACCTGATGCACGAAGTTTTGTAAGAGAAAGTCCAACACCACCAGTTGCTTTTGAAATAAGCATCACGTCTGCAACTGTTTTGGAAATATTTTCCATATCATCCTGCATTTCAATTAGGAAGCAGTTTGAAAGTGCAGGTCTTGCTGTTCCAGCACCCAAGTTAGTAGATGTTCCAGGGATGTATTCCATCTTTGACATCTTGTTATAAAAAGTAGTTGCCCACTTTGTTGGATCTTCTTCGTTATATGAAAGCCCCATAGCAACTCTCATCCAGTACATCTGAGGAGTTTCCATGTGCTTCTCCTTTTCATCCCGAAGCAAATATAATGACGCAACAGTAGAAAGACCTGTGTACTGGAAAAGCTCATCACGATCTAGGTTAATAACATCAGCAAGTTTAGTTAGATCAAACTTTTCTAGCATTCTCTTGTCTAATCGATTTAGTTCAACACCATTCTTTACATACTTTATAAATGCATCCTTGTGCATTTTTATCAAAGTTTCCTTGTCGTGGTTATAGTCACCAACAACTCTTCGGTAGATAACCTTTAGAAAAAGTCTTGTGGCAATTTTGTCATAATCGATATCCTCTTTTATGTTCTGAATAGCAGCGTTGATTGTCGCCTGATCCATTTCGTCAGTTGTGATTCCATCATAAAGAGTCAGTTGAGTCTCACTGGCGATTTGCGTCACTTTTGAAACTGGGTCTGATAGACCATAACAAGCTCTTTCGATGGAACGGTTAATCTTATCCGCGTTAAATGGAACCTTTGTACCATCGTGTCTTGTTACGTTAATGCTCATAGTGAAAATAAATTAAAAATTGATAAATTTTTATAATTTCTGACTCTTTTTGACTAAATATCTGCAATTTTCGTGAAAAAATTGCAGATATTTTCAAATTTGTTCACTAATTGTACTCTAAACGGACTTATAAAAAACTGTGGATAAACCTATTTTAGATACCTATGAAATGAATTGAAAAAAGTGTAAAGTGCTGTGTCAAAATAGCCTATCGATTAAGAGTTTTTTGAGTCTTTTGTGATGAATTGTACAAAATCTCCAATTTTCAAATTCAAAATTTCAGATTGGCCTGCTTGTACCTCCAAAACATACTTGGAATCAGTTTCTGGGTAGAAAACTTTTGGGTAAGTTTCTGGTTTTACGTTCTTTTCTATGTGAGAAATCTTATAATTTGAGTCCAGCCAAATAATATCGATGGCAAAAGTCATATCTTTCATCCAAAAACCGTATTTTTGCGGAGCTTGAAAGACAAAAAACATTCCTTCGTCGCTCGAAAGTGGTTTGTGACCCGAAAGACCCTTTTCTAACAGATATCTTGTCTCTGCTACTTTGACAGTAAATGTTTTCCCACCGACTACGACTTTTGACTGAAAATTCTGACCATACAGCGCAACAACGATAACAGTAAAAATTAAAACGAATGCAAAAATAGCTAAAAATTTCTTACTTTTTATAAAACTCATATCAATATTGTAACACGACAAAACTTTGAGACAACAAAAAACTCCCTTTCGGGAGCTTTTTGTTTGTTTAGTGGTTTAAGCTAAACGGAGAGATTACCATGTTCGGCCACCTCGATCGTTTCCACGATCAAAGCCTCCTGTTCGTGGTGCTCTAGGTTCCATTGGTCGAGCTTCATTAACTGTAAGCTTTCGTCCATCTAGTTCCTGACCATTCCACTTTGCGATAGCAGCTTCTGCGTCAGCATCGTTTGCCATCTCGACGAAACCAAATCCTTTTGATCGGTTTGTCATTCTATCCATGATAATTGTAGCTGATGTAACTTCTCCAACCTGTGCAAAAGCGTCTCTAAGAGCTGCTTCTGATGTTGAATAAGCGATTCCACCTACATATAACTTCTTTGCCATTTTACTTTATACCTAGCCTTTATTTTAAACTGTAAGGCGGCTAGATCTCTCTCCTTTTCCTACTTTCAAAAATGAAAATGCGAAAACCTATGAGAAACTTACATTGGTACTATTATACCACCTATTGTATGAAAAAGTCAAGTTATTTAAATAATAGAAAAAGACCTGCAAGCGGAGGAGGTGAATGCTTGCAGGTCCTCAACATCCAGGAACTGGGAGAGATAAAGGGAGGCCACACGAGAGCCACACCTTCCAACTCAAAAAACGAGGAGGTGTTGCATTGAAACTCAATTATCTCTTAGTTCTCAGTACCGAAGTACCAGTAGCTGGCCCTGGACCGGACCCACTCCCCTTGTCGACGTTTCTTTGCTCTCTCGCTACAACTCTAGATAAAGTCTAGGTTTTATAAAGAGAACTGTCAACTAATTTACAGTAACCGTCTTCATTGTCACAGGTGAAGCTGGCTTGTCGTTAGGCCCTGTTTTGACGTTCGCTATTGTATCCACAACTTCCTGACCAGAAACAACTTTTCCGAAAATTGTGTAAAGGTTTGGCAATGGGTAGTCTGCTGTCATGATGAAAAATTGACTACCATTTGTGTTTGGGCCTGCGTTTGCCATCGCCACCACACCTTTCTTGTAACCAGCTTTGTATGAAGCTGTGTTTGGATTAAGTTCGTCAGCGAACTGATAACCAGGACCACCTGTTCCTGTTCCATTTGGATCGCCACCCTGAATCATGAATCCTTTTATAACTCGGTGGAATGTAAGTCCGTTATAAAAACCTTTTTCCGCAAGAGTTACAAAATTTTTCACTGTATTTGGGGCATCGGCATCATAAGTTTCTATAACTATCTTTCCATAATTTGTATCTATTGTGATCATATTTGTTTTTTTATCTTCTTTTACATTAATAATTGGGTTCACTTCTGGCAAAGTACCGTCTTCCATAACCGGTGCTGTATTTGTTGCATAAGTATCGTTCGTACCCAAAATCACATCTTTATTTTTTTCTGTGTTGTCACGGAAAAAATAATATCCACCAGCGCACAAAGCAAGAACGATAACCAAACTGATTATAATATTTTTTGTCATTTTTATTTAAAATTATTTTCCTATTATCTATTATAAATTTTTATATGTCTAGAATAAATAATCAAATATGTTACTATCTCATTGGAGGTTTCGATGAAAAAGTGGATGAGACCACTTTTCACCTGTGTGATGATCTCCCCACACATAGGCTGTGTACTTCTCCCCCTGCTCTCAGTGAGTGTAGCAACTGGAACACTCACCACAGCACACCAGCTGTCCATGTGGACGCTACCCATCCTCTGGCCAACTGTCATACTCAGCTACGTCCTACACTGGAAAAGTTGCAGAACGTGGCTCTGTTGGAACGTGGCGCTACTCGTGCTCAGCACCGTAGTAGTTAGCTACACAACTTGGACTTTTTTCAAAGGAGGACCAGAAGAACACCATCACACCATGCACATGCACTAATCAGACCCACCCCAACAGGGGTGGGTCGAACACTTTATACAATCGAAGCTTTATAATTTCCTTTTCCTATAGAACCAATTTTTTTAATTACCACATTGATATCCAGATTTTCATCATGAACCAAATTTGCAATTTTTGTTTGGATATCAAAAACAAAAGACTTCAATCCTGGAATATCTTTTGTGTATTTTTCAATAGAAGCTTTACATCCTTCACAACAAGCATTTTCAATTTTAAGTTTGGTGTTCATAAATTATATATTTACTATGTTTGAACTCTAGTATAGCATATTGAACGGAGCCACATTCTAACTACGTGGCTGAGGAGGAAACGTGAGTTGTTGCAAAGGCGGAGACGCATCTCCAGATACACCAACGGAACCACACAAGGTATTCGGTGGTTGCGGTTGCTTCTCACCCGACTGTTTCCGTCTGCCAGACGGAAACTACGAACTTCGAAATACTCGGGGGCACACCTTCGATCTCAACTCGAGTGAGATCTACGACCTTCACAGAATGCTCAACGAGGCACCCAACTCAGGACTCGTCGAGCGTTTCAGTCTACCGGGCGGAAACTTCGAACTCCGGAACACCCGGAAACGCGTATTCGGTCTCAACCCTCGAGAGATCCATGATCTCGGAGGCATGCTCAACGAGGCCTACAACACAGGACTCATCGCACGTCCTAGCTAGACGCGCCGCGCGCAACTGCCCCGCTTGCCATTTGGCAAGCGGAGGTAGTTTTTTTAAATTAAAATTAGAACCATATACATCGCCATTGCCACCATGATTCCGTTTTCAAAAATAGTAAAACGGGTGATAGGTATGTTGAAATATGCACCAAGGCAAGCACACTGAACCATTTCCCCACTTTTCAAAACGTTTATTACACCAACTGTATTTACTCCAAGAATCAAAGCTGTGACTATATTCCAAATTAGAAAATTACCAATACCAAATATATAGACAACACCAAGGAAAACTTCTAGAGCGGGATAAATATAAGAATATAAATGTAACTTGCTAGCCAATGGGTCATAATTTTGGAAACTTTTTGAATATTTTTTCCAATTTGTCACCTTCATACCACCAAACAGCAAGAAAAATGCTCCCATAAAATCTGTCATTGAACTATGCAAATGAAAGCCATACAAATAACCCCTAGTTCCTGTAAAAATTAGAACAAGACTGAAAGCTAAAATAAGTGGAAGATATTTTTTAAACCAAGCAGAAAAAACTTTTCCAAAACTTGGAGATTCTGTCGTTAGTTCATAACCAGCAGAAACAACAGCGGAATTTACTGTTTCAAAACCAATTTCTCTGTCGGTATCGATAATGGCTTTTGATGATACCAAACTTACTTTGACAGACTTTACTCCGGGTATTTCTGAAATAAATTTTGTAGCTCTTTTGACGCATCCATTACAATGCATCCCGTTTATGTAATAAGTTTCCATATTGAGTAATTATATCATCAAATAAAAGCAATATGGCGGCTGAGCACGAAGCCCAGCCGCCAGAAGGTTAGTACGAACGCGGATCACGGTCCTGATAGAGATCGTCGTACGGACCATCAGCATCCGTCCTGACCGGGACATAGTCTCGGTCGAAGTAGTAGCTGAAAATCCTCTCACTGTGTCCAGCCGGTGCAGGCGAAATCTTCTTCACCCTTTCAACTTCGACAGTTCTTCTCAGCTCTCGCAATCGGTCCATCTTGTGTTGGCACCGCTTAAACGGCGGTAACACCTTGTCGCCTTGATCCAGACGAATCTTAGCAACGCGAGCACTTAGCGAGTTTGACATCATCCCTCCCCAAAATTGATACTAGCAAATTTTTAAATATTTGAAAAACTAACTTATTTTATCCCGCATAGCGCTTTTAGTGCCACCAAATCAGTATTTGTTAGTTTTT
>CAZPGQ010000004.1:16864-54568 GCA_964586695.1 uncultured Candidatus Saccharibacteria bacterium
TATTTTATCCCGCATAGCGCTTTTAGTGCCACCAAATCAGTATTTGTTAGTTTTTCGTTGATACCATTGTTCAACCTATACATTATCGCCTTTGAATCTTCGTTGTGATCTAGTCCCAAAGCGTGACCAAGTTCGTGCGCCAAAACACGCACAAGTTTTGTTCTGTTTTCAAACTGATAAATATCTATTTGTTCACCATTTTTATCTATCTTATACAACCCTTCATTAAATTCCCCTCCAAGATTGTCCCCTATTTTATTGAAATTTTTTACATTTATATTCAAAGTCGTTGCAAGCTGGTTCAATGCAGAAACGAGCGAGTTTATTTGGTCCACATATGTATTCAGTCTGTTTTGGTCAGAAACTATTCCAGAACTTTCACTCTGCAAATAGTTTTTTTCTGCGTTCAGTCGGTCAACAGTTGCTTTGTCACCACCACCTCGCCTATTTATCTTTGCTACTTCGGCCTCATACGCACTTTTCCTTGCATCAAATGCAGAGACTCTATTGTTAAAAGCTATTTTTTGTTGGTTGTATGATGCAGTGATAGAGTCGTATTTTGCTTTGACTTCATTGTATGATGCGCGATCACTTTTTAAAGAAATTCCCATGGACTGAAGTTTTGAAGTCGTTTCCTGTCGTGTGTCGTAGATTAAATTAACTTTCAAATTACCGTCTGTAGAGTAGTCAAACAAATTTTTACCTATTGGTTTTTCCCAAATAGCCTCTGCATCCTTCATAGCAGAAAGAAAATCTGTTTTAGAAACACCAAAACGAGTATCGAACTCACCCAAACTATATGAAATAGGCGATTTACAAGGTAAATATGTCCTTTTTAAATAACTCAAGTAGTTTTCCAAAGTTGTATGAAAATAAAATATGACAAAAGCCAGTACC
Source organism: uncultured Candidatus Saccharibacteria bacterium (assembly GCA_964586695.1). Lineage (GTDB taxonomy): Bacteria > Patescibacteriota > Minisyncoccia > Phycocordibacterales > DATDWN01 > C7867-006. The sequence continues at coordinate 17,762 of CAZPGQ010000004.1, forward strand.
GCAAGACTTATTATATTTTTTGAGGTGTTAGACATTAAAAACTATCTATAGAATCTAGATTCTGTGAAATAATTATATCACCTTCTCCAAAAGTAAAACTTCCTTTTATCAACTTTCCGTTTAAGACCTCTGGTAACCAGAAAATATCATCTGGCCACATATCTTTAAAAGGAATTTTGTCTACAGCAAACCATTGAGGTTTCATCTCTTCACTTTCGGAAGCGTCTCCAGACCATTTTTTACAAAAATAAATAGTAACTAACTGATCCCAAGATGGATTATTTTCAAAATAAAACTCTAATTCACCAACCTTATTCAATTCACCAACACTTACACCAATTTCCTCTAAGGCTTCTCTTTTTGCTGCAGACTCTATAGTTTCATTTACTTCCACCTTACCACCCACACCGTTCCACCTACCCACACCAAAACCTCTTTTTTTCATAGCAAGACAAATCTCATAAACTTTTCCTGATTTTTCATTAATTAGAAATACTAATGTACTTTTTTTTAAATTTTTCATAGCGGAGACGGCGAGATTCGAACTCGCGATACCTTTCGGCATACCACCTTTCCAAGATGGCGCACTAGACCAGCTATGCGACGTCTCCTTTCTTATTATTTATTTCATTACAGGAACAGTATATCTTTCGCATTTTAATTACAAAACACTCAAGGTCTTGCGAAATAATAATATCATTTCTCACCTTTTAAAATAATCTTCTCATCAAAACCCCCTCTTTCCTCTTTCTTTTTTAGTCTAATGTCCTCTACATTGGCATATTCTGGAAGTTTCTTAATTGCTTCTATCACTTCCAATACATCTGCCAACTCTTCAAGGCTTCCGTCCTGTGAATACTCTTCGGTTTCCTCTTTTAATTTCTTTACTAACTCTGACTTATATTCTTCTGCACCAGCAATTCTTTTTTCATAATAAACCCTCTTCTTATCAAGAATCTCAGGGATCTTATCCCTAACGAGCTTATTATACAATGTAGTCATACTAGATTTCAGAAAACACTACCACTTTATTACGACCAGTGTCTTTTGCTTTATAAAGTGCGTTGTCGGCGTTTTTAATTAGATTTTCGAACGCAATATCACCATCAAACTCCGCAACCCCAATACTAACTGTAATTTTGAGTTCACTTGGGTTATCAAAAGTCATATCTTCAACTTTTTTTCTTATCTCATCGGCCTTCACCTTTGAATCCATCTCGTTGGAACCAAGCAATATAACAACAAACTCCTCACCACCCCACCTAGCAAAAATATCACCGACTCTCAAACTATTTTTCACCACAGAAGCAAACTCTTTCAAAACCTTGTCTCCCACGTCGTGTCCATATGTATCGTTTATTTTTTTAAAGTGATCAATATCAAAAAACAAAAAAGAAATATCCCTGAAGCCTGCCCAGTCTCGACGTTTGCCACCCCTTACCTTTCCAGCAAAATCCAAATATTCTTTTGATTTTTCTTCGAAATATCCTCGAGTTTTTGCAGATGTTAGTTTGTCGTGAATAAGTTCATTTTCAAGAGAATGAACTTTACTTTCCAACTCTGCAATTTTTTCTAATAATTCTTTGTTAGAAATATTATGCATAAAAGTATATTACCACGAACCAGAACTACCTCCACCACCAGAAGAACCCCCTCCAAAACCACCGAAGCCTCCACCACCAGAACCCCCACCGCCTCTCATCCACCAAGGATATGTTCCAAGAGCTCTTGCTTTGCTGTATGAATTAGAAACAATATAATCCAAAAATAGTCCGAAAAGAACTAGAATGATTATTGTAGGTATAGCCAATACAATACTAGCAATAAAGTATTGCCATATCGCCATACCAGCTATACCACCGATAACACCTCCTCCCCACCAGGACTTTGACCTTGCCAATATAGCTGTCAAAAACTGTATCAAGACAATGACTCCAAAGAATACAAAATCCCAAGGTATATTACTTTTTCTTCCAGAATAATCTGCAGGGACCACATCTGTCCCACCCAGTGCATCTACCATACTGCCCACACCAAGACTTATACCATTATAATAATCCCCACTTTTAAAAGCTGGACTAATTATGTCGCTCTGTATATATGAAGTACCAATATCTGTTAGCAAACCCTCTACACCATAACCTGTATGGATTCTTGTCTTTCTATCTGCAAGAGAAATTAGCAAAAGCACACCATTATCTTTTCCTTTTTTACCTATTCCCCACTTTGTGAATATTTCCTGAGCAACATTTTCTATTGTATCTCCATCTAGTGATGGAATAGTTACAACAGCTATTTCATTTGTAGTATTTTTCTCATAATTATCCAACTTTGTTTCAAGATCCGAAACCTGTTGTGCCGTAAGCAAACCTGCATAGTCTTGGACGAAACCTGTCGGTCTTTCAGGCACAGCAAATGCAGTCACAAAAAGTGGTATAGCAAAAATACTTATGGAGAAAAATAACAAGTTTGATTTAGAGAACATAATTTTATGCTAAAGGTAAAACAGGATCCTTGGCTTTAAGATTAACCCAAACTACAACTAGCAATATAATTGTTGGCACAAAGCGAAACATCTTAATATTTATGAACAAAGACACCGTAGACAGAATCAACGGCAAAGTAATTGCATGAAGAGAAATTTGGTATGACTTTTTGTATGAAAGTCCCAATTTTCTTATTTTCCCAATAATAAATACAAGTAGTGCTACAAATAACAAGTAGAATAAACTGAATGCAAAATATAAGAATAGTCCTGTAAATACGATAACTGGAATTATATATGGCAGTTTTTTCACAAATGGTGTAACTTTCCCAACCCAATACACCAACTTGTCACGGTTAATAGTCAAATCAGAAGTTCCCTTCAATTCTGTTATAGTTATTTTTCCCTTATCTCTAGTTAGGACTGCATTCTTTGTCAAAAGTACAACAGTATTATAGGCATTAAACTTATCTAGAGATAAGTCACTTTTTGTATCTATAACAATCAAGTTCTCATAATTTGACTTGCTGTATTCACTATTAAAATCGTCTTTCGGTAAAGGTATTATGTATGGCTCAACAACATTTGTTGATACTAATCCGTTCTTTAATCTAACTTCGAGTTCAGCAGGATATGCATCAACGACCCTGTCTCCAAAGGTGCTTATAAACGAATTTACTTTTGGAATTGAAACAAAAGATAAGTATACTGCACCAACCAACGCCAAAAGTAATGACAATTTGAAGAAATATTTTAATGAACCACCAAAGTTCATATTTAATATTTCAGAATAGTACAATGGGTCATAAACACTAGACTTAACTTTTTTAAGAAAGCTCATATTTATTTTGTTAATGTTAAAAATATGAAACTAGAATTGGATTCGGGGATTCTCTTTTGCAGAATCTTCAACTTTGAAGTATGTCTTCTCACCAAATCCAAATAGTTTTGCAATAAATACAGTTGGGAATTTGCTTATGCTTGTGTCAAAAGTCTGAACCAACTGGTTATATTTCATTCTTTCAACAGATATTCTGTTTTCTGTTCCCTCAAGAGAAGTCATAAGGTCCCTAAATGCCTGTGATGACTGTAATACTGGATAGTTCTCTACTATAACCAATAGTCTACTAACTGCTGACTCGTACTCTGAAGCAGCCTGAGCTTTAGCATCAGAAGTTGTTGACCCTGCATATTTCTTTCTAGCTTCTGCAATTGCTGAAAACACAGTGATCTCCTGTTTTACAACACCTTTTACTGTCGCTACTAGACTTGGTATCAAATCAAAACGTCTTTGAAGTTGGTTTTCCACCTGTGCCCACTGAGCAGTTACCGCTCTGTCTTGTGTTATAAGTGAGTTGAAGCTAAATATAACCCACAAAGCAAGTATCGCTACCACTCCCCAAATCACTATTTTCTTCATATTTTTCTCAAAAAAGCTCTGTTCTGTTGGCATCATAATAATTTTAGTTAACAATAATACAAGGATTATAACATATTTATTACAAAGGAATAGTTTGGAGACCAATTTGCTGTGGTTGCATTTTTACCAAACTTTGGTAATATGATACCCATCATGAGTATTACTGGAATGATTCCTTATATCCAAATTGTATTGTCTGTACTCCTTATTGGGGGCATACTCCTACAAAGATCAGAAGCTGGCCTAGGTTCTGCTTTCGGTGGAGGTGACAGTTTTTCTTCTGGATATCACACGAAAAGAGGCGCAGAGAAAGTGCTATTTACTGCTACTATTATTATAGCTATTCTTTTTGCTGCTACTTCATTCAGTCTTTTACTTCTGTAAAATTCCAAAACTCGCGCATTTCTTTGTCGCTTCAATTTTTTGGTTCCCGCACAGTACTATTAGTACAGCTTGGTCACCAAAAAATCTTGCTCCTCGAACTGCATCAAGTTTAGAAATTTTTTAAATTCATTAATACTAAATATTTATTCTCGTGGACAAAGAATATTTGAAGTCTGTTGTAAAAAAAGAATGGAAAATTCCATTTGAAGAAAAAATTATGCGAGTCATAAAGTCTTTTTCTCTTACAGAAAAAACTATTTTCTTCATATTCACTACTATATTTATAATAAGTGGTCTTACGCTTTTGTATCAAGTAAACAAACTGTTCCTTGTTGAAGTTCCGGACTACGGAGGAACACTAACAGAAGGTGTACTTGGTTCACCAAGATTTATCAACCCTCTTTTGGCATCTAGTGATATAGACAAAGACCTAACATCTCTTATTTATTCTGGGCTAATGAAATCTGACTCAAAAGGTAACCTGACCCCAGACTTAGCTGACAGATACACAATGTCTGCAGATTCACTTACATATACATTTACAATAAAAGACACTGCGGTATTTCATGATGGAGAAAAAGTTACTACAGACGACATAGTGTTCACTATAGAAAAAGCAAAAGATTCTGAACTTAAAAGTCCAAGGGAAGCAAACTGGGCTGGAGTAAAAGTAGAAAAAATAGATGACAAAACAGTTTCATTTACACTGAAACAGCCTTTTTCATCTTTTATACAAAACACAACTATAGGAATAATGCCGAAACATATTTGGAATAAGGCTACAATAGAAGAATTCCCTTTTAGTCAGTTCAACACAAAACCAGTTGGATCTGGACCATACAAAATAGACTATATTACGTACACTTCGAGCGGACTTCCTTCTGAATATCACCTAACAGCATTTAATGATTATGCTTTAGGCAAACCATACATAACAAAAATAGTAGTTAAAGCTTTTCAGAATGACAAAAACATAGTTGATGCATATAAAAATGGAGACATTGAAAGCCTGCATAGCATCTCTCCAAGGGATCTTCCAGCACTACAGGTTGCCACTGATGAGATATTACTGTCACCACTACCTAGAATATTTGGAGTATTTTTTAATCAGAACAACGCACCCGTACTTGTTAACAAAGAAGTTAGACAAGCTCTAAATATCGCAACAGACAAACAGGCTATTGTTGATAATGTTCTTGGTGGATACGGACAAACAATAGAGAGTCCTGTACCTACAGACAACGTTTCAAAAATTTCAACAAGCACCAATCCAGATAGAATCTCAAAGGCCAGAGCAATATTAACAAAAGCTGGCTGGGTACTAAATGAGGATGGAATATTCCAAAAGAAGGACAAGAAAGATACAACTCTGCTTTCCTTCTCAATATCTACAGGAAATGTTCCAGAGTTAAAGGAAACAGCTTATCTCCTACAAAAACAATGGCAAGAAATGGGAGCAGAAGTTGGTGTAAAAATATTTGAGATTGGTGATCTAAACCAAAATATTATAAAACCAAGAAAATATGATTCTCTACTTTTCGGAGAAGTGATCGGAAAAGATGTAGACTTGTATCCTTTCTGGCATTCATCACAAAGATTTAGTCCTGGACTCAATATTGCTCAATATGCAAATCTAAAAGCAGACAAAATATTGGAGAATATAAGAAGTTCAGACAATCAAGATGAGAAGGAAAGTTATTTAAAAAATTTAGACAAAGAAATACAAAATGACTCCCCTGCAGTATTCACCTATTCCCCATACTTTATTTACATAGTTCCAAAGAAAGTTCACAACGTAAATATAGGGAAGGTTACATCACCAGGAGATAGATTTGCAGATATAACCAAATGGTACATAGAAACAAATAACATCTGGAAAATATTTAAAAAAGATTAAAAATAAAAATTAACAATAAAATTATGGACAAAATAGATCAAAAAATAGAAGCGGCGGCAGCACCACACACACCACAAACAACACACAGAGAACCAAGAGGTCATTCTGGCACACGAAGCCGGTCTGCTTTCCGTGGTAAGTCTTTTAGTAGACGAGACACACCAACAATAAAGAACACTGTTAGAAAGACAGAAGACATTATTCCACCAATTGAAGGTGACAATATTCGAGTTATACCACTTGGAGGTGTAGAGGAAATCGGAAGAAATATGACAATGATAGAGTACAAAAATGACATCATTGTTATTGATATTGGTTTCCAATTCAAAGATGAAGACACGCCAGGTATTGACTACATCCTACCTAACACAAAATACCTAGAGGACAACAAGCATAAAATCCGAGGTCTGTTTATTACTCACGGACACTTGGACCACATTGGAGGCCTACCGTTCCTTATCGATAGAATCGGTTACCCAAAAATCTACACAAGACAGTTTGGCGCAATAATGATTCAAAAAAGACAGGATGAATTCCCTCACCTACAGCCTCTTGATATACAAGTTATCGAAGGTGACGAAACACTTTCTATTGGTGAACTTAGAATAAAAACATTCCCTATCTCACACACAATTCCAGACTCAATGGGACTTATTATCGAAACACCACACGGAAATATTGTATTTATCGAAGACGTTAGAGTAGACAATATAAATGGTGTACCAACAGAAGAAGAAGTTGAACAGTACAAGAGATTCAAGGATATGAAAGTTCTTATGCTAACTATGGATTCGACTTCTGTAGAAAAACCTGGGTTCTCTCTATCAGAAAATGTTGTTATAGAGAATCTAGCAAGATTTATTACCGAAACAAAAAGCAGACTCTTTATTGCAACTTTTGCATCACAGGTGGAAAGAATTATCGCTATTATTCAAGCTGCAGAAAAGTGTGGAAAGAAAATAGTAGTGGAAGGTCGTTCTATGAAATCAAACATTGAGATCATAAAACAACTTAAACTGGCAGACGTTACAAACATAATCCCACTTGAAGATATAGAGAACTATCCACCAGACAGAATCGTTATGCTTGTTACTGGTGCTCAGGGCGAAGAATTTGCTGCTCTTATGCGTATTGCGAACAAAACTCACAAGTACGTTCGCCTACGACCTACAGACACAGTTCTACTTTCTGCATCCGTTATTCCAACAAACTTTAAGTCTGTTAACAACCTGAAAGATAACCTGTACAGATCTGGCGCAAAGATAGTTACGTATGTAGACTCTGAAATTCATGCTTCAGGTCACGGAAATCGGGAGGAGCTAAAATGGATACACCAGCAGATACCATACAAGTTCTTTATGCCAGTTCATGGTCAGCACTACATGTTGTGTCAGCACGCAGAACTATCATATGGTCTAGGTCACAACAAAGAAGATGTTGTTGTTCCAGACAACGGATCTATTGTTGAAATATATGACAATGGAGAAAAAATTAGAATCTTGAAAGAAAAAGTTCCTGCAAACCTAGTTCTAGTTGATGGTTTTGCTGTTGGAAATATTCAAGAAATGGTTCTAAGAGACAGAAAGATGCTAGCTCAAGATGGAATATTCCTTATTGTTGTAAGCATCAACACAAAAACAGGAAAGCTTAAAAAGTCACCAGATATTATTGCTCGAGGTTTCGTTTATGTTAGAGAATCACAAGACCTACTAACAAACACACGAATGATAATAAAGAAAACTGTTGAAGACACAACGCAAGGAATGAACCCTATCGATTTTGATATGGTAAAATCAATACTTGCTGACAATGTTGCAAGATACTTATTCCAAAAAACAGCAAAGAAACCGATGGTTATCCCAGTTGTACTAGGAGTCTAAAAAGAAAAACCACTCATATGAGTGGTTTTTCTTTTATAAAAATAATATTTAAGTTACAATATCTATAACATGGACAGACTATTGTTACCATTTAGACAAAATAGACTTTTAAATATTCTATTTCTATCTAACTTTTTTGTATCATTTCACTACGCACTTATTATTTATATTAACTCATCATTCCTATCAAACATTTTTAGCGATGCACAAGTTTCAGCAATATACATAATAGCCTCCATTCTGACGACACTTATGCTGATTAACATATCAAGAATACTAGAAAAAATCGGACTTTATAGATTCACTTTATATTTACTTACAATTGAATTTCTCTGTACTATAGGCCTAACAGTGGCAAAATCCCCAATTTTAGTCGGAATGTATTTTATTCTTCACACAATTACCATAGCTACGCTTTTATTTAATATGGATGTATATGTAGAGAATGTTTCAAAGGATAAATCCATAGTTGGAGAAATCAGAGCAACATATCTAACAATAGCTAATGCGACTATTGTTTTGGCGCCAATATTTATTGCGATAATAGTAACAGATAGTGTTTATTCCTATATATACCTACTGTCTTCCATATCAATACTTCCTTTGTATTTTCTAATTAAAAAATTTAAAGATATAACACACAAACCTGTAGAACATATACAAATCAGACAAGCTGTAATGGATTATATGAAAGATTTGGATCTCTACAATGTTTTCATTGCACAGTTCATACTACAGCTATTTTATGCTTTTATGATCGTATACACACCACTGTACCTACAAAAATATATTGGATTTTCTTGGTCAGAAATAGGAATTATATTCACAATAATGCTTCTTCCTTTTATCCTATTTGAACTTCCAGTTGGAGAACTCTCAGACAGAAAGTATGGTGAAAAAGAGTTTATGACTATTGGCTTTGTGATTATGGGTCTCTCCACACTTTTTATCAGCTTCATTACAGTTAAAGTATTCTGGATGTGGGCTACAATACTTTTTATCACACGTATTGGAGCAAGTTTTGTAGAAATAAGCATAGAAACATATTTCTTTAAAAAAGTAGATGATGAAAAGACTAATGTCGTTAGCCTTTTCAGAGTAGCAAGACCTATCTCTTTTATTGTTGCTCCAATACTTGCAACCATCGCATTCCAATTCATAGAATTTCAATATATTTTTATACTAATAGGTCTAACAATGATTTTTGGAACGTGGTATTCTATGGCACTAAATGATACAAAATAATCACCCTCTCGGGTGATTATTTTTATCTTACTTCTTTGCTTTCTTGGTAGGTTTCGCTACTTTGGTCCCTGCATCTATATGTTTCTTTATATTCTTCCAGTGCTTCTTCAAATCAGCTCCTAACTCTTCTAGCTCGCCTTTATCTATGTTTTTTACTGATTGATATTTGTTAATAACATTAGTTACCAAACCATAGTATATATCCTCATTCACATCTTTAAGATTCTCCAACTTTTCTAGAACTTCACCTTTAGCCTTAAGCATCCAACCCTTTATTTTAGCCTTTTTCTTTGCTCCGTCCTTTGTTCCATACAAATAATATGCTCCAGCAAAACTAGCAGCCAAAATTCCAAGCCCCATTAATGCGGCTGGAGTCTTACTACCATTACTTTTTATTTTATTTTTTTCTGACATTTTTTAAATTAAATTATTGCTAATTCTATTATTCTCCCTGATCATCTGACCACTGCTCGCTTTCAGCAGTTGTCCTTCTTTTACGACTTTTTGGCTTTGTCCTCATTAAACCAAGAAAAGAATATAGAACGTTTGTAATTCTATGACCCCCATCTTCTGCCTCTTCACGAAAAGCCTTAACGTCCTCTAATATTCTTTCTCCCTCTTCTCTTGCCTTTGCTGACAAAAATTTAATATCTCTTAATATCTTTATCAAATAATAAAGTGTAATTGCGATAGCTACAGAAACAACGACAGTCGACACTGACGAAATAATAAAAAATATATCTGATTTTAATATACTAGTCATGAGTCTAGTATAACACAGAGTTATTTTGTGAGACTATCAAGAAGCTTTTTGAGGGAAACTGAAGCCACGTCAATAATCGAGTCAGCCCCTCCATAGTACATATAAATGTAGCTATTTCTTACAACCGCTCCACAAGGAAAAACGACATAGTTTACTTGTCCCTCTATTTCATATGCCTCTCTAGGCTCAAAAACGGGGTCTGTCATCCTAGATAAAACCTTTGTGGGGTCTTTTAGGTCCAAAAGTACTGCACCCACTCTATATCGAGATCTACCAGAAACACCATGATACAGAAGAAGCCATCCCTTTTCTGTTTTTATTGGAGGAACAGATATTCCTACTTTAACACTATCCCACATTCCAGATCGAGCTTTAATTATTGGAGTATTTATAAAACTATTTCTTTCTGGAAAACCTGGTGTAGAACCAAAATCTCCACAAATGTAGTTATGCACTCTATGGAACAAGAAATACTTACCGTCCACTTTTTCTGGATGCAAACAACCGTCTTTATCGTCAACACCATCTGCACTTACCAAAACAGGTTTTGACCAATTCCAATTTTTTTTCTTCAAATCTTTTTCTAAAATAGACGACATCGCAATAGAAGGTGGTGTTATTCCATTGTAAGCTGTGTAATACATATAAACAGTACTACCTATTTTGGTAAGTCTAGGATCCTCACAACCAGAATTCCCATTTGGCACACCCTTGCCCTCAAAAGACTCTCTCGGCACGTATGCAGGTTTATTGTCGATATAAGAAATATCTGTAGCATTTATACTTTCTGCATAACCAACAACAGATGTGTTGTCATTACCCATGGCTCTATAAAGTATTCGGACGACACCTGCTATATCTATTGCTGCTGGGTTAAATATTGCCTTTTCTTCCCACGCCACATCTTTTCTTGGTTTCATCAAAGCTCCTTCGCCTATTCTATGAAAACCGATTTCTCTGTATGGATATTCCATAGCATCTAAAAGGTCATCCAAATCAACACTAGCCAAAGCAATCGTCGTATCAGTTGCTCCATAATATATATGCAACCTATCATTCTTTATCAACGCACCACTTGGAAATATTGTATTACTTATTATTCCATTTTTCTCATACGGCTCTTCTGGAACAAGAAGTGCACCTCGAGTTTTGCCAATTATCTTTTTTGGGTCTTTTAAGTCGAGTAGATATGCTTCGATAGCAAAAACTCTATCTGCTGAAGCGTGATTTTGTATTCTACAACAAACCAACAGCCATCCTCTTTCTGTTTTTATTGGGCAACTTCCTATCTCTATTCTGTCAGAGTCATCACCTTTTATAAAAATATGTTTGTTAAGGTTTGCATACCATTTATTCCAATACTTTTCATTCCACATGTCTTCGAGTTTAGTAAACTCCGCAATAGCCATATGAGTAGGAAGTCTATCTGGATTTACAGTAAGCAGGGCCATATATTTTCCGTCGATCTTTTCTGGAAAAAGACACATTGCCTTTGCATTGAAAGGAGTTATGAGATGTTTCTCAGTAATCTTTTTCATATCCTTGCTTATAGCAAGGCCAACCTTAATTCCCTCTGGAATATTTAGTGGAAAAGCAGAAAGTGCTGTGTAGAAAATATAATACTTACCATCAACTTTTGTAACACGAGGATCCTCACAACCGTATCTTTCCCAGCTATGTTCTGGAACTATAAAAGGCTTTCTATCTTTAAAAGATACACCATCCTTACTTACAGCTTTCCCTATTACAGACATTGAAAAATTATTTCCTTCTACTTTTTCAGGATGAGACTGAGCTCTGTAGACCATATGAATATCATTTTTGATCTGTATCGGATTACCATTGAAAACAGCATAATTCTCAAAAGAATTTTCTGACTGTGGAGCAAGTATTGGATTTTGTTTTGATCTTCGTACTACGTACATATCTTTAATATTATCACGCAAACCAAAAAATTGTATACGGCTCGTCCTTTGGATAAAATAAATCTCCAAATATTCTTATCAGAAATTGTGGCCATTTTCGTGGATTGAAATTCTTTACAGGATAAGTAACGTAGATATTTGGATATACTTTTCTAAGGTCATGTAAAGAAGAAAAATTTTCAATTTTATTTACAACTTTCTCAAAGGCTGGAATTGGCAGTTTTTCAAAACTAACCCCAGCTCTCTTAAAGACCAACCTATCTCCTATTTTAATTTTACTAAAATCAGCATATCGTTCGTGAGTTAATCTCGCCTCATAATTTTTAACACCACGAGAAAGAAGTTTGAAATCTCTCATATCTTCCTTATAACAATGAACTGTATGAACAGTGCCATCATATATTGGATATTTGCGCATAATTTGCATATAGTCATCAAATTTTACTTTAAATTGATTTTTATATTTTGGATTTTTATCTAACCAGTAAGTTATGTCTGTATATCCTCCGTGAAATCCAAACTGTCCATTCCACACGATTGTTTTTTCACAACCTTCCCACGCAAAAACAGAAGCAACACTTTCTGGAGCAAAAATTATACCTTCTTTTTCTAGATACGGTCTTACATATCTTGATATGAAAATATCTTCAGGATGAAGAGGATAGTTTATTTTTGACCAATTTGCAGATAACCAATTAATCAATTTTCTACTCCTCAAACTAAATCCACCATTACCTACCCTTAAATCCCCCAAGTGATACCATGGTGCACCTATATAATCATACTTTAAAAAATCATCGGACCAAGCATTTGGATTTAAAACAAAACCATCATATTGAATAATAAGAGCAAACTCGGTATCAATATACTTATGAAGATCTTTTATCATAAAATCAGAATATTCCTTTCCTGACTTTATTTTTTTAATATTAATTACCCTAGAATCATTACTTTTAATTGAAGTTAAAAGTTTAACTTTTGCAAAAGTAATTTCTTTGGTCGATATATCAGCCACAAGCTGTAGTCTCTTCAGATCAACACAATCTATACCAACAAGAGTGACATTATTCAGTATTTTCATATTTAATATCATACAACTTACTATCAATAATTTTTATTGGTAGTATCCTCTTTATTTCTTCAGCTTTTAGCGTGTAAGCTCTGACAAATGAGTCGTCAACATGAGCATACAATATCCCCTCCCCATTTTTTGTCTCAATAAATTGACTCGCGAAGGTTATTGCACGACCTCCATCTTTCCCAGCTTCACTATCTTGAATAATCGGCTCGGGAGACACCCAGTCTATTTTACCATTTTCATAATCATAAATATAAAGACCAATTGAAAAATCACCATATATAACCTGATTGCCTATATTTTTATTAGGTTTACATCCATTTATAACTCCAAGAAGCTTGCCCTCACCAACATCTATAAAATTCTTAGAGAAAAGTGGTCCAGGTGAAGAATGACCAGAAATCCAGGGAATATTATGCTCCGCTGGATGAAATGCTGTTTCGCCATACTCCCACGCCCCACACATATCTTTAGCTATCGCCACCTTAATAATAGAATAAGTTATATCCGGTCTACGATCTCGTGACTCTATCAAATTATACCTGAAACCTTTTTTATTAAGCGGAGCAATCGATACCTCTTTGGCTTTCATACCATCGGTTTCAATAAGTACAGGTTCTGTCATTTCAAGAGAATTCAAATCAGGGCCAAAAGCATGCCCAAGATGAGTTTTCATCATACGAGGAGAGTCGTCTATTGGCTTTATTGGTATTGTAAAATAAAGATGCAATAAATTAGTGTTATTATCAACCCAAATATCTGGATCCTCTAACCCAATACATTCAAAACCAGGAGGAGTTAGTCTACTGATTATTTCTGATTCGTTTTTAATTACCAACTTTTCTTTTATTTCAAAATGTTCTAAATTATCTCCCTCTAAATAATGTAGTTCACTCCAACTAGTTGTCCCCTTAAACAAAAGATTGCCTTTTCTATTTGTTATACACCGAATAATGCCATTTTTATAACCTGTCTGTGGATTAAGTGTAATAGCCATCACATGTTTGAAAGTATCTTGTGGCTCTACTGCCTTACTTGAATGTTGAGTAAAAATATTATTAGTCATTTTCTAATTTTAATATTTAAATTCATTACACATTCATACTATATGTTTTCCTTTCTAAATTCATTCTAGACATTATAAATAAACCTACACAAGCCAATGAAACAAATATAAATGCATATTTTATAGAAGCAATAAATATAATCGCAAATAAATATAATAATAACCTGCCGGTCAAATTGGCAAATTCCCTAAAAAGTATGAAGGTTTGAGGTCCTTCTCTTTTTGCGTAGTTGTATACAATACTTCTTATTGGAATAAGTATGAGTGGTTCAAAAAATGTCGCCATTATGGTTAACACGTATACAAATATTTGAGAAGTGACAAAAAACCTTAAAAGCCAGATTAAAGATAAAATTATCGAACCAATTCCAAATAACGACATTTTATTAAACCTATCTGTATATTTCCCAACTAGTAAAGTAAAGAGTATTCCACCTATCATACTTATAGTCCCAACATAACCAATTGAGAGAAAATCTCTAAAGCTTAGGTACACAAAAATAGGCCATATTTTACCTTCAGCGTCTTCCTTCATATTTATAAATATTTCTGTAACAAAATAATTTTTATATTCTTTAAAAAGTGTTTTAAATTTATCTAAATTTAAGCTACTAACATGATAGAATTCAGGTAAATATAACAATGGAATCGCTGATATAAAATAAAAGATACCAGATATAATAAAAAGATTTTTGAATCCTGAATTTATTATGACAACTGCTGAAATGATAGGTGCAAAAAGACCAACTATCCCTGAGATAGCGAAGAATTTACTCAGATCACTCCCCATACTTTCCTTCTTGGTAGTATTTGCTATCAAAATATTTAAAGGAAACCAATATAATGAGTTCTGTAATGCTGACACAATAGCAATAAAATAAAATGGTATACCATAACTTTTCATTTTATACAGTAAGAAAAAATATAAAAATAAAAAAGGATAGTTTAAAATTACAGTTTTTTTAAGACCCAAAATACTTACTATAAAGTTAGCAAGAAAAAAGAAAAATAAAATACTAATAGAGTAAACTAAATAGTAGCTAAATACACCTGACAACCCTAGGTCATTACGTAGCAAATAAATCGGTATAAAAATTGATATAAATGAACCAGCTAAATCATATGTAGCCTTCATTATATAGACATTATACATATCACTCCTTTCAGCCAGTCTCCGGAATATTGATTTCACTTTTTTATTTTAAGCCTTCTTTAACTGATAATGCTTTGTACTGCCTGTTTCCAGATATTTCAATAGTTTTTTTATTGGTGTAGTTGCCACACACACAACCTTATCACCTCCGCCATAATATACAAATAAATCATCACCTCGGATAAGAGCCCCCGAAGCATAAACTACTCCGGGTTTACCATCATTCTCATAATGAACATCTGGAGAGAGTATAGGATGGATAGAACGGTGCAAAACCTTTGTTGGGTCATCTTTATCTAGAATCATTGCTCCAAGTCTATATTTATCTGTACTATGTTTTTCGAGTGCATGATAAAGCAAGAGCCAACCAAGCTCAGTTTTAACAGGTGGTGGACCAGAACCTTTCAGCAAAAAATCCCAAGAATTTTTCCTACCAGGTTGTGGCCCTTCTGGTCGAGGACTGTAAATAATATCATTGAACTTATCTAAATCATCTACATAATCAACCAAAACTTTTGGACTGATACTGTGAAGAACAGCAAACTTACCGTTGATTTTTTCTGGGAAAATTAACCAGTTTTTACTTCGGTTTTCTGGAGATGAAATTAGTTTTGGCTTTTTCCAATTCCAATTACCGGCCTTAAAATCTTTTAGGCTTATTGAAGTCAAAGCAATACGCATAGAATTCCAACCTTCAAATGCCGTATATACCATATAAACTTTATTATCTATCAAAACAGCTCGAGGATCCTCTGCTCCACCCCAACTACCACCAGAAGTATATATGTAAGGACTATATGATATAGGGCCCATAACATTTTCTGGATCCGGCATACCATAACCCCTAGAAGCTTCAAACACTGGATATGGAAGTCTATGTGAAAAATCCTTACCATCCAGACTTTTTGCATAACCAATTCTAGATATTCCATCACCACCGACTGCTCTGTATAAAATATGCACTGTGCCCTCATCATCTTCTATCGCTGCTGGATTAAATGTTCCGTCACTTTCCCAAACACTTCCATAGATCGGTTCAATAACTGGATTACTATGATATCTATCCATAATCTTTGGATGATGTCTTGCGTCTTCTGCTTCCTTGAACAAAGCGGGAATTCTAGTAACAATCAAAGTTCCATCGTGTGTAACCCAATACAAAACCAAAGTACTAGGAAGTGTCGCAAAGCCAAGTGGTTTGATCGGTCTAGTTTTATCTACAGAATCAACTACACCCTGCCATACAGGCAAATGACTTCTCCATATAATTCTCTTTGGATTATTCAAATCAAAAACAACAGCACCCATTTGTAGCAACGTCTTTGACCCTTGCTCAACAGAAGCATCGTATATGAGCAAAATTCCTTCTGTAGTTATTGTTCCACCTATTATCGTTAAATTTTCTGAATCAAAATAGCCAACTCTAGATGTAAACATAAGGGATGGCTTTTCTTTCCAAACAGAAAGGGAAATGGAAGCTTGATTTCTAATAAACAGACCATCACGATACATTTCAAATTTATCTTTTTGTTTGTCGTAAACTACAGTTGCGTGCTTTGAATCGTTTGCTAGCATCTCCGACTTAACTTCCCATTTATATAAATCCTTTGACCTAGCTACCACTAGTTTTTCTTTGGTTCGAAGTCCAGCTTTTCTAAAATATGTCATTACAAAACCGTTTGGAGTTTTTGATATAGAAAAGTTATAACAAGATTTTATCGTCTCACTCTTTTTACTTAGAGTTTTTATGATAACTTTTCCAGGATCTACAATAAAATCTACACCATTTTTACTCCAAGAAAGAAAAAGTGTGCTAGATGTCTTACTCTCTTTTTTTTGAAGCAAAATCACGCCATCAGCAACAGCAACCACAGCAATAGGCATCCCGCCTGAATTTTTTAACTTTGTGGTTTTTGTTGTCGTTTTCTTCATTTTTTAAAAAACTTATCTATTATACTTGTCCTCCAACCTAACTATATCGTTTTCATCAAACTGCCCCTCTGATATCTCCAAAACTACAACATTATCTACAGGAGCAGAAATTCTATGATTTGTATGAGGCTCAATTAAAAACTCTTCACCCTCTTTTGGTTGAAATGATTTGTCGCCCACAATAATGTCTGGGTGACCAGATATTATTTTCCAAAACTCTTGTCTATGTGTATGATATTGCAAACTAAATTCTTCTCCCTTGTTTATATACAATAGTTTTACAGTTGATGGTTCATTATTTGTAAAACGTGTAAATGACCCCCATGGTCTTTTGGTGGTTTCTGGATTCATAGTTTTATTTTATCACGTAAAATAAAACTTAGCTGATAAAACTGTTGATATCTATATGTATTGTTTAAGTATTTCCAAAGTATCAGATGGGTCGTCAGGCTGAATAAAATCAACATCAGTCTTTTTTACCGGCGCATCATTACCCCCTTTATACAAAGCATCCCCAACGAACATAATCTCATCATCTGTAACATTTAAAAGTTTTCTAATTTTGCCAATAGCATAGGCCTTATCTATTCCAAGTTTTGTTACGTCTATAGAACTCATACCGCCGATTCTAATATCAAATTCAGGTATCTTTTTCTTTAAAAGACTGACGAGTAAACCACGTTTTAATCTATCTGGATCCCAAGCACCCTTAACATCTGCAGGAGCCTCCTGACCGCGACCAGAAAAAGTAACTTGTGTACCCCTATCTTCCAATATTTCCCCATATGAACCAGACAGATCATAACCTGACTCCAAAATAGCCTCACCAAAAGCATTCATTATTTTTTTTATTTCTTCAGGGGCAAGTCTCTCTTCATATAACATTTTCCATTCGCTGGATTCTTCATCATATTTGTAACTAGTACTGCCCATTGTTGGGAACAAATATAGATTCTTTAAAAACTCTTTTGGCGCAGAGAAGCTAGAAAGAAACTGCTTTTGAAACTGCCCATATGCCCCGCCTGATATAACAGCAATATAGTATTTTTCTAAAAGTTTCGCCAAAACTTCTGACATTTCTTCTGTTAATTTTGATTTACTCTCTGCTAATGTACCATCCAAGTCAAAAGCAATTACTTTTTTGTTATTTATCATAATATGCTAACATTGTAACATACAAGCAAAACGATTTTCACCCAAAAATGACTAAACATATACTAGATTTCTTTGATAAGTTAGAAGACAAGACCAGAGCAAAACTTAGTCATTTTCCTATTTTTTACGCCCTTATTGGTGGTATTGGTGTTGTTCTATTTTGGAGAGGTGTCTGGCACACGACAGACTTTCTGACTATGTGGCTATTGGATAAAGCAGAATTCACATTATTTAATATTGTAGACGGACCACTTTCATTTATTGTTGGCACTATCGTATTACTTATGACTGGTGTATACGTCTCAGCTTTTATAGGAAACAGACTTATTATTACTGGACTTTCAGGTGAGAAAAAATTAACAGAGAAGACAAAAGAAGAAATTGAAACCGAAGAAGACAAAATAAACAGAATGCAGAAAACTCTAAACCGAATGGAGCAAAAGATTGAAGAAATAGACTCTGAAATAAGCCACAAATAAACTATTTGTTTATTTTATTTAAGATTTCCTCCAAAACGTCATTTTGATTCTCTAAATGAGTTAGTATATTTTCTATCTCATCCTCAGCCTTTTTATTTACCTCGAAATCAGCTTCCGCTCTCGCCTCTGCGTGTTGCCCCTGCATATTCTGACCTATCAAAATAAGTGGCATAAGAAATATCTGTATCAAGTTTGAAATAAATAGCCAAAATACAAAAGCTGGATATGGATCAAACTGTAATTCCTTTGGACCTAACACATTCCAACTAAGCCAAGAAACTGTCCAGATAAGTATAATCAAAAAGAAACCCATAGTACCAACATGTGCTGTTATCCAAACAGCAAAACGGTAAAGCGGGCTCAGATTCTGCTTATGTTCCAAATTTACATTTCTGATTGGTTTCCTATTCTTTTTTATTTCCTCCAAAGATACAACTTGTCTTTTCATATTATTTAATTATATAGCCTTAGCGATCAAACCGATAGCTAATATCCCCAGAAAGTTAAAAATGAGTGATACGGGAATAAAGGCTGTTGTTTTCATCTTAGAAAAACCCAAAAGGCTTATACCCAATTCGTCTGGGAATGGTGATGCGATTATTATTCCACCCAACATAAACGTAAGCCATCTAAAATATTTTAGTCTAAATAGTGTATGATATCTTTTCCATATAGAGTTATGTTCTACAAGTTCAACAAAGTGGACAGAAAGCTTGTCTCTTATAAATTGAAATATAATTATGTCCCCCAAAACAGCTCCCAAGGCACCAAAAATAGCCGTGGTAAACACAGAACTATTTTGAGCAATCTGCCCTAGGGTTACTATTGCTGGTGCAGTAGTAAAAATAGAAGTAAAAAACATACCAGCCATAAAACTGCCTAGAAATTTGAAATCTGATGTAGATCCCAGCAAATCTGCAAGTATATTTGCCTTTACCACAACAACAGCCAGCAAAATACTGAGTGCTATGATAGACAAATCATGCAGAAATAGACTATTTTTATTTTCCGAAACCATAATTATTTACCTTTCTTTGGTTTCTTTTTTTCTTTTTTGTGTGTTTCTCCTTTTGCCATAGAAATATTATATCAATAAGTTAAATTTTAGTCTTTCTTTTTATCCAGTTTATCTAGTTTCAACAAAGTAACACCAAAATAGACAACAAGTGCAACGATAACAAAATCTATAAATACACTAATAAAATCTCCGTACATTATGCGTGCAGATCCTATACCAAATGAAGCTGTCTTGAGCCCCCCAACAGCACCCAAAGCAAGACCCAAGACTGGGTTGATAATATCTGTAACAATAGCAGTTACAACTTTTGAAACTGCACCTCCTAAAATAAAACCTACCGCCAAGCCAACAACACCCTGTTCACGAATAAAGTTTACAAATCCCTTCATAAATTTAAATTAACTAATAATTATTTAAATAACATTGTACCACTATCCAATTTTAATTCTAATACCAATTCACCTTTGCTTGTAAACATATAACTATCCACCTGAGATAGGGCTTTTGTGAATTCTGACTCTTGTGAACCGTCACAATACATAAGTGTCGATATCATTTTATCTAGGACAATCTTATTTTTTGTAACTTTATACTCTCCACCCACACCGTTGCAGTCTGTTGTTGCAGAAAATGTTCCGTCGTCTTTGAAAGTTAATAAAAATGAAGTTAAATTTTTTGGCAAAATTCTTGTGTCATCATTATAAAGTGTTGAAACCCAGCTCCATTTTTTCATACCAAGCGTCATCTTTGATGGATCTGCTTCACCCTCAAAATTCTGGACCACTTCACCTAACTGCATATCCTTTAGATCAAGTTTGAACCACAAACTTTTACCCAATGAAGGTTCTACAGCAAAACTTTCCCCAGGATTTCTATCTGCATAATTTACCACTATAAAACCCTTTTCATTTATATTTGTAGTTTGTGGAGATATTCTGTCTCCAATAAAAGCAGAACCAGAACCAATATAACCACTCTCTTTGTTAAGACCTACAACCAAATAGTAAAATGTTCCTGACCCACCACCCTGTTTTGTCAGCAAAAATGCAACATCCTGCCTGCCATCACTATCAAAATCATAAAAAACTTCATTTCCAAAATAGTTAACCAAAATTTTTGATGCTGAACCCGGAGCTACTTCTTTCTCACTTTTACCATTTACAAGCTCTATACTTTCACCCTCCACAATATACGTGGCATCCTTATAACTTTTTTCTACTTTTTCGTTCTTATCAACTCGTAAAAAATAAACCGAAGCTACTAATGCAATAACCAGCAACAAAAACAAGATTTTATATATTTTATTCATACTACCCATTATACCACTCTAAAGCCTACAAATGTAAAAGAAGGCGGGTGGTGTATTGAATAATGTAAAACGCACCTTTATATCTTCAAAATGCTTCTTTAGAAAATTATACGACTCTGGGAAATATTGAAACTGTAGAAAAACACCATCATCTGACATATTTTTTATAGCGTCTTTTACTATTTCTGATTTGGTTTTATTGTCGAGATTAGAAAGAGGTATTCCTGAAATAATAGCCTCTGCTTTTTCACCATTTAAATATCTTGAAATATTTGTGGCAGAATCTGGAATCAAAGTCATTCTTGTGTCATCTATTCTACTTAACTTTTTTATAAAAACTTTATCAATCTCAAATACAAACAGCTTTGCTTCTGGATGCATTTTCTTCAAGATCTCTTTTGTAAAAGAACCACTGCCGGCACCAAGTTCCACGACCAACCTTACGGAGTTCCAATCAACCTCTTCGAGCATATCTTCTACAAGAAAAATAGAGCTGGGCATTATTGCACCAACTTGACGCCACTTTTTGATAAATTGAAAAATAAAAGAGTCTCCCATTTGAGCATAACTATAGCACGTAATATGAAATTTCATATACAAAAAAAAGGAGAGCCCCTCCGAAACGACAACGACGATGAGACGACGTGGCGACGACGAACGAGCTTCCCGGGGAAATCACGATTAAACATCAGAAAGAACACGACCGAGGCTGGGAACCCTCGGGTATTACCTGAGGTGGGATGTTACTACTTGCCAGAGACTAGTCGTACTAGCTCTCGTACTTACTCTGGCAGTCGACACAGCGCGTAGCGTTTGGAGCAGCACGACGGCGCTTGGCCGGAATCTCCTTGTTGCAGTCTTCACACTCTAGAAGAGTGACTTTCTCATCTTCTCTGAGAGACTTCCCCAACTGTGCCCCCTTGCGAGCCACTACTGCGACACGCATGTCATTGACATGCATGGCTTCTTCCAACGCTTGCTCAAGCATGCCTCCTCGCCGAGCATCATCCGTCCTCATGACAGTACCAGCGTCGACAACCCCAACGAACCTAGTTGCTAATCCAACCATACAACACTCCAATGTTAGACTTCCGGCATTAATCATACATTGGCATTTTGATATGTCAATATGTTAGTAGCTTTACATAGAATATTTATTGTCTATTTGATAAACTTAAAACCATGAATACAGAAATAATTGAAGCGTTGAAAAAAATTTTTAGTGGGGATATAGAAAGCAAAGAAGAAACTCTTAAAAAATACTCTCGAGATGCCAGTCTTTTTGAGATAAAACCAAAGTTAGTAATATTTCCAAAAAATAGTGAGGATGTAAAAACTGCAGTAAAGTGGGTAAACGAAAATAAAGAAAAGGACCCTTCCCTTTCCATAACAGCCAGATCTGCTGGTACTTGTATGAGCGGTGGTTCACTAAATGAATCTGTAATAATCGACTTTACTCGATATATGAACAGAATAATCGAGGTTAAAGACGACTATGCCATAGTAGAACCGGGATGTTTCTATAGGGATTTTGATAAAGCTACAAGGAAAATTGGCAAAATAATGCCAACATATACAGCATCTCGTGAGATATGTGCTGTTGGAGGAATGGTGGCAAACAATGCCGGTGGGGAGAAAAGTATAAAGTATGGAAAAGTTGAAAATCATATTAAAAAACTAAAAGTGATTTTTTCCGATGGAAACGAGTACGAAGTAAAACCTATGACACTGAAGGAGCTTGAAGAAAAGATTGCTCAAAACAACTTTGAAGGTGAACTTTATAAAAAAATATTTGATTTAATAAAGGACAACTACGACGAAATAATTTCTGCAAAACCAGACGTTTCAAAAAACTCTTCTGGATACTATTTATGGAACGTCTACGACAAAGAGAAACAGACTTTTGACCTCTGTCGACTTATATCTGGTTCACAAGGAACACTTGGAATCGTCACAGAGATCACTTTTGACCTAATACCTATAGCAAAATATTCAAACCTTTTGGTTGTATTCCTACCCTCTCTGGAAAAAGTAAGTGAGTTGGTTACAAGAATACTTCCATACAAGCCAGAAAGCCTAGAAACATACGATGATAAAAGTATGATCCTAGCTGTGCGCTTCTTCTTTGATTTCTTTAAGCAACTTGGTTTCTTTGGAGCATTGAGACTTGGTTTCCAATTTATACCGGAAACATTTATGGTTCTTTCTGGTGGAGTTCCAAAACTAATTTTGATGATTGAATTTACAGGAGAAACAGAAGAAGAAGTTATAGCAAAACTAACTGAAGTTCGTGACCACCTAACAGACTTCCACTTTAAAATGCATATTGCAAAAAATAGTGGCGAAGCAGAAAAATACTGGGACATAAGACATGAAAGCTTTAACCTCCTACGAAAGCACGTCCACGGAAAAAGAACTGCTCCTTTTATTGACGATCTAGTTGTTAAGCCAGAATATCTTCCAAAGTTTTTACCTAGAATAAAAGCTGTTCTTGATGAGTATAAACTAGACTATACAGTACAGGGACACTTGGGAAACGGTAACTTTCACATAATCCCACTTATGGATCTGGACTCACCTTTTACTTCAGACATTATATTGGAAATATCAAAGAAAATTTATGCCATCGTAAAAGAGTATAAAGGTTCCAACTCTGCCGAACACAATGACGGTATAATCCGAACTCCATACTTGCTAGAACAGTTCGGAGAGAGAATTAATGGTTTTTTTAAGGATACAAAAAACATATTTGACCCAAAGAATATATTTAACCCAAACAAAAAAGTTGGTGGAACTTTTGACGACATTAAAAAATGGATGATAAAGAAAAACTAATAGATGCAAAGAAAGAATAGAAAAGTTAAGCAGAAAAATAATTATCGCTATATCACCGTAGCTTTTATTGCACTTGTTTCTATTGCTTCTTTATCTTATGTGACGATTACGAACAAGGACTCTGTAGTAAATATATCCGTTACAAATAAACCAAAAACTACCGTCTACCCTACTCTTTATTCCGATAAAAATATAACTAAAAGTGCTGTCGAGTCTGACAAAAGGTTTTCTAACATAACTTTTGTGGAAAAGGAAAGTATGTTAGCAAATGCAATAAGTGTCATAAACAAGACTTCAGTATTGAAAGACAAAGAATACGAAAAAGGAACTTGGTTGTGGACACCGATCCCCCAGCTAACAGAAAAATATAGTGATAGTATCATTTCTGGTGCTCTTAAAAATGGGATAAAAAATATATATATCTCTATAGATTCATATTTAGACATCTACATAATGCCTGATGGAGAGGAAAAAATAGCAAAAAGAGCTGAATTTGATAAAAAAATAGAGTATTTCATCAAAAAGGCAAATGAAAATGGCATAACTGTAGACGCCGAAGCTGGATGGAGGAACTGGGCAGAAGACGGCAACACATATAAGGCTCTCGCCACATTAAACTACGCTTTGAAATTCAACAAAGAACACACTGTAAAGTTCAGAGGCTTCCAATACGATGTTGAACCATACCTTTTGGACGAGTACAAAGAAGACAAAGCAAAAGTTCTTAAGAATTTTCTTAACCTAGTAAACCAAACCGTCTCAATGCTCAATAACAAGGACCTCGAGCTCACTGTTGTGATTCCAGAATTTTATGATGGCTCCAACGGAGAAACTCCAAAGTTTTTGTATAATGGTAAGTCAAAATATGCCTCAGAGCATTTACTATCAATACTCGACAGAAGAGAAGGAAGTAAAGTTATAATTATGTCTTATAGAAACTTCACAAAAGGCATAGATGGCTCTATAGATATATCCAAAGATGAAATCAACTCTGCCAATGAACATAAAACAAGAATAATAATCGCTCAAGAGACAGGTGATGTGGAGCCACCATATATTACTTTCCACAATACAAACAAAAAGTACTTTAACAGACAGAAAACTGAGCTGGATAAAGCGTTTATGCTAGATAAAAGCTATGGAGGAGTCGCTATACACTATATAAACGCCTTTTTGGATCTAAAATAAAACAAAAATCCCCTTCTGGGGATTTTTGTTTTACCATCCTAAGTAAGTATTAAGATAGGTGCTTTGAAACAAGTTTTGTCATTTCAAACATGTTTACCGTAGCCTTTCCTCCGAAAACTTTCTTTAGAGCCTCGTCTGCATTGATGTTTCTCTTGTTCTTTGGATCCTGTAGATCGTTCTTCTTGATGTAAACCCAAAGCTTCTTAACAACGTCTGATCGTGGCATTGGGCCCTTTCCTACTACTGCTGCTAGTTCATCACTAACAGTCATAGGCTTCATAAATGCTGAATTCTTTTTTTCCATATTTTTGATTAAAAGATAATACCAACCATTATACAGCATTTCTCCTCGGAGAGCTATAGCCACAATCCACAATACATTGTCTACTAATATACAGGGGTACTTTGAGCTGTTAATCAGTCCAAACAAAGTAAGATATAATAAAGTTATTATATGAAACCAGCAAAAATAATATCATTTGAAGATTTCGATAAAATAAGAAAAAATCTGGGTAAAATAGTCTGCACGTCTGGTGGTTTTGACCCTATTCATCCAGGACACGTATCCTGCATACACGAATCAAAAAAGTATGGGGACACTGTAGTTGTAATAGTGAACGGCGATAGTTTTCTAAAAACAAAGAAGGGTAAGCCTTTTATGGATGTAAAAACAAGATGTCATATTGTTTCATATGTGATTGGAGTTGACTATGTAATACCTTTTGAAATTGAGAACGACCAAACAGTATCTGTAGCACTAGAAAAAATTAAACCGCATATTTTTACTAAGGGTGGAGACCGTATTGATGAAAAAAGTATTCCCGAATGGAAAACTTGTGTCAAAAACAGTATTGAAGTTATATCTGGAGTTGGACTTCGCAAGGACTGGAGTAGTTCAAATTTCCTCAAAGAATGGGAGGAATACATAAAGTCTAGGTAATACAAAAAACTAGATGTTCAAAATGTGTTTTGGGACTATTTTTTCTGAAATATAAAATTCTTTTAGTTTCTTTGGTAAAGATTTAAAGCGTTTTATTACCCCACGGCAGTCTTTTTCACCACAGTTACATTTCATTTCCCATATATCATCACTTGCCACAATAGTTGAATAATCAAAAGCTAGTTCAGAACCACTGGTTATATCAGAAATCGTTATTACAAAAAGTTTTCCTTTTTCTTTCATTATTTTTACATTTGGTTTACACGAGTGGTTTAGAAAATCGCCCATACTTCCATCCGGACTTATATAGAAATCTCTATCAAACCTATAGGCATTCGCCCTAGTTGTATCATCTATATCTTCGTCTATGTCACCTGTTATTCGACTTCCCTTAATTTCAAAAACATTTTTACCTATTTTAAAATCCTTTTTAGAAAAAATACCAAAACCGTTTCTGGCTTTCTTTACCATCAAATCTTTGGTTTCAAGTTCCTTTCTCTTCATCAAATTACCTTACAGAAAAACTGGTTGGGGTTGTTGTCGAAACGCCATAGTAGTAACAGACCTTTTGTAACGGTTTATATCTTGATTTAAACTCTTTGGTTTTAAAATCACCATTTGGGTACAGCACATTGTAGATTACGTTAGATGTATAACCAATCTGTGGCTTATTTACACACTCTGGTTCCGAACTACTTCTGGTTGTGGTCGCCACATATCTCGCTGGAGGAACGTCTACAACATTTGAAATTATAGGTTCTGTAGTTGTAGCTATTCTGCCATCAGAAGTTCCGTATATTTCAAAAACAACCTTTTTATCTTCTGTTTTTCCCTTTATTGTTATTGGACTACCTGTATCATTTACAAACTTTAGATCCACACCAGGATCAGAGTAGGTAGCATCTATTCCAACGTCATAATACGAAACTGTATAACTATGATTGTGTCGTTCTGTTATAGGCAAACCAGCTTTAAGCAAACTTTGAAAAAGGGTTGTAGAAACCTGACAGAGCCCCCCACCTACACCAGTTGTAACTTCCCCATTTAGAAAAACTTTTGCAATACTATACCCATCCTCCTCTGTCACCGAACCGAGAGATTTAATAAAAGAAAATTCTTCACCCGGTAAAATAGTTTTACCATTTAACTTTGAAACTCCGAGTTCTATATTTTTATTTCTTTCTTCTGTACCTCCTTCAAAACTAATAGAAGCCTTACCCAAAAGTTCACCTATCGGTTCTTCTTTTATTGTATCTATTGCAAGAGCGGGTTTGTTAACCTCTACACTTTTTAATTTATTTTTATGCGTTGAACTATAGATAGTAAGTCCAGCAACAATAACCAGAGCAAAAATCGCTGGGACATAAACTCTTGGCTGTAAGTGATGCTTAGACATTATTTTTAATAAATTCTAGTTTTTGTTTCCTCGTCCACTTTTTTATTTCTGCTTCTCGTTTTGATGCTGATGATCTGTCTTTGTGTTCCTCTGTATACACTATCTTAACAACCCTGTGAGCACTCGTATAGTGCCCACCTTTCCCAGCTTTGTGTTCCTCAAAGCGTCTTTTTACATTGGTAGTTATTCCAGTGTAGAGAGACTTGTCAGAACATTGGAGGATATAGAGAAAATAAGACATCTATTTCAGACTTTTAAAAACGTCACTTGGCTTTAGATACTCTGCGTTCTCATCAAAGGGTAGAACCTCACTTCCCCAATCAAAATTATGTGTAGCCTCAGTCATTGTGTCAGAAGCTTCAGGACCACAGACATCTCTAATCTGAACTATTACAGGAACGTTTTCAATATTATTTTTTTTAAAAATTTGAATAAGGTGATTGCCAGTTTCTAATCTAAATTTCTTATTTTTGATTCCCACTCTAATAATAAGAGGCGCTGTTAAACCATTCACCAAAACATTTTGCCAAAGACCGTCCAGATCAACAATTTTATTACCTAGATCTATCATCTCTGATGGGTTTGTTCCTCTATAATTCCAAAGCCATTGAATTGGGACTAGTTCTATCTTACTTTGGTCAAAATCAGGATTTTCTTTCCAAGTTTCTTTCATAAATAAATTATATCAAAAATAATGTATTTTTCTTGTAAAAAGGCCAATTTTCGGGTATTCTGTGTTGTATTGCCAGATCGTCTAATGGTAGGACTTATCCCTCTGGAGGATAGTATCTTGGTTCGAGTCCAAGTCTGGCAGCCGTTAATTTATAAACCGTATATGAATAACAATATAATTCTTGAAACGGATTACTGGTCTGTTGAATTAATAAAAGATCAACTCTATCTTGGTAGATGTGTTGTTCTATTAAAGAGAGAATGCGGTAATCTTGCGGGTATCAATGAGAATGAAATATTGGATTTTCTTAATCTAGTAAAAAAACTTGAAACATTGTTTAAGAAAACATTTAATGCGACCATGTTTAATTGGACTTGTTTGATGAACAACGCGTATAAAGAAACAGAACCAAAACCACAAATCCACTGGCATTTTAGACCAAGATATAGAGAGAATGTTGAAGTTGAAGGTTATACTTTTAAAGATCCTAACTTCGGACATCATTATCTACACGGAAAAGGAAATGAGTTTATTATTTCTGATGAAGTACTAAAAATCATCAATTTAAAACTTAAAGAGAATTTATAAAGGCCGGGATAACCGTAGGTTTCCAAGCTGTGAAGATTCCAAGTCTGGCAGTATTTAAAACCGCCGGTTTCCCAGAGGTCCAAAGTCTGGCAGATTGGGTGTATAATACTAATCAATGGTTTCCAAGAACAGCGAAGCGAGTAGTCTAGTTATAAAAATACTATTTGACACTCTAATTTTTGTACTGTAACGTAAATATTGGAGAGTGCCTAATGAAAGGAAATATTGTTACTGGTCCCAATCGAGATGAATTAGCGAATGCCATGTTCCATGGAGGTGAACGAGTTTCATTCGTTGTCCGTCCTGATGAGACGGGTGAAAATGCGACTATTTTTGCGATAATCACGGAGGTCCAGTCGGATGGTACGTATCATGGGGGAAAAAGAAACGGTGTCATCCTCAAAGGAAACTGCAAAGTCGAAGACAGTGTTCGATCAGTTTCGTTTGAAGCCCTCTACAACATGTGCACTGTTCCCGACGAAGAGAACAAATTCTTTGGGAGGTTTTATACGAAGTAATACCCGCCAGCCTTATAACACAATCCGTTGTCATAAGATCGATGGCGGGTTCTGTTTTTATATAAAAATACTACCTCCAACAATTATTCCATTTCTACTAAATTAACCCCCCTGTAACCTTTCCACACTTCCAACGTCTTATATAGTACACATTAGTAATTAATCCTCTCATATGGAAAATAACAACAAGGACACTGGTATCATGGTGGCAATTATCGTCATAATCGTAATTATTGTTGCTGGATCTATGTTTTATTATTTTAGAAACAACAAAAACAGCGCAGCAACTCCTATCCAAGTCGACAACTCAATTACATACAAAAATGATCAGTACGGATTTACATTTTCTTTACCAGACAACTGGAAAGGATATTCTGTTGTAGAAAATACATGGAAAGGAACACCGCTTAATTCCAAAACTGCTCAAAGTGGACCCAAACTATTAATAAGAAATCCGAAATGGACAGCTGGTGCTCCATACGAAGACTTACCTATTTTGATTTTTACTATCGCACAATGGAATTCATACCTTGCTGAAAATTTCACCGTATCCGCGGCGCCGACAATGGCAAGTGAAATGGCTCGAAATGACACATATGTTTTTGCCCTGCCTCCACGGTGGGATTTTGACTACAGTCTTGGGGTAGAAGAAGCACAGAGTATTATTGCGAACAAACCTATCAAAACATTTAATTTGAAGAGTATGTCTCAAGCAAAGATAAATATAGAAGCTGTGTGTAATGGTGCACTAGCTTATATGACTTTTGCAGACAGCAAAAGCGCTGATTTGTTTGTAAAAGATTGTATAGATGGAAAACACCCAGAAGTTATAGAACGATATAAGGCTGATTTGAATCTAAACGCTGGAGCAAAGATATAATTTACTTTTTTCCCTTTAAACAAGCGTCTACAAATGCAGTAAACAGCGGATGTGGGTGTAGCGGTCTCGCTTTGAACTCTGGATGTGCCTGAGTTCCAACAAAGAAAGGATGCTCTGACTTTGGTAATTCTGCAAACTCCATAAGTCTTCCGTCTGGAGAAGCGCCTGAAAAAACAAGTCCAGCTTTTTCTATTTGTTCTATATATTCTTGATTTACCTCGTATCGATGTCTGTGTCGTTCACTAACTTCTGTAGCACCATAAGCATTTGCTGTTATAGTTCCCTTTTTCAAAACTGCAGTGTAAGCACCGAGACGCATTGTCGCACCATAGTTCCCTGCTTCCAGATTTTTCTTTTGCTCTGGCATTATGTCTATAACAACATGACTACTTTTTGGATTTATCTCTGCTGTATGGGCATCTTTCCAACCAATAACATTTCGGCAATATTCGATAACAGCAAGTTGCATTCCATAACAAAGTCCTAGGTATGGGATTTTATTTTTTCGGACAAACTCTATAGCCATAAGCACGCCCTCTATTCCACTCTCACCAAAACCACCAGGCACAATAACACCATCAAAGTCTTTTAACTCTTCTACCTTTTTGGGATCTGCTTCATAGTCTTTTGAATTTATCCAAGTCAGTTTTGTATTTGCATCTTTCCAGTACGAAGAAAACTTTACTGCTTCTATAACAGAAACATAAGCATCAGACAAAACAAAGTCTCCTGTATCAAAATATTTTCCAACAACTGCTATTTTTAGTTCGTGTTTTGCTTTTGCTCTTTTGTTTACAAACTTTCTCCATTCGTCCAAATCACCGTTCTGAGACTTTGCTCGCATATGCAAAGTTTTTAAAATTGTCTGACTGATTTTATCTTTTTCAAAGTTAAGCGGGACATCATACACGCTACTTATATCTGGAGCAGATATAACATTTTCTGGAGCCAGCGCACAAGAAAAAGCTATCTTTTCTTTTCGTTTGTAATCCAAAGATTGTGTACCTCTTGCGATAACAACATCTGGCTGAACACCATATGAGTTAAGCTGTCTTACTGCGTTTTGTGTTGGACGAGTTTTCATTTCTCCCAAAGAACCGGGGACTGGCAAGTAAGAAACCATAATGAACATAACATCCTGTGGGTGCTTTATTTTGAGAGTTCTTGCTGCTTCGATAAAAAGAATATTCTGGTAGTCTCCTATTGTTCCACCGATTTCGATAAGAGAAATATCTGACTCATGATGCTCTGCGGCCTTTTTCCATCTGCGAACTATTTCTTCTGTTATATGTGGAATGGCTTCTACACATTTTCCTCTATAGCCTAGATTTCTTTCCTTCTCTATTACATGCTTATATACCATCCCAGAGGTCATATAATCGTCTGAGATAAGATCCATCTCTAGAAAGCGCTCGTAGTTACCCATATCCTGATCTGTCTCAAGGCCAGAGTCCAGGACAAATACTTCACCATGCTCTGTTGGGTTCATTGTTCCAGCGTCCACATTCAAATAAGGGTCAACCTTTACTGGGTTGACCTTAAAACCTTTGCTCTGAAGGATCTTTCCGATTGAAGACGATGCTATACCTTTGCCGACTCCTGACATTACTCCACCAATGACGAAAATATACTTGTGCTGTTTTCCCTTTTTCATTCTGTATTTCTGGTTATTACATTTTATTCTTGTAAATTACGATTTGAGATATTTACGAACAGCAAGATAACTAGATAATGCACCGATAGCAATACCAGAACCAACAAGTATCAAGAAAAATTCACCAAAATATGATGCATAGTAACTAAAGACATTGAAGCCTGTAAAAAACATTCCTGTTTTATCTCCCAACCACAATGTTATTGGATAAAACAAAATAAGGGTTATGACAGAAGAAACAAAACCGTACAAAGCTCCCGCAACGAAAAATGGACCTTTTATGTACCTGTCAGAAGCACCCACAAGACGCATAACAGAGATTTCATCCTTTGACATATATATAACCAATCTCAATGTGTTGAATGTTATAAGTATAGAAATAACAATAAGCAAAATAGTTAGAGCGAAACCAAGACTGTTTGCGGAATTAATTATTTTAGTTAGACGGTCTATAGACTCTTTGTTTTGATAAAAGTTCACTTTATCGATAATAGTGTCACCGTCTGCTGACAAAGCATTTTTACCCTGCAAAAACTGCGCAATACTTTCGTACTGAGAAGGATCTTTTGCCTTTATATTCAGAGCTGCCCCAAGTGGGTTTTCTCCTAGTTCATCTAGAGCCTGCAAAGTAAACTCGTCTGTTTCGTGTCGCTTTTTAAAAGCAGCTAGTGCATCCTCTCTAGAAACATATGTCACAGGAGCTTTTACTTCTGGAAGTTGCTCTAGTTTTTTCTTCATTGACATTATGTCTGTCTCTGTAGCCGATGTAACAAAGTAAACGTTTATATCAACCTTTTCCTTTATATAGTCTAGAGTATATTTTAAAATTGCCCCAGAAAACATCGTTGTACCAATAACAAAAAGAGTAACTACCATAACTAGGATAGAAGAAAGTGAGACGAAAGCGTTTCGCCAAAAACTATAGAAACCAGCACGTATTACTCTTTTTATTTTTGTCCAAATCATATTATTTATTATATGACATACTTACCCTCTTTGTCGTCGCGTATAATTTTGCCATTCTCCATAGTAATCACACGCTTTTTTAGTGAGTCTATAACACCTTTGTTATGAGTTGTGAGTATAACAGTAGTTCCAAGATCATTTATCTTCTTTAATATTTGTACGATGTCGTATGTGTTTAGTGGATCCAAGTTACCTGTTGGTTCATCTGCAATAACAACATCTGGCTGGTTAACAATAGCTCTTGCGATAGAAACTCTTTGCTTCTCTCCACCAGAAAGCTCGTGTGGAAAGTTCCATATCTTTTTTTCTAGATCAACGAGACTTAAAACATGTGGGACATCTGCTTCTATTTCTTCGTCAGTCTTCCCAGCAGCCTCCATAGCAAAGGCTATATTCTCATAAACATTTTTGTGAGGAAGAAGTCTGAAATCCTGAAAAACTACACCGATTTTTCTGCGGAAATTATTTATCTGATCTTTTTTAAGTTTAGAAATGTCAGTAGACTCAAAATAGACTTTGCCTTTTGATGGGAATTCTTCTCCTAGAAACATTTTCAACAAAGTTGTTTTACCGGCACCAGAATGTCCAACAATAGAAACGAACTCCTTTGGTTCGATAGAAAAAGACACTTCATCTAGAGCCACTGAACTATCTGTGTATATTTTAGATACTTTTTCAAAGTGAATCATTACGTTTTTTATTATAGCTTAAAAACAGCCCTGGGCAAAGCCTAAACTAGAGGTTTTTCTCTGCCTCAATAAACTCTTGTAAATCTCCATCTAAAACAGCGTCCACATTGCTAGTTTCTACGCCTGTTCTATGGTCCTTTACCATTTTGTATGGATGTAAGACATATGACCGTATCTGATTTCCCCACTCTATCTGTGTTGTCTTACTTATATACATACCTTTTTCTTTGGAAATTCTTTCATCTTCCAAAGCCTTATATATTTTACCCTTTAGCACCTGTAGAGCCTTTTCTTTATTCTGAGCCTGAGAACGTTCATTCTGGGATTCTGCAGAAAGATTTGTTGGAATATGAACTATTCGTACAGCAGTCTCACGCTTGTTAACATTCTGACCACCCGGACCACTAGAACGCGAAAGTTCGACTCTTAGATCATCATCTTTTAGTTCTATATCGTCTGCACCACCTTTTACTTTCTCAAACTTTGGAATAACTTCCACCATAGAAAAGGATGTATGACGAAGTGACTTTGCATTAAATGGAGAAATGCGAACAAGTCGATGAACCCCTGACTCATTTTTCAAAGTGCCATAGACATTTTTACCAGAAATTTCTACCGTTACGTTACGGAAACCACCGTGATCATTTTCATTTGAATGCAAAAGAGATAAACCAAAATTATTTTTACTACAGAACTTCATATACATATTCAAAAGTATAGATGAAAAATCCTCCGCATCATCACCGCCAGCACCAGAAAAAATAGTCATGACCGCATCACCCGCATCATACTTACCAACACCAGATAATTCGTTTTTGATTTCCTGAATACGACGTATAGTTACTTGAGCCCTATCTTTGTTTAGCCAAAAGTCCGCCTCGAGCATTGAGTTCTCTAGTTCTAATTGTTCTTTTTCAAGAGCTTTCTTTGTATCTTCCACAAGAAATAGTATATCAAATCTAAAATATTTTGTGGTAATCGATAGATTTACTCTGCACTTATATCGTAAATTGCACGATCCAACTCATCCAAATCATTTTCGATTCCCGCCTTAATCTGTTTCTCTTCCTTTGTTAATATTCTTCTGTGTCTAGTTTCTTGCAACAAATCCAAATGATTTTCTAAACTCTTCTTTAGCAACAATAAGGCTTTTGGATGATTTCCATTTGATATTGCGTTTCTCATCTTATGCCTGTGTGTAAACATTGCATAGTATGGTTTTAACAAGTATAGAATCAAAACAACCATTACAAATATCGCTATTGGTAAAATAGAATTTGAAATATTTTTTATAAATGCAAAATTATTCTTACCTGGTTGTATCTCTGGAACAACAAAATTTCCAACTACATTTATAAAATTACCAGCCTTATCAAAAACAGTAAGTTCAATTTTGTTATTACCAATCTTTTCATAATCTAGTTTATATTTACCATCTACAAATAATGATGCTGGAACTGTTTTCTTAAAATCATTATTAATTTTAATATCAAAATGATCTACGCCAGAAGTTAGGTCAATAATACTGGAATTTATATTTATAGTTTTATTAGAAACGTCATAGTAAAAATCTGTCTTATTGTTTATTGGCGCAATAGTATCGATTTTAACTACATATGTGCTTACAGCTCCCCACACACCGCCCTTTCTAGGTCTTACCTTAAAATACCAAACTCCATCTTTTAATTCATTAACTGTTTTTTCGTTTATAGCTGGACTATATGTCACAGTTGGAGTATCTGAATCATTCTCACTTATACCAGTTCTTACAGCATCTACCCCAGCAGGAACTGTCCAACCAAAAATAGGATTCACGTCGTTATACCAAGAATCTTGCTTAGGGTGAGAAGCGGATGATATCTGAATACTCTGAATATTTTGAACCTGAGTCTCAGGTTCAGGTATCGGTTGTACTACCGGCGCAGGCTCATCCTTTTTTATGATTGATATTATTTTCCCCTGCTGACTATTTAATACATCTGTACCCAAACCATCATTTGCCCTGACAGCAGCATCTGAAAAAGTGAACTCTGCTTGACCTGCCTTTTTTGCTTTAGCGGTAATCGATATAACTGAGCCAAATACACCGTTAAATCCCGGGGTTGGCAAACCACCGTCAAAAGTTATCGTACCAGCTGAGTTTGAAAAAGAAGGTTCTTCTACCCATAATGAAAAGATTGATCCACTTTTACTTACAGACACAATATCAAACAAATCATTTGGAAACTTTATTGTAGCCCCTGCGTTATTTATAGAGATACCTTCAGAGTTTACATTTACATACAAAATAACACTGTCTCCAGCAGAAACAGTAGATGAATTAGAATTTATCTGTAAAGTAGCGGCATCAACTTTTATTGAAAAAGTAAATGCTAAAAAAATAAAACAATAAAACAATAATTTTTTAAATATTTTTTTTCTTTCCATAAATTACAAAAAGTACAAAAACGAATATCAAAAATATTATAGCACCAATAAACCATTTTTGTGTGTAAAATTTTATTGAGTTATCACCAGTTGATTTAATATTTACAGAAAGAGACTCGGCAAAAATATTTTCTAATGTACCCTTACCATCATTTACGTAACCTGAACCATCTGACCATGATATGTTTGCTACTCCTGCAACACGAGAAGATAAACGCATTTTTAGTATAAGAACTTTACCTTTAAAACCATTTGGAACCCCACCAACAAAACGCAAAATTCCTTCTGACTCAACAAATTGTGGAGGTGTTGGCCACAAAGTTAAAACTGAATCTGTTGTATCTGGATTTACATATAGTTTTCCAACATCATTTGCTTTTATACTTATTGATCCATCAACAACGTTTATATTTTTATCGTTTGAATCAAGATAAACTCCAACTATAGTTGCATTGTCTCTGGGATCCGTATTTGGAACCACTTGAAACTCTACTTTGGAAGCAAAACCGTGTTGAGGAATTAGTATAAAAGCAAACAAAAGTAAAAAAATCTTCTTATTCATTTCTATATTATACAACCTAAGGTCTTATCTGTATTGGTTTCTTTCCCCACTGGAACAAAAGTATAGAGAAATCGATTGAATTCACTTTGTTATCTTGATTTGCATCGACACAATCATTCTTAAACGGATACGATGTCTTCCAGAATGAGAGCATTATAGAGAAATCAACGGAATTTACTTTTCCATCATGGTTAAAGTCAGCACCAATACAAGATGTATTAAGTTGAGTTGGCGGTGCTATATAAGCCCCGGCACCCCCACCGCCGCCACAACCAGCCACCAAGGTGGCGGCAAGCACTGCG
>CAZPGQ010000005.1:0-37513 GCA_964586695.1 uncultured Candidatus Saccharibacteria bacterium
TCGCACATTCAGTCCTAACCACAGTGCTCATGAAGAGGCCTTTTCTCAAAACGAAGCCTCACACCCGAGCTTTGATGATGATCACCCTTGCTGAGATAGATGCCAGCTGGGGCAAGATCGAGTCGGGGATTCGACACATGCAAGATGCACGGTTCCTCATCAAGGAGATTGAAGTCGAAGACTGTGACGACAGAGAGCAACAGTTGGTCAGAGTGCTTTCTGCAGTTGGTTTCTTCCTCTTCGACCACGAAAGGAATGAGGAGTACTACTGGATGATTGTGAGAGCACGTGAACTCGCTCGTCGAGTCGCTCCTTCTCAACTACCGAAGATTGAGCACGAAAGGAAAGTGAGGGGTATGATGTAGTTACCAAGTTTGAGGTTCTGAGCCGGTGCACAGTAATGTGCCCCGGCTTTCAATTTAAAAAAATTTCGTTGAGCCAGAATCTTTTCAGAGCATCCACAGGTCGCAAGCATGGTCTTGTCAACGACCCGAGTTTTAACGAGGGCTCATTGACAAGTTGCGACCGAGGACTAGAGCGAACTTTTCGCTGGAAAAGTGAGAGTATCTGAAAAGGTTTTGGCGAGGAAGAAATTTTGTGTACAGGTTTATATCCTAAGTTAGTTTGTGTTATAATAAATTTCAAATGGATCCTAATGCAATAACATATTTTGCTGAAACTGACGCTCGAAATAAGAAAGTAAAATTTGGTATAAAAGCCAAAGATAGACTTCGACACGTGTACGTAATAGGAAAGACTGGTCTAGGAAAATCTACTCTACTTGAAAACATGGCCATTCAAGATATTCAGAATGGAAATGGTATTGCTTTTATCGACCCACACGGAGGTACAGCAGAAAAACTTTTGGAATATGTTCCAGAGCACAGAATAAAAGATGTTCTGTATTTTGCTCCTTTTGATATGGAATATCCAGTTTCTTTCAACGTGATGGAAGATATTGGTCCAGACAAAAGACATTTGGTTGTAAACGGGCTGATGTCTACTTTTGAAAAAATTTGGGTAGACGCATGGTCTGCTAGAATGGCATACATTTTGAATAACACTTTACTCGCACTTTTGGAGTACCCAGGTTCAACACTTCTAGGTGTTAACAGAATGCTTTCTGATAAAGAGTACAGAAAAAAAGTTGTAGATAATATAAAAGATACATCAGTTAAAGCTTTTTGGGTTGATGAGTTTGGAAAGTGGACCGAGAAATTTATTTCAGAGGCAATACCTGCTATCCAAAACAAAGTTGGTCAGTTTACATCGAACCCGCTTGTGCGAAATCTTTTGGGTCAGTCACAATCATCTTTTGATATACGAAAGATAATGGATGAAAAGAAGATAATGATTATCAACCTTTCAAAAGGTAGAGTTGGAGAGGGAAAT
This sequence comes from uncultured Candidatus Saccharibacteria bacterium, assembly GCA_964586695.1. Classification (GTDB taxonomy): domain Bacteria; phylum Patescibacteriota; class Minisyncoccia; order Phycocordibacterales; family DATDWN01; genus C7867-006. The sequence goes on from CAZPGQ010000005.1 coordinate 1,393, forward strand.
GCAAATCTTATTGGTTCTATGCTCATTACAAAAATATATCTCTCTGCGATGTCACGTGCCGACAGAAATGAAAATGAACTAGCAAAACTTCCTCCGTTTTATTTATATGTTGACGAGTTCCAGTCATTTGCTAACAAGTCTTTTGCGGATATTTTGTCAGAGGCTAGAAAGTATAAATTAAGTTTGAATATTGCACACCAGTATATAGAGCAAATGGAAGAGGAAGTTCGTGATGCTGTTTTTGGAAACGTGGGAACCATGATTGCTTTTCGAGTAGGAGCTTTCGATGCAGAAGTTTTGGAAAAAGAGTTTGCTCCAACTTTTGAAGCGGCAGATCTTGTTAATCTTGGTTTTGCTCAGATTTACTTAAAGCTAATGATAGATGGGGTATCTAGTCAGCCATTTTCAGCAAAAACATTGCCTGGAGTACCGAAGCCAGAAAAAATCTTTAAAGATGAGGTTGTAGATAGTTCTCGTGCACAGTTCGCGAACCCTAGAGCGGATGTAGAAAAGTCTATTGCAGATTGGCATGACGTTGGTGGTGTAAAAGATGCAAGAAAAGATCCTAATCAGCAGAACCAGCAATTTCAACAAAATCAGTCAGGAGAAAATAGAAATAGGAGACCTTTTGAGGAGAATAGACAACAGCCAGTTCAAAATACACAACCCAAGAAAGAAGAACCTAAAGTTGATGAAAACAAAATAGCTTTTATGAAAGTAGCAGAAGAACTAAAAGCTAGAATGCCAGAGAAAGTAGAAGAGAAAAAGCCAGAAATGATTTCTCTTTCCGCTCTCGTAAAAGATAAAAAAAATCCTAGCAAAGAGAATATGAGTAGTCTCAAGGATGCGCTCGCTAGTGTTATTAGTAAGCCGAAAGTAGAAGAAAGGAAAGAGGAAAAAATAGAAGAAAAAGTTCCTGAAAAAAACAATCAGAAAAATGAACCCTCACAGTCTTCAAAAGTGGAAAGTAAACATGTATCCGCAAAAGAAGTCCCAGAAGAAGTTTTGCGAGAGCTTTTAAATATGGATTCGAGTAAATAGTATGGAAAATATGAAAAGGAGAAGAATTCTTGTTTTGTCTACCGCGTATTACCCTTTTGTTGGTGGGGCTGAGATAGCTATAAAAGAGATAACTGACAGATTGTCTTCAGATTTTGACTTCGATTTAATAACAGCCAGGTTTGATAAAAACTTACCAATTATTGAAAAAATCGGTTCAGTAAATGTGTATCGAATAGGTTTTGGACACAGAACTTTTGATAAATTAATTCTTCCATTTTTGGGAGCAGTTAGAATATACAAATTAAATAAAAAAAATAATTATTTTTGCGTTTGGGCAATGATGATAACTTTTGCTAGTGGGGCAGGTTATTTGTTTAATGTATTTCAATTTTTATCAAGATCGAGAAAAGTTCCGATAGTTCTTTCTTTACAAGAGGGGGATTCTGAAAATCATTTAAACTATAGATGGGGAGGGTTACTGGGGATTTCTTGGAAGCTGGCTCTTTTCCAGACAGATTATTTAACTGCGCTCAGTACTTTTTTGATAGATCGAGCTAGAAGAATTGGTTATAAAAAGGAAGCGGATATTGTTCCAAACGGTGTTGATCTATCTGTTTTTACAAAGGAAATTAGTACAGATGTAAAAGAGGAAATTAGAAATAAATTAGGGAAAAAAGATGGAGATGTTTTTCTTGTTACTTGGAGCAGGCTGACACACAAAAATGCTGTAGATGATATTATTTCATCATTGGTTTCTCTTCCTTCCAATATCTATCTAATAATAATGGGTAAGGGGGAAGAGGGCAAAAAGTTACAGAAACAAGTAGATGGTTTGGGTCTGAACCACAGAGTAAAATTTCTTGGTTTTGTTCCACATAAAGAAATTCCAAATTATCTTTCTGTTTGTGATATTTTTATACGACCAAGTCGGTCAGAAGGTTTTGGTAACTCATTTATAGAGGCCATGGCAGCAAAACTGCCGGTTATAGCAACCCCCGTAGGCGGAATTCCAGATTTTATTGATGATAATGAAACGGGTGTATTCTGTGCTCCAAACAACCCACAGAGTATTGCAAATAGTGTTAATTTGATATTAACTAATAATAATCTCAGAGGGAACATAGTTAGAAATGCCTATAATAGGGTAGTCGAAAGATACAGTTGGGAAACTGTATCAAATAATATGAAAGACGTTTTTGATAAAGTTTCTAAATAAAGCCATATGAAAATACTAATCACTACTGGTATATACCCGCCAAAAATTGGTGGTCCAGCTCAATACAGTAAAAATTTGGAAAACGAGCTAAGGATCAAGGGGCACGATGTTTGTGTTTCTACTTTTTCTATTGAAAATTACTTACCAACTGGAATTAGACATATTTATTTTTTTGTAAAAACTTTACCAAGGTTTGTTTTTTCTGATTTTGTTATCTCTTTGGATACATATTCTGTCGGGTTTCCGTCTGTGTTTGCAAGTAAGCTTCTTGGTAAGAAAATTATAGTCAGAACTGGAGGGGATTTTCTTTGGGAGCACTATGTAGAGAGAACTGGCAAAAAATTTTTTTTGCGTAATTTTTACGAAACGGAGAAAGATAATTTTACTTTCAAAGAAAAAGTAATTTACAAAGTTACAAAATGGACACTCTTGAATGTTTCTAAGCTGGTTTTTTCTACAACTTGGCAAAGAGACATATTCGTTAAAGCATATGGTCTTAATATTGAAAAAACATATATAATAGAAAATTTTTACGGCGATAAAGAGTCGGATATCGATGTAAAAAATCCTGTATTTATTGCTTCAGCTAGAAATTTAGTTTGGAAAAATCTAAGTGTGTTAGAAAAGGTTTTTGACAAGATTCAGATATTACATCCAGAAGCTAGACTATATAAAAATAATGTTCCATATGAGTCGCTCATGTCACTTATGGCAAATTCGTATGCAGTTATTTTGGTATCGCTTGGTGACATAAGTCCAAATATGATAATGGACTCTATAAGGCTAAATAGACCATTTATATGTACAAAGGAAGTTGGAATTTACGATAGAATAAAAGAAGCTGGTATTTTTGTCGATCCTCTAAACGAAGCTGAAATAGAGAAAGCCATACTAGAAATATTAAATAAGGATGGATATGAAAAAGCTAAAGAAAGAGTTAGAAATTTTGATTTTACGCATTCTTGGGGACAAATAGCAGATGAATTTTTGGCTATTTATGGGACTATAAAATAAGGGTTTTTACGTGCTATAATGGCCTATATGAAAGTCTTATCTATAGGTATGGATAGGAAGTTGTTTGAGGAAAATAGTGCTGTTTTGGCACGTTCTTTGGACTATGCTTCAAAAATGGAAGAACTGCATATTATTGTTTTTTCTCTCAAAAAACATAAACTATCTTTTAAAAAAATAAATAATTTATATCTATATCCAACAAATTCATTTAGTAGGGTGAGTTTTTTGTTAGGTGCTTATAATCTTGGTAAGAACATAATAAACAAGAATAATTTTATCCAAAATGAAAGTATTATTACTACTCAAGACCCAATCAGTATTATTGGTTATTTTTTGGCAAAAAAGTTTAAATTCCCATTTCAATTACAGATACATACAGATATATTTAGTCCACATTTTAAAAAATCTTTGGTGACCTGGTCTAATTTTTGGTATTCAGGTTTAGTCCAAGTGCCCATTACACGTTTTCTTATTCCTAGGGTATCAGGCATAAGGGTTGTGAGTGTGCCGATAAAGGATTCTATTCAGAAGGAATTTCCAAAGTTAAAAGTTATTCCAGAAGTTCTACCAGTTTATGTAGACATTCAATCAATAATAGATACAGCGCCTACTATTAATGTTGAAAATGAGTATCCTCATTTTAAATTCATAATATTTATGGCTTCTAGGTTGACTAGAGAAAAGAGGATAGATGTCGCAATTCACGCTCTGAGAAGGGTTGTCAGTGAATTTCCTCATACGGGTTTAGTTATAGCTGGTTCTGGTCCAGAAAAAAATAATTTAATCAGAAAGGCTAGGCAGATGGGATTAGAGAAAAACGTAGTTTTTATTGGATGGAAAAATGATCTAATTTCTTATTTTAAAACTGCAGATATGTATTTGCTGACTTCAGAATATGAGGGATATGGTATGACTTTGATTGAGGCGGGAGCGTCTGGATGTCCTATTGTGACAACTAAAGTTGGTATAGCTAAGACAGATTTATTTAAAAATGGTCAAAATAGTATGGTTTGTGAGGTTGGTGACTATAAATGTATAGCAGAAAAAATACTAGAACTTATACACAATAACTCAAAAAGAGAATTATTTAAGAGATCAATGATTTTGGATATTCAAAAAGATTTTATATCAAAGGAGGAGTATGTAAATAAGTACATAGAACTATTAGAGCGCTTGGTTTAGTCAAATATTGACTTGCTATTTAAATCTGGTAAAGATTTGGAATTATTAAGAGATGTTTATGGAAATGATATAATGAACAAATGATGCAACAAGTCGAAAAAATATTTATTATGTTTACCAAACATGTTGCCGTAAGGTTTTTTATTTCAGGTGGGACATCGGCTTTTGTAAATCTATCTCTATTGTTTTTACTTAATTCTGTTTTGAATATTTATTATCTAACTTCTGCAGTCCTGGCTTTTATAGGTGCTTTTGGAGTTAGTTTTACGTTACATAAGTTCTGGACTTTCAAAAGCCACGGTGAAGGTGCTCACAAGCAGGTAGTCATGTATTTGCAAACTTCTCTCATAGCATTGTTGCTGAATACATTTTTGATGTATATTTTTGTGGATTACTTTGGATTTATTGTTTTGATTGCTCAGGTGGTTGTTGGTTTGATAGTTGCTGTATTTAGTTTTTTTATGTCACAGACTTTTGTTTTTAAGTATAAACAAGATGATGAGCTCAAGATATATATAAAATAATGAAAATTTTAGTATTCACACAAAAAGTAGTTAGAGAAGATCCTGTTCTTGGTTTTTTTCATACATGGATTACTCAGCTTTCAAAGAAATACGACTCTATTGAGGTCATTTGTCTTGAAAAAGGTGATTTTGATTTACCAAAAAATGTGACAGTGTATTCTCTGGGCAAAGAATCAGGAGCTTTTCGTTTGAAGTATATTTTTAATTTATATAAGTATCTTTTTTTAATAAGGGGTAGCTACGACAGAGTTTTTGTTCATATGAATCAAGAGTATGTTATTTTGGCAGGTTTGTATTGGAAAATAATTGGCATTCCAGTTTATATGTGGAGAAATCATCCAAAAGGCGATTTTTTAACAAAGATTGCCGTTTATTTTTGCATAAAAACTTTCTGCACATCAACAAGCTCTTTTGTCGCTAGGTTTGAGAAAAATGTGATTATGCCAGTCGGAAACGACACAAATTTTTTTCAACCAATACCGGGGGTCGTTAGGAAAAAACATTCAATCTGTATGCTCGGCAGGATTGCCCCGGTAAAACATATAGAATTAGCCTTGGAGTCTGTTAATTATTTAGTCAAAAGTGGTGAGCAAGTTTCTCTGACTATTATAGGTTCGGCATTGCCAAGAGACGAAAAATATTTTGAGTCCTTAAAAAAGTATATTATAGATAATAATTTAACCTCATATATTTCTATGCTGGGTGAGGTTCCTTTTAGTAAACATCCAGAGGTTTTTAGTGGGTACGAGATAAGTTTAAATTTAACAGAATCTGGTTCTTTTGATAAAACTATATTAGGCTCTACTTCGTGTGGGGCAATACCGTTGGTATCAAATGCTTCTCTAAAGGGAATATTGCCTAGTATTTGTTTAACAAAAGATTCTCCAGAAGAAATAGCGAATTCTTTAAAAAATTTATTAAATCCTGCAGAGCAGGTAAAAATTCAAGATGATTTGAAGAAGTTTGTTGAATCACAAAGTTTGCATACTTTGATAGAGAGAATTATATTTGAGATTAAATAATATGTATAAAAACAAAAAAGTCAGTGTTGTATTTGGCACATACAACGAGGCAGATTCTATACGTTCGGAGATTGATCAGTATTTTTCTACTGGCTTTGTAGATGAGGTTATAGCTGTAGATAATAATGCAAAAGGTAATACAAAAGATGAGATATCTAAAACAAAAGCTATAAGAGTTTTAGAGACCCAACAAGGCTACGGTTTTGCCTATATGAGAGCACTTTCTGAAGCAACTGGAGATTTGATTGTTATGACTGAAGTTGATGGAACTTTTAAACCGAGTGATATTCATAAATTTTTACTTTATAGTGATGATTTTCCTGTAGTATTTGGTACCAGAACTTCTCGTTCGGCTATTTGGTCTGGAGCATTTATGCCATTTTCTGTGCGTTTCGCTAACTGGTTGTGGGCTAAAATAATTGAAGTTTTATACAACGGGCCAGTTCTCACTGATGTTGGATGCACCTATAAACTTTTGAATAGAGAATCTTTAGAAAAAATTAAAAAATATTTTTCCGAATCAAAAGGTGATGGAACTTTTTCTCCAGAGCTAATGATATGGTTGGTCAGACTTGAGAAAAAAATAATTGAAATTCCGGTTATATACAAAGAAAGAATTGGTGTTTCTGGTTATACTGGCAGTACAATAAAAGCAGCGATACTTGGTTTCAAAATGCTACCTTTAATTTTTAAATATAAGTTTAAGAAAATTTAAAAACCGACCCGTCATTGTTGTGCACAAGGCGAGTCGGTTTGCTACCACGTAGGTTGGCTGAAGTTCACCTTCGCCATCCTGCGTGGTCCGTTGCCCCAGTAAAGGGGGAGGAGTATTGCATTCACTACCAGCCAGACTGGCCAGAGTTTCTGCAACAGCATCGGGTTGCCCCAGTCACTAATGGCCACGGGAGTTGAAACCCCGTATACGCACTTATCCTGGTTGGAGTATTTCCACACCCGAATGCATCGCCTCGAGTGTGAACCATCCATCAAAACGACGATATTCTGTCCTTCGTGAATGAACTTTAGCACGGCTTCCAGTTCGTCCGTTGTGCTTGTTACCGAGCCGATGTGGACGTGTTTGAAGCCAGAGAACATCCTGTATTTCAAGGACTCCTCTTTTTTCTCGTTTGGGCTCTTACCAAACGTACCCCAGTAGATCACTGCTTCTGGATGCCGTTTTGCAAGTTCCAGAGCCATGAATGCTACATCACCACTTCTCCTAGAGAGTCGATTTTTCTCCGCTCCATAGGATATGACTACGATAGCATCTATTCTCTGGGGAACTGGGTCATTGATAGACCACATTCCTACCTCCTACCATAATAATAACATAATTTATACAATATAGCAAGTTTTTTCCCTTCATAAAATTATAAAATTGTGATATCATCAAAAAAATAAAATGAATTTTTTAATAGATAAAATCAAAAGATATAAGTTTGAATTTATTTCTTTTTTGATTACTTTTTTTGTCTCATCTATTTTTATATATTTTGGTGGAGTCAAACATTCTACCGACGACTCTTTTATTCTTTTTCGTTATATAGACAATATTATTTCGGGTAATGGTTTTGTTTATAATATTGGAGAAAAAATACTTGGAGCAACAACACCTCTTTTTACACTGAGTGGGGTTCTATTTAAACTGGTTTTTGGCTTTCTTGATATACCGACAGTTGTCCTTTTGGAGAATGTTATTTTTTTATCCCTAAGCTCCATCTTTTTCTATAAAGTTTGTCAGTATTTCTTTTCAAAAAATGTTGCGCTTGTTGCCGTTTTTGTCTTCGCTTTTAATTTGTCTAAAATAATTCCTGAAGGAATGGAGACGGGATTGTTTATTTTAACTTTATTCGCTTTTATTCATTATCTATTAATAGGTAAAAATTATATATCAGCAGTTTTTCTTTCTTTTGTTTTGCTGACTAGGCCTGATGCGGCTTTAATTGCTGTATTGGCTTTCATATATTGGTGGAAGAATTATGGTTTTGAAAAGACTATTAGATACACATTTACATCAATATTGGTTGCATTACCTTGGCTAGTTTTTTCTACAATATATTTTGATTCGTTTGTTCCACAATCATTGATGACGAAGTTGCATTTGAGTGATATGGTAAATATACCTAAAGTTCACGCCTTTAAAACCCAACTCGCTTCGATGAGTAGGACTTATGTTGGGAAAATATTTGATCCAGAAAATTTAATATTGCAGTCTATTTTCAATCTAACACCTTTTATTCTTTTGGTTTATATCGGAATAAAAAATAAAATGAATTATAAAAATTGGATAGTTTTTGCTATTCCTACTTTGTATTTTGTTGTCTACAGTATTTCTAATCCAGTTATGTGGCCTTGGTACATTAGCCAGATGGAGCCATTGTGGATACTACTTTCGTTTATTGGGTTATCTGTGATTTATGAAAAAATAAAAGGCCACTATTTAAAAATATTTGTAACTATTTTGATTTTGATGGGGCCATTTTATTTTTGGACTAGCGGTGTGTTTGCGCAGGGTCCAGGTAGTGAGCTTTATAATATGGAGGTGGCAGATCACATAAAAGAAAGGATGGTACCTGGTGATTCTGTTGGTATAAATAATATAGGAGTTTTAGGTTTTTATCTAAAGGGAGTTAAAATAGTGGATTTTTTTGGCTTGGTTAATGATTATGCTACATCTTTTTATCCGGTAGAAGGTGAGTGTGTTGATATGAGCCGTATGTATAATATTCCACCAAAAATTATTTTATTTACGGTTCCAGATTGGGTGGTTGTTAGTGGGGAAGAATTAGATCCTTGTTTTGTAAAAGGTGATTGGTTTAAAAAAACATATAAGAAAGAAGATTTTACATTAGATTTTGGAGCTACTATTTGGAGAAAAATAAAATAATTTAATGAAAAATTTTATAGACATTGATGAGGGTTCTATAATTGATTCAACACTCATTATTGATGTTGATGGTACTTTGGTTCCAGATAAAACAAATGAAATATCTGCTAATGTTATAGAAAAAATAAAAAGATTTAGTATTTATAATGATGTTTTTATCTGTTCAAATGGTTCTCCTCAAAATGCAGAGAGTTTCTCTAGCCTAGCTGGAGTAAAAAATTTTAAATGCTTCAAGCCATTTAAAGGCGATATTTTGGATCAAATAGATAAAAATAAAAGAATTGTTGTTGTGGGGGACAAGTTTTTAACCGACGGTTTGTTTGCTTTAAATGTTGGAGGTGAGTTTTTAAAAGTAAGACATGTGATCGGAAAAGATTCTTTATCTACTAAGATAACTTATTTTATAGATGATTTTGTTTGGGATTCAAAAAACCTTTTTAAACTAATGAGACCGTTTCAATGGGTTAAAAATCTACTAGTGTTTGCTCCTTTATTTTTTGCTGGAGCGGTCTATAACAAAGAATATTTTATTCAAATATTTTTAGCTGCAATTATTTTTTCGGTTTTTTCAAGTGTTGTTTATATATTTAATGATATATATGACGTCGAGGGTGACAGGAAACATCCCCTTAAAAAAAATAGGCCAATTGCGTCTAATCTAGTTTCTGTAAACAAAGCTATAGTTTTTTTAGGTCTACTTTTGTTTGTTGGTTTTATTCTCATTTATTTTTTACCTAAAATTGTTCCAGTCATTCTTGCCTATTTGTTTTTGAATTTTATTTATACTATATGGTTAAAAAAAGTAGCTATTGTTGATTCTATTTCGGTTTCCTTGTGCTATGTTCTTAGAGTAATAGCTGGAGGTTTGGTTATTTCTATATATTTATCTCCATGGATTATTCTTTGTGTATTTTTCGGTTCCCTTTTTGTTGTTTTTGGTAAAAGAAGATCTGAGTTTTCTAGAGATAATAGGCGTTTAGTTATGGAGTTTTATTCTGAAAAAGGTTTAGATTATGCTTTTGTTGGTTCCGCTATCGCTACATTAGTTATATATGCTATTTGGTCGGTTTTGGGGCATAATTCACCATATTTAATATATTCAAATATTTTTGTTTGTGTAGTCGTTTTTAGATTATTGAACCTTATTTTTATAGGTAGTCATTATAGTGAGGCCCCTGAAATATTAGTATTTAAAGATAGGGTAATATTTATCACTTTTTTGTTTTGGTTTGTCTATATGGCAGGTGTGTTTTATTTATCTATTTTTGCTTAGTTTTATTGATAATAAAATGAGTTTAGTCAATGCTTTTTATTATTATTAATAATTGTTATCATATTGAAATATGAAATTTTTTATCACTGGAGGATCAGGTTTCCTGGGTATAAATATGGTCAGGTTCTTACTTGATCGTGGGCATGAAGTCGTTTCTTACGATCTATTACCTTTTGATTATCCGGAGAAAGATAGGATTAAATGGATAGTTGGAGATATTCGGAATTTTGATTTTTTAAAGACTAGTATGTCTGGTTGTGATGTTGTAATACATATGGCCGCTGCATTACCACTATATTCTGCAGAAGATATCAGAACTACTGATATAGATGGAACAAGAAATGTTTGCGAGGGCGCTTTTCAAAATGGTATAAAACGAATTGCTCATATATCTTCTACAGCAGTTTACGGTATTCCAGACCATCATCCACTTTTTGAGACGGATAAGCTCGATGGTGTAGGTGAGTATGGAAAAGCCAAAATAGCTGCGGAAGAAATATGTGTAGATTATAGAAATAAAGGATTAACAGTTTCTATTCTTAGACCAAAATCTTTTATTGGACCTGAACGTCTTGGAGTTTTTGCTTTGTTTTATGATTGGGCTGAAACAGGCCACAATTTCCCAATGATTGGTTTTGGTAATAATCGTTATCAATTAATGGATGTGGAAGACTTTTGTGATGGAATATATCTTTGCTGTACTTTAGAGAGCTCTACTGTAAATGATGTTTTTAACTTTGGAGCAAAAGAATTCAATACAATGAAAGAGGACTATCAGTCTGTATTGGATAGGGCTGGATTTAATAAAAAAATAATTGGTTTCCCAGCTTTTCCAATGATATTAACTCTACGTATTTTAGAAGCATTGAGAATCTCACCTTTATATAAATGGGTTTACGAGACAGCTTCAAAGGATAGTTTTGTTTCTATTGAAAAGGCTCAAAAAGCATTAGGTTGGAGTCCAAAATTTTCAAATAAGGATGCCTTATTGAGAAACTATGATTGGTATTTGAAAAATAAAAAGAGTTTTGAGGGGAAAAGTGGGGTAAACCACAGAGTTCCATGGAAGCAGGGTATACTAGCAGTAGCAAAGATTTTTTTCTAAGATGATTGATTTTATTAAAAAAAATAAAGATTATTTAATTATTTTTGTAATATTTGTAGTTTTTATTTTTATTAGACTACCTGGTGTAGACACACCTTATCATCAAGATGAATATAAATGGGTAATGTACTCACACCCAGAAATAATACCTGCCGGTAGTGTTCCTCATCCGCCACTTACTGAACTTATATACACGAAATTGGGTCCACTGGTGGGTGATAATAATTTTCGTCTTATTCCACTTGGCTTTAGCACTATAAACCTGTTTTTATTGTTTTATCTTTCAAAGTTTTTATTTGGCAAAAAAGAAGCATTTATTATAACGTCACTTTTTGCTGTATCTTTTTATTCCATACTGGCTTCACTTATGGTCGATGTTGATGGCGCTGTTATGCCATTTTTTGCCTTACTGCTATTTATAGGATATTTCAAGTTTAAGTCTTCTGGGTGGAAAGACTATAAATGGCTGTCCTTGCTCATTATAGGGGGCTTAGGGGGCTTTCTGGTTAAACTTAGTGGTATTTTACCGTTTGTTGCCTTGGCTATAGATTTTGCAATAGAGATGAAAGTTTTTTCAGACAGAAAGAAGATTTTAAAATATATTCTTAGTGGGTTAGGAATAATAACAGGATTGATTCTAATTTTGGTCTTAGCTAGGTTTATTTTTCCGTTCTTTAAGCTTGAATATTCTATAAAGTATTGGAAACATTTTGCCGAGTCATCAAGTTTCTTGGGTAGAGGATGGTTTCAAACATTCATTCAGTTTGTAAAATCTATTCTTTATCTTTCTCCACTTATAATCATTCCTACAATCTTTGTCGATAGAGAAATATTTTCTAAAACTAGAGCTTTTTTTATTTTTATAATACTTGGTTTATTCTTTTATCTTTTCTTATTTGATTTTTCTATCGGTGCCCTAGATAGATATTTTGAATTCTTAGTTATTCCGTTAGTTATTATTTCTGGTTTAGTATTTTATAAGCATTTTGATAAAAATGTAAAGGATCAAAAAACTTTATTATTTTCTATTATAATAGCGCTTCTAATTTTTGCATTTCAGTTTTTTCAACATTCTGTCCCTTCTCTTCATCCAAAATCAGAATGGATAGGCCGAATTCTTTCTTTTAATTGGGACTTCCTTTATGTTTTTTCGGGTGGTTCAGGTCCAATGCCTTTTTATGTTTCTTTTGGTTTTATCGCCTTCTTCTGGCTCCTGTCTATTTTTTTGGGATTGTTTGGACGATTTAGTAGAAATGTAGAAGGTGGTATTTTGATTTGTATTTTGGTGTTTGGTTTGACTTATAATCTTGTTTTTGTAGAAGAGTATATGTTTGGTAAAATAAATGGCTCCGCAAAGAAGGTTTTATCAAGTTCTATGCAATATATAGAGGATAATAGTATCAAGAATATTGTAGTTTATAATGATAATGGAGGTTGGGATGTTAGACAGACAGGTCAATATAACAGACGTATGTATGCTACTCCTGCATTCGAAAGTAGCTACAGAGAGTTTTTATCAGGCTTTCGTGGAAATATTTTGTATATAAATATTCCTAGAGTAGAATCAAATTCATTCTATTCAGATTATTTAAGTTCATGTTCTGCTTTATACGAGGTAAATGACAAATATATAAAATCACAAGTTCTTAATTGTTCTAAATTAAAAAAATAAATAATAATTTTATGAAAAAAGTTCCAAGTTTTTGGTTTATTATGAAAAAAAGACTGCAGGGTAAAAATTACTTGTATGATTTTTATTTTAAAAACAAAAAGACCTTAGATGTTGGTTGTGGAGAGGGGGAGTTTTTAAAATTTGATAAAACTTTAATAGAAGGTGTAGATATGAATGAAGAAGTCATTAATAGGCTTTCTCGTGAAGGTTTTAAAGTTAAACTAGCCGATGCTACTGGGCTCCCTTATCAAGCGAATACTTTTGATATGGTCCATTGTCATAATGTAATAGAACATCTAAACGTTCAAGATGCCTATAACCTCATTAGTGAGTCAGCTAGGGTTTTAAAAATTGGTGGAGAATTTGTTCTGAGCTCAGAAGTTGTTACAAAGAAGTTTTGGGGCACATTTGGTCATATTAGACCTTATCCACCAGGCTCGATTGTAAAACTATTAAGAAAGCAGAGTCGTGAAGAATTTAATCCAATCCAAAACTTAGAATATGTCGATGTTTTTTATTTTGGTGATTATTTTCCAAATAAGTTTCTATACTTAATATCTGCATTTTTGGGTTATTTTACGCCTATTCTTAGAAGAGAGTATTTTTTGATTTTGCGTAAGAAATAAAGTATGCTAAGTCATTAAGTCTAATTTATTATTGATAAAAATATGAACTATAAATCCTTTCCAAAAAAATACTTTAATATAAGTCAGGGGAATAATAAAAATGATGACTTTACTTTAGAAAGTCTTGATAAAAATCTTTCTCCATATAGGTTAAAGTATTTGAAGCCTTTTATAATGAATCTTCCAAAAAATGCCAAACTCTTGGATTTGGGTTCTGGAACTGGTAAGGCTTGTATGATTGTAAAAGCATATCGTCCTGATGTTCAGCTGTATGCTACGGATATCTCTGATCTAGGTGAGCATTTTCCAAAAGATATAGATTTTAAACAGGGCTCAGCGGAAGATTTGAAGAGTTTATATCCAGAAAACTTTTTTGATGGAATAATTAGTTTGCATCTAATTGAGCATCTAATTTTCCCTATGGATATGATAGATGGTATACGGCATGTTCTTAAAAAAGGTGGGAGAGTTTTTATAGAAACTCCGAACTGGACCAGAGTTTTCGTGCCTTTTTCTTATATGTTTTTTTACAATGATTATACACATATAAGACCTTTTTCTGTTTTTGCTATGACAAAGCTTTTTGTTGAGTTTAATCTAAAGCCTATAACTATTAAACCTGCTCGTACAAACTTTTGGTTCGGTAAAACAAACAGGTCATTGAAAAAGGGTAAAAAGTTTGTTTCTTCAGCTGTAACAGCGAATGAAAGTAGGGGTTTATTAATGAGAATTGTGGGTAAAATCGCTAATCCGATGATATGGGATGTCCTAATAGCTATAGGTGAAAAATAAAAGACCTGAAAAATTAATAGCTTTTTCTTTTGGTTCTATAGGGGAGTTTTTGATGTTACTAAACATCTGTCAATTTATAAAAAATAGCAATCCAGATTTTAAGGCAATAATATTCTGCACAAAAAGTCTTGATTTTTTAAAAGAAATATCGAGCCAGTATGATTTTGTCGAGATTAGATCTCTTGATTTGAGCAGTTTATTTAGTGTTGTATTTAAGAAGGGCATAAGGAATTCTGCGATTTTATCTCCTTTTACATTTGGTGATATGCCAAGAAAGATTATTTTTACCGAAAAGTTACTCGGGTTTTTTACGTCTTCTACTGTTCTGGGTTTTTCCGGTTTAAATTATGGTGATAACATAAAAAAATCAGATATATCTTACGACTTATCTATTGATTTTGATTTGAATAAAATGTTTTATAAGAATGTTCTTGATTTATTAAAAAAAGCAGAATTCTCTTTTAATGAAACAAATTTATCCTATAATTATAGGAAAAATTATCCTAAAAATTTAAGAGATAATTATATTGTTGTTCATATAATGGCTTCAAATGAGAAAAGAAGTTTACCAATCTATCGTTGGAGAAATATAATATCTCGTTTAGTGGAGAATGGTATACCGGTCTATTTGACAGGTAGTAAGACGGATTCTGAGTCAATCTCTGTTTTATCTAGTGAAATAAATGGAGTTTATAATCTAGCTGGACTTCTATCTTTTGATGAACTTGCTAGCCTTATAGAGGGTTCTAGGGCCTTTGTGGGTGTAGATACGGGCATAACGCATCTTGCTGGTGTTTTGGGGGTTTCTGGGGTTATTATTGGAAATAACTCAAATCCAACTTGGCTACCCTATTATAATAAGAAACTTAAAGTGATGACCAATAATGAGAGATGTACTTGCAATAAGGATAAAAAGGGTAATTGTCTTGTGGAAGTTTCTGGAAAAAAATATTTGAAATGCATGTATGATTTAAAAGATGACGATATAGTTTCTGAAATAAAAAATATTTATGAAAAAAATATTGTTAATCATAAATAGTTTGGGTGTAGGGGGAGCAGAGCGTGTTTTTGTTAGCGATGTTAATCACTTACATAAATCAGGTTATGATGTTTCTTTTGTTGTTTTGTATGGTGAAAATAAAGACAACCCACTTTTGCATGATATAGATATTCCAAATGAAAAAATATACTGTCTAAAAGGTAGTAATATTTTTGATGCTAAAGTTTATTTAAATTTGTGGAAAGTAATTAAGAAAATAGATGCCAATATTATATATTCTACTCTCAATGACGCTATTTTTATTTCTAGAATAGTATCTATTTTTTCGCCAAAAGTTTTTTTAGTTACAAGAGAAGCAAATACCACTGAATTTAAATCTTTATCTCATAAAATTGCTGATATTTTTATGAATTGGAGAGCTAATGTTATGGCAGTAGTCTCAGAACAAGTTAAAAATTCCTTAGTATCTTATCAACCTTGGTGTAAGAAGAAAGTAGAGGTTATTTATAATGGAGTCTCTATTCCGAATTATGAATCTAAGTATTTGGATACAAAAACAGACATCTTGTGTGTTGGGAGTTTGACTAAAAAGAAAAATCATATAATGCTGTTAGACTCTGTTTTGAAGATTAAGAAAAATTTTCCGAAAGTAATATTGAAAATAGTTGGAGACGGTGTTCTTAGAAAGTCTCTGGAAGAGTACGTTTTAAAAAATAATCTTTCTGAAAATGTTACTTTCTTGGGAAAAATTGAATACAGTGAAGTAGTGAATCTTTACAAAGAATCTGGTATATTTGTTCTGTCTTCTGATCAAGAGGGTTGTCCAAATGTTTTGTTGGAGGCAATGTCTTATGGTTTGCCTTGTGTGGCTACACATGTTGGGGCTGTTGGAGAGATTATTGATTCTGATCTTTTTGGTATTGTTGTCCCACGTCGTGAGCCGACTTTATTTGCAAATGGAATAGAGAAGTTACTCACCTCGGTAGCTACTCGTCAGTCAGTTGGTTTAGCTGGTAGAGATCAAATAATTAAACATTTTTCAATCGAAGTGCATATGGAAAAATTAAAAGATATACTGCATATATGAAACCAACTTGCCATATCTGTAATAGTGACTCTAGTTTTTTTATGAATAAGGATGGATATGATCTATACCTATGTTCAAAATGTGATTTAGTTTTTGTCTATCCGTTGCCATCTGCAGAAAGTTTACAAAAAAAACTTTACTCGTATGAATCAGGATATCAATCTAACAGAGTAGAGGATTTGGGTGTTCGTGAAGAATATCCAAGATTTAAAACAGTTTTTGATTATGCTCAAAAAGTAAAGCCAAATGGCAAGTTTTTAGATGTTGGCTGTGGTAATGGTCAGTCTATATATTGGGCAAATAAAAGAGGTTTTAAGGCAGAGGGGATAGAGGTAAATGAAAGAACAGCACAATATGCACAGAAACAAGGTTTGAAAGTCTTCAATGGTTTTTTGGAAAATGCAAACCTTGAAAAAGATTTTTTTGATATAGTCTTTTTGGGTGAATTAATAGAACATGTCACAAATCCCAGAGATATGATTCTACAATGCAGAACTTTTCTTAACACTAATGGTATTTTAATAATAACAACCCCAAATATTGACTGCTTATGGTCACGTACAACATTGTTGTTATACAAAATATTTAAGATTCCGTGGTCATCGGTTACACCACCATACCACCTGCATCAATTTAATTCTTCAAATATTGATCTGTTGGTAGAAAGTGAGGGTTTTAAGAAAGAAACTGAGTGGTATCTAAGAATACCCCCTTTAAAGTACGAAATAGGAATGCTGCATCTTTTGAAAAGATACAAGAATACTAGAAAATTAAAAGATTTCATTTTTATGTTATTTTCGTATGCAGTTTATGTCGTAGTACATACTTTTTTCTTAGTAATACATCCTCTTATGAAAAGGGATTTTCAGATGATAAAAGTTTACAGAAAAAATATCTAAAATATGAAAAAATTATCTGAAAAGGAATATTGGGATTCAATATACAAACATATAAATTTAGATGAAGTAGGATCTGAATCTAAATTTTCTTATATAAAAAATAAAATTAAATTCATAACTAGAGATTACAGTAATTTTATTTTATGGGAAGTTTTGTGTAAAAAATATTTGCCTTATGATAAGTCTAAAAAGATAATAGAGATTGGTTGTGCCCCAGGAAAATATCTTATAAATTTAAGTTATATTTTTGGGTATGAACCATACGGTGTAGAGTATTCAGAAAAAGGAGTTGATATAACTAAAGAAAACTTTAAAAAATGGGGATTAGATGAAAATAATATTATTAAAGCAGATTTTTTTAATAAGGATTTTCAAGAAAATAATGCTGGCAAATACGATGTAGTTTTTTCCAGGGGTTTTATTGAGCATTTTGATAATGTACAGAGTGTTGTTGATTTGCATTCAAATATTTTGAAGAATAATGGATATTTAGTGATAATGATTCCAAATCTAAATGGAGTAAATAAAGTTCTGGCAAAGTTTTTAAACAAATCATCTTATGATTTGCATAATACTTCTATTATGAGTAAAAAGTCTTTCTCTGGTCTTTTTTCAGAAGAAGATTTTTCGATAATTTATTGTGACTATGTGGGTTTGTTTAGTTTTGGATTATTTAATACTGATAAAAAATGGAAATATTATTTGTATAGATTTTTGCTTTTGGTCCAAAGACCATTTGACCTATTATTTAGAATTATTTTTAGAGATCGTGTGTTTACTAATAAATACACTAGCCCTTATCTGCTTTGTATTGCCCAAAAAAGATAGTTTTTCGTTGTGTTGATAGTGCTTGTTTCAGATGGTAGAATTGATTTTATGGAATTTTTTAAGTCAGTTTTTCGACCTATTTGGAATTCTCCCACCCTTTTTAAATTTAGAGGGATTGTTTTTAATACTTTGGATTTTATTTCAGGGTATTATTTTGAAAAGAGAAAGTTTAAAAAGATGATGGGTTATGATTTGTGCCTGAATAAACCAAAAAGTTTTAGTCACCACATTATCTATAATAAAATTTATGACAGAAGGGATGTGCTTTCGATAGTCGCAGATAAATATGCAGTTCGAAAATATCTAATAGACACACTTGGTCAAAAAGAAGCGGAAAGTATTTTGATCCCACTTTTGTATTCTGGTACTAACCCAGAGAATATTCCATTTGATAAACTAGAGGGAGAATATATTGTTAAGGCAAATCACAATTCAGGGCCACACTTTATAATTAAAAAAGGAGACATTCCAAACAAGAAATTGATTATATCAGAGCTAAAAAAACAACTTAGTATTCCATATGGCATTTTGAAGCATGAATGGGCATATGGGAGAATTAAAGAGCGAAGAGTTGTTGTAGAACGACTACTCCGAGATGAATCAGGAAGTATTCCTAAAGACTACAAGTTTCATATGATTGAAGGAGAATGTGCTTTTGTTCAGATTGATTTCGATAGATTTACTAGTCATTCAAGGACACTGTACGATAAGGATTGGACATATATACCTGTTACACTAAAGTTTAAACAGGGTGTAGAAGCCTCAAAACCAGTAAATTTTGAAAAAATGTTATCATTGTCACGGCAGTTATCGAAAGGTTTTAGTTATATTAGAATCGATCTTTATAGTATAGGTGATAGGGTTTTCTTTGGAGAAATGACTCATTATCCCGGTTCAGGTATGGAGAGATTTACGCCAGAGTCCTTCGATTTTAAATTGGGTAATCTGTGGAATGTTAAAAATGATTAATAAAAATTTAAAAAATAATGTTTCTGTAGTAAGAACTGTTACGCAGTACCCTGTTTTTCCGTATGATGTAGATAGTGAAATCAAGCAAGCTCTGCTTGATGTTTTCTCTGGTATGGGTCTATCTAGAGAGAATCCTTTTTCTACATACATTTCACCTGGTCAAAGTGTTTTGATTAAGCCAAACTGGGTCAGAGACAGAAATCCACTAGGTTTTGATATTGAGTCTCTCATAACGCATCCATCAATTATTAAATATGTATTAGATTTTCTTGCTATAGCTATGGAAGGAAAAGGAAAAATTATTATCGCTGATGCACCACTCCAAAACTGTAATTTTGAAAATTTAAAGAAAAATATTCGATTAGATGAGATTGTTGAGACTTTTAATAAACAGAATCCCTCCATTGAACTTATTGTTGAGGATTGGAGAATTACAACTATTCCAAATTCAAAATTAAACATTAGAGATATTCAGAAATTTCGAATAACAGACAACGAAGACATAAAAAAGGAATACAATATTATTGATATGGCAGAGAATAGCTTTCTAGAGGACATATCTGAATATTCAAATAGGTTTCGAGTTACAAAATACAAGCCGAGTTTGATGCAGGATCATCATAGGCCTGGCAAGCATGAATATTTGGTGACAAAGCGAATACATGATGTAGATTTTTTTATTAACATTCCTAAACTCAAAACGCACATAAAAGCTGGACTTACTTGCTCAATGAAAAACTTGGTAGGTATTAATGGACACAAGGAATTTCTACCTCATCATATCAAGGGTTCATATTTTGATGGGGGTGATAACTACTCAAGTTCAAGTTGGTTCAAAACAAAATACGAGAATCTATATGACTATCTATGGGAAAATGTAAATCAATTATCTGTTATAAAAAGGAAGTTCATAATGAAGGCTCTTGATTATCTGTTATTGGTCTCACGATTGACTGGTTCAGAGAATATCACAGCAGGTAGCTGGCGTGGAAATGATACAATTTGGCGTACCACGTTGGATTTGAACCATATCGCTTACTTTTGTTCAAACAAACCTCTGAAGATATTAAATATAGTTGATGGAATTATAGCTGGAGAGGGGCAAGGACCACTTGAGCCAAGCCCAAAACCTCTTGGAATTTTAATTGCTGGTGAAAACCCTGCATATGTTGATGCTGTTGTTGCAAGAATAATAGGCTTTAATATTTCTAGAATACCAACTGTATACAATGCTATTTATCATAGGAAATCTAAATTTGCAGGAGAGTATTTGGAAGATTTTAAAATTCAATATAATGACGGAAAATCAGAAGAAATTTCCTTGAGTTCTGTTCCTAGTTTTAACTTTAAAAAACCATTATTTTGGGAAGGAGCTTAAAATGAATAAAATAAGCATTATTATACCCACATATAACAGGGCATCACTTATTAAACGCTCCTTAGATAGTGTAGTGAATCAGAATTCAGTTTTTGAGGTAATTGTTGTCGATGATTGTGGTAAAGATAATACGAAAAGTATTGTTGAGAGTTATAAAGAAAAACTAAATATAATATATATACGTCAGTCAAAAAATGGTGGAGTAAATACTGCTAGAAATACTGCTATTAGAAATGCTTCTGGAGATTGGTTAGTTTTTTTAGATGATGATGATGAGCTTGTTCCTAATGCTATAAATATAATATCTGAAAAAATATGTAAATTACCAAACAATATAAGTGTAATGTACTTCAACTCTATAATAGATAATGGGGTTAGTTTAAAAAGCGGAGGGTTTCAGTTTTATGAAGGAGAAAAAGAGTATGATCCGACTTATGAAGATACAATGAATAAGTTTAGATTAAAAGGAGATTGCAAGCCAGTATTCAGAAAGACTCTTTTTAGTAATAATAGTTATATTTTCCCAGAAACTGTAAATGGATATGAGTCATATAGTATGAGTTTAATGGCTAGAGATAATGTTGGCATTAGATATTTCAGTGATGTTACAACTCATATACATTTTGATAATTCAGTTTCACATCTAAGTCATACTGCACCCAAAAAAAATCCTAAACCTTTATTAGATTTACATATAAAACAAATATCAGAACACTCTGATTTTTATAAAAAAAATAGAGATAGATTAAAAGATAAATATTTAGTTATAGCCAAACTATCGTATCGTGCAAAGGATGTAAAAAATTTGATTCTATATGTTTTCAGGTTTTTGCTTTGTAAAATAGAGACTCAATAAAAGAGAGAATGTGCTCCCCACAATTCTTCCAATAATCACTCCCCAAATACCAAATGTGTATCCACCAATAAGTGTCGATGATATGTTAAATATAGGGTTTACAATATTAAATTTAAATATTTTGTTTGAACGGCTTGCAAATAGTGCTGTAACCGGAAGGGTTCCAATAGTTGATACTGCAGAAAATATTATGTATCCAAATGAGTATTTTAGGGAATCTATATATTGTGGAAAAAATATTTTATACAGAAATGGGGCTATTGCTATATAAATCAACCCCCATAAAAATGCAATGATAAAAAATTTATTAAGTTTATTTGCTACACTAGTTCCAATATCTTCTGAGTTTTTTTCTGATAGTTTTGGAAGGGCAATGATCGATAGCGGACGAAGAAAGCCCATAAAACGCTCCGGTATATTTGATGCAAAGGCGTATATTGCCAAGTTCTGTGCACCCAAAAGATGGAATATCAATAAGTTGTCAATATGAATAGAGATCATCGGTAGAATACTAGATAAACTTAATTTTTTTCCATAGTCTAAAGCTTCTTTTTCTCCCTCCTTATTTATATTGTAATTTTTTAATATATGTAAGTATATAAATAAATTTGAAGCAAAATTCGTGACTAAGGTGACTAGCACAAGCATTAGTGCACTTGGGAAGAAATATACGGATGCAATTATTCCTCCATAGTAAATGACATTAATGATTTGGTTATAAAAGAAACTACGACCAAACTCTTTTTTGCCACCAAGGTATGCTCCCCAAGTATTCAACGAGTTAGTCATTGGTAGTAGTATTGCTGTTGCAAGTATTCCTACTGAAAGTATTAAGTTCCCATTTATTAAGTAATAAAGAGATATAGCCATTCCAATTGAAAATGGAATAAGGCCAAATTTCAATTGTGTTTTTACAGATGAAATAAATACTCCATCGAATCCTCTTGCTGCAGCTTGAGTAACAGCTGCATTCATTCCTGTAAGTGTAAAAGATCCGAGTATTAGTCCAATTGATAGTATGAATTGGTATATTCCGTAGATATCTTTAGACACGAATCTCGCTAATAGGATTGATAGGATAAAAGAAAAAACGGTCACTATTATTGTATTAGCATTTATCCATAAAATGTTCTTAGTAACATAGACCATATCAGTTTCTGTGTACTTTTCTAGAGAACGCAGAACTCCAACGCCTCTACTTTTTAGATCTTTCATATAAAAGCTATATTACTCCGTTTTGGCCTTTATTACTAGCAGTAAAAAGAGTGATTTGCTATACTTCAGACCATGCAAACAACAAAAAATATTATCAAATATCTGATTTTGGGCGGTTTATTTATTATTCCATTTATTCCTTTTATTGTTCCTGGTGCAATGTATTTCCCATTTATAGCGGGTAAAGGTTTTGCATTTAGAATAATTGTAGAAATAATATTTGGTTTATTTGTTGTTTTGGCTTTTGCTGATAAAGAATATAGACCAAAAATGTCTTGGATGACAAAAGCAGTTCTATTTTTTACAGGAGCTGTTCTGCTCGCTGATATATTTGGTGTGAATGCATATAAAAGTATATGGAGTAATTATGAAAGAATGGAGGGCTTTGTTCTTATTGCTCACCTGGCTATGTTTTATATTGTTTCTTCTTCGGTTCTAAACAGTCAGTCAAAATGGTTTCAGTTTTTTAATGTTTCTATATTTGCAAGTGCAATGATGTCTGTGTACGGACTATTTCAGGTATTCGGAGCTGTCACTATTAATCAAGGAGGGACTCGAGTGGATGCTACATTGGGAAATGCTACCTATCTGGCGATCTATCTAGTTTTCCATATATTCCTTTGTCTATATCTGCTTATTGATTCTGCAAAACCAATTTGGCAGAGATGGTCTTATGCGTGTGTAGGTCTATTAAATTTAATAATACTCTATTTTACAGCAACAAGAGGTGCTATTCTCGGACTTATAGGAGGGCTACTTTTAGCTGGTCTCATTGTTTTGTTTAAGGAGAGGGACAATGCTTTTATTAGAAAGTCTGCCTACGTTGTTATGGGTCTTGTACTTATTGTAATTACAGGGTTCTTTTCTATAAAAAATACTGATTTTGCTAAGAATAATCAGGTTCTGGGGAGATTTTCTTCTTTAGGTTTTGCAGAAATAAAAACACAAGGAAGATATTTTGTGTGGCCTATGGCAATAGAAGGCTTCAAAGAAAACCCGATACTTGGTTGGGGTCAGGAAAATTTTAATTACGTTTTTAATAAAAATTATGATCCAAGAATGCACAGCCAGGAACAGTGGTTCGATAGAACACACGACATATTCTTGGACTGGCTTATAGCTGGAGGTTTAGTAGGGTTACTTTCTTATCTTAGTTTGTACGTTGCATTACTCTATTACATATGGAGAAAAGAAAGTACTCTCAAGGTTACTGAAAAAGGTATACTCACTGGTCTTATTGCTGCTTATATATTCCATAATATATTTGTGTTTGATAACTTGATCAGCTACATAGTATTCTTCTCTCTACTTGGTTTCATACATTCTATAAATGTTAGTAGGATGGATGAGACTGAATCTTCTGGTTTTTACACAAAAACATTTTCTCAAGATGCTGTTAACTATATAGTTGCACCGGTCGTGCTCATTGCGACTATATTCACAGTGTATTATGTAAATATACCTGCTTTGTTTGCGAATCAGACTTTGATTCAAGCGATGAGTCCACAAGAAAATAACGGAGGAATAGAAAAAAATCTTGCTTTGTTTAAACAAGTTTACTCATATAAATCATTTGGAGATTCAGAAGCTACTGAGCAGTTAGTTCAAATAGCAATTCAGATTAATTCTTCTGATAAGTTGCCCGCTAACATAAAACAGCAGTTTGTTGATTTGGCAAAAGAAAAAGTTACAGAGAAGTTAAAACAGACACCAAATGATGCTAGGTACCTGGTTTTTGCTGGAAGTTTCTATAACAGAATTAACCAATATGACGAAGCTATAAAGTATCTTGATAGAGCAATGATAGCATCACCAAGAAAGCAGTCTATATATTCAGAATTAGCTAGTTCATATCTTGGTAAACAAAATTATCAAAAAATGTTTGATTTATTAAAGCAATCATATGAGTTAGCTCCAGAATATAAAGAAGCTCAGATTCTTTATGCACTATCAGCATTATATGTAAAAAACAAACCTCTTGCTGTTGAACTTCTAAATAAAGTTGGACAGGATGTAATTATTTCAGACAATAGATTTTTGCAAACATATGCTGCTATAGGGGACTATGATAGTGCAGTGACTATATTGAAAGTTAGACTCCAGAAAGACCCTAAGAATGCTCAGTATAAACTTTCTCTTGCATCTTTATATGTGGCTATGGGTCAAAAGCAAATGGCGATTGATTTGATGAATCAGATTATAAAAGATGATCCAACTTTCAAAGATCAGGGAGAATCTTATATAAAACAAATTCAGAACAGTTAGGAAATAGGAGAACAAATAAAAAAAATAATCTCAGACATGAGATTATTTTTTTATTTCCAAATTTATTTTATTAAAAATAAATTTTTCAAAAAAATATTTTTAATAAAATAAAAAAGTTATCCACAATTTTTTTCAAAAAAATATTTTTTTATTTTTTGTTGATATATAATTATGACAGGTCGGAAGAGTGAAATAATTTATTATCATTCTAAACTTTAAAAAAATAATTTATGTAAGTGACTCTTAGCCGAGAAGCTTACTACAAATATCATGGCAGCAAAAAAGAAGAAAGCAGCAAAGAAGAAGTCAGCTAAGAAGCGAGCTTAGTCTTGCTACTTCAATTCAATTGAAGACAAAAAACTCATACTACGGTATGAGTTTTTTGTTTTTTGTGCTATAATGTCGGCTATTATGTCATTATTTGGAAAGATATTTGGGGATGAAACATCCAAGGCTTTGAAAGAGTCTGAACCTATAGTTAGTCAAATAAACGCTCTAGAGAGCGCTATTTCTGGATTGTCTGATGATGAGCTAAAGGCGAAAACTACTGAATTTAAGGAGAGAATCCAAAAAGGTGAGACTCTGGACTCTATTTTACCAGAGGCTTTTGCTGTTGTTCGAGAGGCTTCAAAAAGATGCCACAACGAAAGACATTTTGATGTTCAACTTATTGGTGGATTTATTTTACATAAAGGTTCTATTGCAGAAATGAGAACTGGAGAAGGAAAAACTTTAGTTGCAACACTTCCTGCATATTTAAATTCACTTACAGGAAAAGGTGTTCATGTTGTGACTGTAAATGACTATCTTTCAAAACGAGATGCAGTGTGGATGGGAGAAGTTTATAACTTTCTTGGTGTTTCAGTTGGAGTTATTAATCATGATCAATCTTTTCTTTATGATCCAACACACAAAGAGTTGGATGAAGAAAGAGATGAAGTTGCTTCATTTAAAGTTGTAAATGAATTTTTACGACCTTGTACAAGAAGAGAAGCTTATCATGCTGATATAACATACGGAACAAACAACGAGTTTGGTTTCGACTACTTGAGAGATAATATAGAATACGAAGAAAGTAGACTGCGTCAGAGAGAACCAAACTATGCAGTTGTGGATGAGATTGACTCTATTCTTATTGATGAAGCTAGAACTCCGCTTATTATTTCTGCCCCATCTGGAGATTCTGATGATTTGTATACAAAATTTGCAGACATTTCTTCAAAATTAGAAAAAGGTGAGCACTATACGGTAGATGAAAAGTTTAAAACTATTGCTCTTACAGACTCTGGGATCAGTAGGGCTGAAGAACTTTTGGGTGTAGACAATATATATACAGAGAAAGGAATAAAATATGTTCACCATCTGGAAACTGCAGTTCGTGCTAGAGCACTTTTTAATAAAGATAAGGATTATGTTGTTAAAGATAACGAGATTGTTATTGTGGATGAATTCACTGGAAGACTTCAACCTGGAAGACGTTGGTCAGAAGGATTACACCAAGCTATAGAAGCAAAAGAACATGTTTCTATACAAAAGGAATCAAAGACTTTTGCTTCTGTGACATTCCAGAACTATTTTAGACTATACAAAAAACTATCTGGTATGACAGGTACAGCAAAAACTTCTTCTGAAGAGTTTTATAAAGTGTATGGTCTTAACGTTATTTCTGTACCAACTAACAGACAGATTGCTAGAAAAGATCACAACGATTTGATATTTCAGACTGAAATTGGAAAGTTCAAGGCTATTGCTAGAGAAATTTCAGCTAGACACAAAAAAGGTCAACCAGTTCTTGTTGGTACAGTTTCTATCGAAAAAAATGAACTTCTTTCAGAATATCTAAAGGCAGAAGGTATTCCACATGAGATTTTGAACGCGAAGAATCACGGTAGAGAAGGAGAAATAATCGCTCAGGCTGGACGAAAAGGTGCTGTAACCATTGCTACAAACATGGCTGGAAGAGGTGTGGACGTTAAACTTGGTGGAAACCCAGGCAGTGTAGAACTATTGGAAGAAGTAAAATCTATTGGCGGTTTGTTTGTGCTTGGAACAGAAAGGCATGATGCACGTAGAATAGACAACCAGTTACGAGGACGATCTGGACGACAGGGTGACCCTGGAGAGACACAGTTCTTTGTGTCACTAGATGACCATCTAATGCGTGTTTTTGGTGGAGACAATATAAAAAACATGATGGGTAAGTTGGGTATAAAAGAAGATGAACCTATTGAAAACAGACTTATTACTCGTTCACTTGAAAGTGCTCAGGAGAAAATAGAAGGTTTTAATTTTGATGCTCGAAAACACGTTTTGGAATTTGACGATGTTCTAAATTTCCAAAGAAAAATAATGTATGGAAGAAGAAGAGAGATTCTGCTTGGACATATCGAAAAAATAAAATCATATATTCATGAAATATTAGCTAATTCTACAGAAGAAGAAAGAAAAGCAATTGAAGATAAAATAAATAACGCAGATGCTGGTTACATTGATGCTTTGAAGAAAGTTATACTTCAAGCCACAGATATGTTCTGGGTAGAACATCTAGAAGTTATGGATTACATGAGATCTAGTGTAAATTTGCGTGCGTATGGTCAGAGAGACCCACTAACAGAGTATAAAAAAGAAGGACTTCAGTTGTTCAAAGATATGGAGTTTGCTATAGGTCAGGAAATAGTAAAAATAATTCCTCAAATACAGCCAAACCAAGTTTTCTTTAATGAACCTGTAAAAATGGTAGAAGCTAGGGAGGGTGCAGAAAGTCTGACAAAAGAAACAGTCGTTTCTGATTCAGCTAGAACTCTAGATGGGGAAAAGATAGGGAGAAATGATCCATGTTTCTGTGGTTCAGGAAAGAAATATAAAAAGTGTGGGGAATTGAATACAGAGGAACATCAAAGTCTAATGACTAAGAAATAATTTTGATATAGAAATAGGGCCGAACCTTTCGATTCGGCCCCGACGCGAAATGCGTCTAGTGTGCGAAGTACTTGTTCCATGCACCCTCGGCGAGGCCGAGGATGAACAAGGAGGAGTGGACTCTCCTGAATTCGGCTCTAGCGGATTCTTTTTCCGCCCGCTTGCCTTCATTCTCGACTACCTCGCCAGCAATCTGTTGGAGTTTCTGAGCTGCGATTTCTCGTAGCTCTGCCTCGGACAGACAGTAGAGGGCTTCCTCGGGAATGGATGTCGCCTGGGATAACACGTTGAGGTGTCGTTCGAAGGTGGTCCAGATCTCTCCAATCTCATTCTTCCTATCAACTCTCCACCGTGTGTAGAAGACTGATAAGAACCCGAATGTGGAAGTCGTGATGGTCCCACTTGCGATAGAGACTAACCGTGTGTTAGCGTTCCAGGCGCCGAAGATGATCAAGCAGATCGCGACGATTGCCACGATAAGATTGAACCAGCTCATGAAGACAAGGTAGGCGATGTTCGCCATGCCCTGGAGAAAGTCTCCATCTTTCCCTGTCCGACGGAGCATCGATTTCTCGAGCTGCTCCATAGTGAGGCGGTTCTTCTTTGTGTAAAGCTCTGCGACTACCGACTTGTGAGAGAACATTCTGTCTCCTTGCCAATGGGGTTTCTGGCCCACCGCTACTCATTGCTTTGAGCAGGCAGTACTTCATTGGTCTGTCTACATTATATCATACTTATTCTATATTTGTCAAGTATGATAATGGGCCAAAATATTTTTTTAATTATAAGAAATTGGAAATAAATGGTTTTTGTGATATTCTTAAATCCATAATAAATTTAATATCTATGAATAAATACATTTCTTATTTGGCTGGTTTGTTGTTTGTGGCTGGGGTTGTCTGGCTTATTGTTACACCTGGAAAGCCATCAAAATATGATGATTTTGCAAAGTGTATAAAAAACAGTGGAACAGAGTTTTACGGTGCTTTTTGGTGTCAGCACTGTCAGAATCAAAAATCTATGTTTGGCAAATCAGCACAGTACCTACCATATATAGAGTGTTCTACTCCAGATGGTAAGGGGCAAGTTCCAAATTGTACTGAAAAGGGTATTATGAGTTATCCAACTTGGTTTTTCCCTGTATCTGGAACATCAACTCCAGAAAGGCTTAATGGTGAAGTTTCTCTAGAAGATTTAGCAAAGAAAACTTCTTGCGTTTTACCTCAATAAATATGGGAACATTTATTCAAGCAAATGCTACTGCTACTATAGGTTTTCTAACTTTAGTTTCAAATATAATATTTGTTGCTGTGTTTTTGGTTGTTGTCGCTCATTCAGATTCTAGAAAACATCTGTACAACTTTGTTCACAAGTACGTATTAGAACTGCTATTTTTTGGAATCCTTTCTGCTGTTGTTGGAAGTCTGATATATTCTGATATAGTAGGTTTTCCTCCTTGTGATTTGTGTTGGTGGCAGAGGTTATTTATGTACCCACAGCTGGTTATTGTAGGTATGGCGTGGTACAAGAAGGACAAAACTGTAATAGACTATCTTGTTCCTCTTTCTATTATGGGAGCGATTATTTCACTTTATCAATCATTTATACAATGGGGCTTTTCTTTTGGTGCTAGTGGAGGATGTGTTGCTATTGGGGGTGAATGTGCAAAGGTTTATTTTATGCAGTATTCATACATAACAATACCGTTCATGTCATTTACAGTTTTTGCTTATGTTATAGCTCTAAAATTTGTTTATTATCATAAATCTTGGAAATTAAAAAATGGATGGGAATAAAAAGGTAACAATTGTTGCTCACAGTGGAGATTTTCACACTGATGACTTATTTGCAGTATCTACATTGCTAATATATTTGGGTGAAAATGTAAATGTAGAGATTCTTAGGACTCGGGACATGAGTATCATAGAAAAATCAGATTATGTTGTGGATGTTGGTGGAATAGATAACCCAGATATTAATCGATTTGATCACCACCAAAAAGGAGGTGCTGGTAAGAGAGAAAATGGAATAAAGTACGCTTCTTTTGGTTTAGTTTGGAAAAAATTCGGTAAAGATATATGTGGTAGTGAAAAGGTGGCAAAAAAAGTCGATGAATTGCTTGTTCAGCCAGTAGATGCTCCTGATAATGGAATCTCCATTATGAAGCCGACCTTCTATGATATTTTTCCAATTGACTTAGGTTTATTAACTTTTATATTTAAGCCTACTTGGAAAGAGGATGTTAGTAAAACAGATGATATTTTTAGAAGTCTAATTCCATATGCTAGGGGCATTATTTTGAGAATGGTTAATTACTCCAAAGACTTTATAGAAGGGCAAGAGCTTGTTGAAAAATCTTATGAAGAGACTGCGGATAAAAGACTTATAGTGACTGATAGTGGTTATCCTTGGCTTGAAACTTTATCTAAACATCCAGAACCTCTTTATGTTGTTTACTACAATAAAAGAGATGATACGTGGTCAATAAAGGGAATTAGAGACAACCATCTTTCATTTATTTATCGTAAACTACTACCAGAATCTTGGGCGGGTAAAAATGGGGAAGAACTTGAACAAGCTACAGGAGTTCTTGGTGGAGTATTTTGCCACAACCATAGATTTATGGCTGTAAACAAGACAAAAGAGGGAATCCTCAAAATGGCTGAAATAGCCCTTAATTCCTAGTTATAAAAGAATGGTAGGTACAAAACCACCATACTGATTATCATTAGTATAGATATAACTTTCCAAACGATCTTAAATTTTTGCTGGTTCTTTTTTTCGAATAACATATAATTGATTTATTAGGATTTACCATATGATGCTTGATTTTCAACAAAAACGCAAGGTTAGAAGTCTTATGTATAACCGAATAACAATCGGCATCCTTTCCGTAATAATTCTCTTGGTCTTGCACTCAACTTGGGTAGTTTATAGAAAAAAAGTCGAAAGTGAAAGAATGAAACAGGCCTCGCTTAAAAATGTGGAGTCTCTGAGGCTAAGAGACCAAGAATTACAGGAAAAAATAGATAGATTGTCTACAAAACAAGGGATTGAGGAGGAGGTTCGAGCAAAATTTAGTGTGGCAAAGTATGAAGAAAACATAGTTATCATAGTGCAAGATGAAATAGCAAGTACTGGAGAAAAAATTAAAAAACAAGGTTTTTGGGACAAGATTAAAGGTATTTTTAGGTAAAAATTGCTATTGTGACAGTCAGTTTTTTCCGATATACTATTTGGACATTTATTAAATTAAAAAACACCTATGAAAAAAGTAACTGTATATTCAACACCAACATGCCACTTCTGTAATATGGCAAAAGAATACTTCAATGCAAATGGAGTAGCTTATGAGTCTTTTGATGTCTCAGTAGATCAAGAAAAAAGAAGGGAAATGATGGATATTTCAGGACAGCTAGGCGTCCCTGTTATTACTATAGATAATGACGTTATAATCGGTTTTAATAAACCAAAACTGGCTGAACTTTTGAATATTTCTGGTCAGCCACAGCAACCTCTTTCAGTATAGTTTCAACTAGAAACATAGGTTCAAATAGGTTAAACTGTTTGAACCTTGCCGCTGTAGTTCAATGGATAGAACAGTCCCGTCCTAAGGGATAGATGCAGGTTCGATTCCTGCTGGTGGCACAAAAGTTTTGATTTTTATAGGTTTTTGGTATAATATAGCCCATGCAACCAGAAGATAGAGAGTTACTTAAAAGAACAGTGGAACTAGAGGAGGAAAACAATAGTATGTTGCGTTCCGTCCAGAGATCTATGCGTCTGGCTCGTATCATGAGCATTCTTTACTGGGTGTTTATTATAGGATCAGCTGTTGGTGCTTATTATCTTGTACAGCCTTATATAGAAGCTTTAACAGGTGTATACGGGGGTACTAAGGAGACAGTTGTAGGTAATTTTAATGGCATTCTGGATACTTTTAAAGATTTGAGTCAGTAAAAAGCGCCAAGATAGCTCAGTTGGTAGAGCATTCCCCTGAAGAGGGAAGGGTCCCCAGTTCGAACCTGGGTCTTGGCACCAAAAATCAAAAACCACTAACTAGTTAGTGGTTTTTGATTAGTAACTTTTTTAACCCTTAACTTTTAGTCTTGTCTGTCTGTTCTTATCTATCTTTGGCATCTTTATGATAAGTAGGCCGTGTTTTTCTATTGCGTCTGCTTCTTCCACATCTATTTCTGCCGGTAACATTATAGTTCTAGAGAATGAACCCCAGTAAAGTTCCTGATGAAAATAGTCATCTTCACTTACAAATCTTTCTGTCTCTCTTTTGCCTTTTATTGTTACTGTGTCTCTGGCTATAGAAATATCCAGGTCTTCTGGTTTTACACCAGCTACCATGCTCTTTATAACTATTTCTGTAGGAGTTTGATACATATCAACTGTAAGCTGGCCTTCTTCTGGTTCATCGTCAAACCATGGCTCACCATTTGGTCCAGTTTTAGATGGTTGCCTGGTTTCTTCGATTTCCAACTCTGGTTCATCTTCTACTCTTACGCTACCAGTTAATTTTTCAAAGAATGATCTGTTATCTTTCATATTTTTTAAATTTTATTTTGAAGTTCAATTTTATTTATATTTATTTGCTTCACTTTCTCAAAGAGTAACAGTAGTATAACTATACTAAACCACACGGCACCGAAGACAAAGAAAATATTACTTATGTACTCACTTATTATAAATAAATTAAAGGCTGTATGCAATACAATTGCGATTATAATTCCGGATAGTGTATATAATATTTTTGTTTTTTTATCTTTATAGAAAGATAATGCCATACATATACCTATTGTAGCGGATGACATGGTGTGTAAAAGGCTTGCTCCGATAAATCTTAAATTTCCGTGAATTATAGTGTTGATAAAATCACCATTTTCTACAAATTCCATCATAAAAAGAGTATTCTCGAGAGCGACAAATCCCAATGCTGACACTATTAGGTAGATTATGTCGTCAATTGGTTCGTCCGTTACAGATTTGTTCCAAATAGCAATAAAGTAGACGAATATAAATTTTATAATTTCTTCCAAAGATGCCCATAGAGCAAAAGAAATAGAATTTTGACCACCAAAAATGTCATAGACTAATTTCTGTAGAGGTAATACTGCAATAACTGCTAGCATTCCGCCCAGAAAAGATAAGGTCAGTATTTTTGCTGGTTCGTGATGCGTATCTTCAGATAACCAAAACCAAAGCCAAACCAGAGCAGGTATTAGTCCTATGATAAAAGATAGAACAAAAGGGTACTGTTGTGTGAAATTAAGGAACATAAATGTTTCTTATTTTGGCCAAGAAGTCACCATAAGAAGTTTTTTCCCATCGATGTGAAACCAGATCTCTTCGGTAACAAAAGGCATAAATGGATGTAGAAGCTTTAGAGAAGTTTCAAGTATTTGTCGGAGTGTGTATTGTGTAGATTTTTTCGTATCTTCATTCTTCAAACTCTCTTTAGATTCTTCTATTATTTTATCAGCAAATGTGTGCCAAACATAGTGGTATAACTTTTCCGCTCCAAGGTAGAATCTGTAGTTGTCCATATCTTTTGTGATATCAGCAACTAATTCATTTAACTCATTAAGATTTTTTGTATCATTTTCACTTATATTTTCTGGTTTTGTGCCATCCCAGTCTTTTGTGTTTTCCAAAACAAAGCGAGTAATATTCCAGATTTTATTGGCAAAGTTTTTGTAACCTTTGACTTTATCTTCTCTTAGAGCAAGATCTGTACCAGGTGTATTTCCTATAACTAATGCTAGTCTTAGTGCATCGGTTCCGTATTTATCGGTCAGTGTCAGTGGATTAACAACGTTACCTTTAGACTTGCTCATTTTCTTTCCTTGAGCATCATTTACTAATCCATGCAGATAAACAGTGTGGAATGGTGCCTTACCACCAAGATAAAGACCAAACATAACCATACGTGGTACCCATTTAAATATTAAGTCATGACCAGTCTCCATAACATCAGTTGGGTAGTAGTTTTTAAAATCATCACTATCTGGGAAACCTGTAACCATAAGTGGCCACTGTCCAGAAGAAAACCATGTATCAAAAGTATCAGTATCTTTTATCCAGCCCTCTCCTTCAGGTTTATTACTGCTTACTTTGATTTCTTCTCCATTAAACCATGCTGGGATGGGTATACCCCAAACAATTTGTCTTGATATGTTCCAGTCTATAGTATTTTCCATCCAATATCTGAATATTTTCTCGTAGTTATCTGGTATAAACTTTATTTGTCCTCGATCCACAGAATCTAAGGCCATCTTTGCTAGTGGGGCCATTTTAACAAACCATTGGTCTTTTATTTGAGGTTCTATAACTGTATTACATTTATAGCACTTCTTAACTACATTCTTATACTTATCGTCTATTCTTGTGACTAAGCCTTTTGATTGTAATTTTTCTACTATTTTTGGACGAGCATCTTTTATGTTCATTCCAGTAAACTCTCCAGCAATAGGCAGAAGCTTTCCTCGCCAATCTATTATTTGTTCCATATCCAGGTTGTGCCTTTGAGCTATCTCAAAGTCAATTTGAGAATGCCATGGAGTAATTGTCATAACACCTGTTCCAAACTCCATATCAACGGCTTCATCCTTAATAATAGTTGCTTCAATAGGACCATTTATCCACTCAAGTTTAATTTTTTGGCCATGACTGTAATCCAAGTAGCGCTTGTCTTCTGGATGCATTACTACATATTTGTCACCAAACTTTGTTTCTGGTCGTACTGTGCCGATTTCAAAAGGTCCATATTTAAAATAATAAAAAGGAGAAGATTCCTCTATTGAATCTGTCTCAACATCTGAAAGGGAAGTCTGGTGCTTGTAACACCAGTTGATTGTTCTTTTCCCTCGATATATCATTCCATCGTTAAACATTTTGATAAAAGTATCCTGAGTTTTACTCACGACATCATTATCAAGAGTGAATTTTTCTCGTGACCAATCACACGATGCTCCCATAGATCTAACCTGAGCCTCCATATTAACTTTATTTTCTAATGTAAAATTTAGAATTTCTTTGTATAAATCATTTGGATCCATGCCAAATCTTGATCGGCCCTCTTTCTCTAGTTTTTTTTCATAAACAACTTGAGTTTCAAAACCAGCATGATCAGCCCCTGGAATCCAGAGAGATTTAAAACCAGACATTCTTTTATATCTAGTCAGAATGTCTTCAATAGTTATGAAAAGAGAGTGGCCTGCATGCAAGTTTCCATTTGAGTTAGGGGGAGGCATTACTATTGTGAAAGGTTTTGCTTCAGAACTGGTCACTCCTTTCTCAACACAAACATCAGGATTAAAGAATCCACTTTGTTCCCATATACTATATATACGTTCCTCAGTCTCCTTTGGGTTATATGGGGATAAGAATATATCATTCATTTCTCTAGATTATCATATAAATGTCCCTGTTGGTAGCATTTTTATATGAAAATAGCCTATTTTTGCATAAAGGACATGTTAAATCATCAATACTAAGAATGTCCTTTATATTTCCATAACATTTTGTTTTGATTTGGCAAGGTTAAATCAGTGTATAAAGGACAGATGTTTGTGTATAAAAGACATTTCTATAATACGGCCGTGTTTAGCCGTATTATTCACGAAACTTTTTTTTTGAAAACTTGACTAAAACCTAAAACAAGCGTATTCTTTTTGGCACTTATAAAAACCAAGGAATATGAATCAAAAAACAATGATAAATAATAATTATTCCGTGACCAAGTTAATAGCTTTTTTCTCTATATTTTTGTGCCTATTTTTTGTATCTAATATTCAAATCGTAAGCGCTGAAGGAAGGTGGAAAGGTGATGGAAATGGAGGTTGTTATTGGGACCCAGTTGATACTGGACCAGATCAATGTGATCCAAATTTTAATGGTGGTAATGGTAATACAGGTTCTAATTCATCTTGGAGACAAGATATTCAATATTCAATCAGTGAATCTGATGGAGTTGTTGGTTATTACAACGTAAAAACCAGTGGTAACAAAGTTTTTGACTGGAATGTAGATGTTACTGCTTTTAATGGTCCAGATACAATGCACGTAGTTACTATTGGTGCATATGATGATACTGCTGGTAGTTCTGGCACTACGGCTCATGGTTTTTCTGTTCCTGCATCTGGAAAAGTTGATTATAGAAATCCACCAGAGTCTGGTAAATTTAATTTTAGTTATGACACACGATACAGAACTTGTGGGCGAGTTCAAATAGATGGAAGTTTTATAGATGAACTAACTGGAGGTGATGAACAGTTGTTTTTTGCAACTGTAATTGATTATGGTGTTGATTGTGTTGAGGAAGTAAATCAGAAGCCTGTTATAAATCTATTGGGTTCAAATCCTGTAACTGTATATGTTGG
>CAZPGQ010000005.1:37613-41752 GCA_964586695.1 uncultured Candidatus Saccharibacteria bacterium
ATAGCTACTACAAGTACAGTTAATATAAATACGGTTGGAACTTACACTGTCACATACAATGTTTCTGACTCAAAGGGTCTAGCTGCTTTTCCAGTTACAAGAACAGTATACGTTGTGCCTAAGGTAAATTCATGCGACGTTGTTCGTGAAAATGGTTGGTACAGTAAATACTACAACTACGCATCAACAACACTCGGAATGGAGATGCCTATAGAACACTGGTCTGATACATACGGTGATCCTCTTTCAAAAAACTCAACATGGACAGCAAATTGGTATGACAATACTTTTTATAGATTTACTAGAACTGATGCAAATTTAAATTTTGGTGACAACTTTTTCCCTTTTGATAGTAATCCAGAGGAAATGTTGGGTGATCATGATTATCACTTCGGACTTTATTCTAGTGCATTAGTGACAGCAACTACAACTGGTGATTATGCTTATACTTCTACATCAGATGATGATTTGTGGGTATATGTAGATGGAAATCTGCTAGTTGATAACAATGGTGTTCATGTTCCACTAAGTAAAAATGGCAATATACACCTAACTGCTGGAACTCATGTGGTAGATGTATTCTTTGCTGAAAGACATGTAGTTCAGTCTTACTTATCATTTGATTTTGTTGATAAGAGTTTGGATATAAAAACAAATAATCCTTGTATAGTAGTAAATAATCGACCAGTTATTACACTAGTTGGATTAAATCCAGCCTCAGTAAACTTGGGTAGTACATATATTGATCCTGGAGCAACTGCTCTAGATCAGGAAGATGGAGATATTACAGTCCATATTGTTGCTACAAGTACTGTTAACACTGCTGTAGTGGGTACATATACAGTTACATACAACGTTTCAGATTCAAAAGGATTGGCAGCAATACCTGTATCAAGGACAGTAAATGTCCTTGATACAAACACAGGAGGTCCTAAAGGACAGATTACATTCTGTTTGATGCTTGCTGATGCACAAAACACTATAGCTACATCTTCTCTCGGGCTACCTACTGGAGTATTTACTATGAATTTGGGTACAACTACTAATGTAGCTTCTACACTGGTTCAAACTAAAGTATGGAATAGTTCAATATTTACAGCTAATACAAAACTAATTCTTGCTGAAAATGATGCAAATTGTGTTACATATTCTGATCTAAATTTGGGTACATATTATTACTCAACTTCAACTGTAAACGGAGCACAATGGAACACTCCAAAATATAACGATAAATATAATCAGACTTTGAATAATGTTTTCGACTTCTTCAACTTCAGTCCAGAGTTATTTACAGCTACAACAACAGATGATTCTCTTCGAAATATGAATGCTGATGGTCAAATAGTTTTGGATTCAAGCAATCTAAGTAGATCAGTAAATGTGTACGTTACATACAACCCAACACCTCAGTGTTTGTTACCACAAATAACTTCACCATTAACTGCAGCTGTTACTGTTAATAATCCATTTACATATACACTTACTGCATCATCTTCAGTAACTAGTTTGTCAGTTGCAACAACTTCTTTGCCATCTGGTTTGTCATTTTCTACTACAACAAATTCAATAAGTGGAACACCTACACAAACTGGAACATTTAATATTGATTTAACTGCTGTTAATAACTGTGGAACTACAACAGCTATGCTCGCACTTACAGTTTCTGCTGGAGGTGGTGGTGGTGGAAGTTCACCAAGTTCAAATATAGGTGTTACAAAAGTTGCGGATAAGGCTACTTTGGGAGTTGGGGAGACATTAACTTATACTGTTACTGTAATAAATAACGGACCTGATAATGCTACAGGAGTAAAGTTGGTAGAGAATTTTCCTGGTAATCTAAATATCGTATCAGCAACTTCTACTTTGGGTAGTTATAGTACGACTACAAATCTATGGGCAATTGGAAATCTTTTGAATGGATCATCAACAACTCTAACTTTGGTTGGAACAGTAAAAACTGGGACTGAAGGACAGACTATAACTAACAGTGTTGTTGTTTCTGCTGACCAATCTGATCCAAATACCACAAACAATACAACTAGTGTTGATACAAAAGTAAACCCTGCAATAGTTCCACCTTGTACAAACTGTGGAGGCGGAGGTGGTGGAGGGGGTAATGGTCCGATTGTTGGATCATATGGCGGAGGTGGTCCTATTGTAACTCCAGCACCTACACCCGTTCCAAACGCTTGTTATTACTTGTATGATTATTTGAGAAAGGATTTTAATAATAATCCTGTAGAAGTTACAAAACTTCAAATATTCCTAAGAGACTTGGAAGGTTTTACTAACCTACAAATAACAGGTGTCTATGACGACCAAACTATAGTTGCTCTAAATGCGTTTCAAGACCGATATAAGGGTGACATCCTAACTCCTTGGGGACATAATGCTCCAACAGCGTACACATACATTCTTACAAAGAAAAAAGTTAATGAAATATACTGTAAGACAGCTTTCCCTGTAAATGCACAACAGCAGGATGAAATAGATAGTTACAGAAACTTCTTGATGAGTCTTAGAAATGCAGGTATTACATTACCATCACAAGGAAATAATCTTCCTGTAACTGGAACAAGTACAGAACCAATTCCAGTAGAATTGGACCCAATGAATAATGTTGGATCAGCTACAACTACAGATGGACAGACAACACTTGCGGGTGTATCAACAACAACAAGACAAATCGTAAGTAACCTAACTGCAAACGTAATTTCTGCAGGAAGAGCAGTTGCTACAGCGATACAAACATTTTTCAGTAGACTATTTGGGACAACAAATCAGTGTATAACTGGATTTGGTTGGTTAAATCTCTTACTACTTTTGGTTATAGCAATAGTTTCTTATCTTTGGTACAAGGAATACAGAAATAATAAGGTTATCGAAAAGATAAACGAAGAGATAGATCTAGAGAAATAAAAAATAAATAGTTTAAAAACAGAAATGACTCACATTGCGTGAGTCATTTCTGTTTTGTGCTTCTTCTAAACTTTATATCACAACTACGTTTTTTATTCAAATGAAAGATTGCCTTTTGCTATTATTTTCTTTGTATTAGTTAATATTTCTGGGTATTGAGAGATATTTATATATGCAGTTACGGCTATCATTAGGGAATTATCTGTGGCAAGTTCTCTTGTTGGGGTTTTTACTACAAGTCCGTTGTATTCATTTTCAAAATTATTAAAAACCTCCTTAATTTGTTTATTGGCTATTACTCCACCACCAACTATTAGAGTTTTTGTCTCATTTTCATCTAGTGCTTCTTTGGTTTTTGTTTTTATTACATCTACCACAGCATCTTCAAACTCTCTTGCTACATCCGCTTTGTTTTCTTCTGTCATATTTTCAAAACTTCCAGAAAAATTATCTCTAACATAGTATAAAACCGCTGTTTTTAATCCAGAAAAAGAAAAGTTTAGATTATTTGAATTTATCATCGGTCGAGGAAGCTTTGCCACCTTTGGAATATTTTCAGTACGAGCTTTCTCTGCCAGTTTTGATATTTCTGGTCCACCTGGGTAAGGAAGTCCCAGTATTCTTGCTACTTTATCAAAAGCTTCTCCAACTGCGTCATCTACGGTTTGTCCTATGACTTTATATTTACCCCAAGATTCTATTTTAACTATTTCTGTGTGTCCTCCAGATATCAGAACCGCCATAGCAGGGAATTCTATTTTTCTTTCGTCTTGGTTTTGTATTAAAACAGAAGCAATATGACCTTCCATATGGTTTGCCCCTATAACAGGAATGCCCCACAGTTTTCCCAGCGCAGTTGCAAAGCTAATCCCAACCCATAGTGCTGGCTCTAAGCCTGGTCCGTATGTAACCGCAATAACATCCAATTCTGGTTTTTTTATATTTTCAAAAGTTTCTTTGAAAGCGGGGTAGAGACCCTCTTCTCTTTCTAAAATTATTCTAATCTCATCCCAAATTTCAACTGAATATGAATTATTTTCTGTTACAA
Source organism: uncultured Candidatus Saccharibacteria bacterium (assembly GCA_964586695.1). GTDB lineage: Bacteria > Patescibacteriota > Minisyncoccia > Phycocordibacterales > DATDWN01 > C7867-006. Next base: position 41,581 of record CAZPGQ010000005.1, read on the forward strand.
AAACTTCTGCATCTGTCATAGCTTTTGCCAAAATAGGTGAGAGGTTTTTTGCGTGTTCTCTTTTTGCTAGCATGGGGAAGACCCCACCGTATTCTTTGTGAATATCTATTTGGGAAAACAAGGCATCTCCAAGGACTTTAAAAGAAGGGGATTCTAGTCCCCCCACTGCCTC
>CAZPGQ010000006.1:0-3220 GCA_964586695.1 uncultured Candidatus Saccharibacteria bacterium
GGCAGAGGCTATATTTCCTAATTTACTTTTAACGTTAAGAATAATATAATTGTTAGTATGAAAAAATTAAGTCAAAAAGAATGGATAGCTGTTGTTATAGCTGTCTTTGTAGTAGGATTTTTCTTTGTGTTTGGTCAAACACTCATTTCATTTTTTAATGGTAAATCTAATAATATAATGTCACAAGAATCACAATTACTGGCAAAGGATGAAGTTATCGGCATGGGGGAAATTGCAACCGTGGGTAGTAGAGTGGTTGTTCACTATACAGGTAAGTTTGCAGATGGAAATGTATTCGATAGTTCAGTTTCTCGAAATGAACCATTTCAATTTGTACTAGGTTCAGGTCAGGTAATAAAAGGATGGGATGATGGTATAGTGGGTATGCGAGTTGGTGGAAAGAGACTACTTCAGATTCCACCAGAGTTGGGATATGGCGCGAATGATTATGGACCGATACCGGGGGGATCGACTTTGTACTTCGAAGTTGAGTTACTGAAAGTAGAAAAGTAGACGGAACTTCCAAATTTGGCGAACTCCTCGTTCCCAAATTAAAAATATTCGTCACCTTAGCACTAACTAAGGCTCCTCATATTTTTAATTTCTCACATCGGATTTCACTCAAATTATGAAAGTTCGTGGTGGTGAGTAAAAAATAGCTCAGATTCTGGGCTATTTTTGTTCGTAATAAATATTTGACAAGTACATATTAAATATGCTATAATTAAGATGGTTAATCATGGTCATGTTGCCTATGAAGGGAGAAAGTAGTGTTTATCTTGTATTCATCCGCCGCAGCAGTCAACGCTGGATTGGCTCTGTTCAATGCGTCAAACCGCGTTCGCAGTTCATTCCAACTGTTCTTTGCAGTAGGTTGCTCTCTCTGGGCCATCAAGGAAGCCATTCACGAAAGAAAATGAGGCTGGATGGAGAGGTAGGCTCGATGGAAAAGCGCACGGCGCTGAATACGTCGGGCCTTTTTCAATACATTTATTTTTCTTTTTTAAAATGCTAATCTAACTGGAATGACACCTCTCAAATTTGAAATACATAAAGAGTTAGAAAATGGACTTGGTAGAATTGGAACAATACATACACCGCATGGAGACATAGAAACTCCAGCTTTTGTTGCAGTTGGAACAAAAGGCACAGTAAAGTCACTAACTCCAGAGCAGGTCAAAGAAACTGGAGTGCAGACTATTATTACTAACACTTATCACCTCTATCTAGAACCAGGAGATGAAAATATAAAAAAGATGGGAGGTCTTCACAAGGCTATGAATTGGAGTGGGCCACTTATGACAGACTCCGGTGGTTTCCAAGTTTTTTCGCTTGGAGTGGCATATGGAAAAGGAATCAGTAAAATTGCCCATAATAAGGAAAAAGAAATCTTGCTTACAGAGAAAACCGAAAGTGGTGCCGAAGGCAATGAAGATGAGGCTAAAGCTACGACAGTGCGAATTGATCCAAACGGAGTTATGTTTCGTGATCACTCAAAAGGTGATGCACATTATTTTACTCCAGAAAAATCAATATACATTCAACACAACCTCGGTGCGGATATTATTTTTGCATTTGATGAATGTACTTCACCTCACGAACCACTTCATTACCAGAAAGAAGCATTAGAGAGAACACATCGTTGGGCAAAAAGAAGTTTGGAATATCACAAGTCAAAACCAAATGCAGAGACACAGGCTCTGTTCGGTATTGTGCAGGGTGGACGTGATGAAACTTTGAGAAAGGAGTCGGCAGAGTTTATAGGTTCTCTCGACTTCGACGGCTTTGGTATTGGTGGATCATTTGATAAAGAAGACATGAACAAAGCAGTAGAATGGTGCAACAGTATCTTGCCAAAAGAAAAACCACGACACCTTTTGGGCATAGGTGAGCCAGAGGATTTATTTATGGCAGTAGAAAATGGTTGTGACTTGTTCGACTGTGTTGCGCCAACTCGAATTGCACGAAACGGTGGTATCTATACAAAAGAGGGAAAAATAAATCTATTAAATCAAAAATTTAGAGAAGATATGGACCCGCTAGACAATGGTTGCGAATGTTATACATGTAAAAATTTTACAAGAAGCTATATCGCTCATCTTTTTCACGCAAAGGAAATGCTAGGTTCAACTCTTGCTTCTATACACAACATATATTTTCTAGCACATCTAGTAGACGGTATGAGAGAATCAATAAAAAATGGAACATTTGCGGTACACAAGAAAGATTTTCTAACAAAGTATTATAGTTTTTAATTTCTTGTAGATAACCGTGCCATTTATTTATATTTTAGTGTAAAATATATAATTATGATTCGGCTAAGAAAGATCCTCTTACACAAAATAAAACCAAATAAATCAAATCTAACCAGAGGTTTTACTCTAATCGAAGTTTTAGTTGTAATTTCTATTATTGGGATGCTCAGTTCAACAATAGTTTCTCAACTGAGGTTGTCGATTTATAGGGCTCATGATAATCAAAGAATTTCACAGATAGATGAGATTGCACGAGCTTTAGAGTTCTATTATCTTGATAATGGTAAATATCCAAGTAATACTAATGGAACTTTTATGTATGCTGATTCTAGAAATCCACCACGTGCGGCAGTTCCTGCATGGTCAAATCTTATGAATAAATTGGTTCCAACCTATTTACCAAAAATTCCTTTACCGCCAATGAATAATGGCAGAGAGGGTGCAATGACGGCAAATATTGATGAGTATCATTACCAGGCAACTGCTTATGGAAGAGGTTATCTACTTCTTACATATTTAGCTATAGATCATGGTGGTGGGGGTTTTGTGTATGGGGAAGACGGGGCTTTTTATGGTAAGAACCACACAGCCGGTCCTTGGCCTTTTTACGCATCATCCGTTAACTGCGGCCCAGCTACTGTTGTTGGTGTTGCTTGTACGACTCAGTAGTTTTGTTGACTAAATTTTTATATTCAAGTAATTTTAATGTAGACAGTCGATGTCCAGATTGCCACCCCACCTGTGGGTCTCCACCTGCGTGGCGGTAGTCGTGAGCTAACTGTCTGCCGTTGCTACGACAGACATTGATGGATTCTGTGCTAGTTCCTCACTAGCAAAGCCCAAGCTCCGGACTTCGACTGTCGGCCCTCCTGTTTTCTGGGGGGCCTTTTTCTATATCCAAATTTATTGTATAGTGTGGCAATGAAGTTCGAGATTAACCGACAATATCCACCAGCTGGTGACCA